>DASXQW010000386.1:0-27225 GCA_036506975.1 Casimicrobiaceae bacterium | reverse complement strand
GGCGTGGCGACGCCATCGGAGGCCGCGGGCGTGGGGGCCGCGCTGTGCCTCGTGCTCGCCATCATGATCTATCGGATGTGGCGGCCGCTGCAGTGGTGGGTGATCCTGCGCGACACGACGCGCGAGTCGGTGATGATCCTGATGATCATCGCGGCCGCCGTATTGTTCGGCTACATGCTCACGTCGCTTTACCTCACGCAGACGCTTGCCCAGGCAATCGCGGACGCCCACTTCAACCGCTGGCTATTAATGGGGATGATCAACCTCTTCCTGCTCGTTTGCGGCTTTTTCATCCCGCCGGCGGCGATCATCCTCATGACCGCACCGATCCTCTATCCAATCATCAAGGCCGCCGGCTTCGACCCGGTATGGTTCGGCGTCATCCTCACCATCAATATGGAGATCGGGTTGATCCATCCGCCGGTGGGACTCAACATCTACATCGTCAGCTCGATCGCGCCGGACGTGCCGGTTACACGCATCATGTGGGGCACGATTCCCTACGTGGTCTGCATGATGCTGGCGATCGTCATCCTCTGCGTCTTCCCGGAGATCGCCACCTGGCTTCCCGACCACATGATGGGCGGCGCGCATTGAACCAACCTGAGCGCCTCTAACGCAGTGAAGCTCGCGTCCTGGAACGTCAACTCGCTCAATATCCGCCTGCCGCGGCTGCTCGACTGGCTCGCCGCCAACCAGCCCGATATCGTCGGTCTTCAGGAAACCAAACTCGAGGATGCACGGTTTCCGGCGATGGAGATCGCGGCCGCGGGATACGAGGCGATCTTCTACGGGCAGCGGACATACAACGGCGTCGCCATCCTGTCGCGGACGCGCGCGTCCGAAGTATGTCCCGACATGCCTGAATTTCCCGACGATCACAAGCGCGTTCTCGCCGCGACCTTCGGTGACATCCGCTTCGTGTGCTTTTACGCACCCAACGGCCAATCGGTCGGGTCGGACAAGTATCAGTACAAGCTACGCTGGCTGGCGGCGGCAACCGTCCACGTTCGCAATGAGCTCGCGCGATATCCGCGGCTCGCGGTCGTCGGCGATATGAATATCGCGCCGGAAGATCGCGATGTGCACGATCCCGACCTGTGGCGCGGTCAGGTGCTGTGCTCCGACGCGGAA
The DNA here is from genome assembly GCA_036506975.1 of Casimicrobiaceae bacterium. Taxonomy (GTDB): domain Bacteria; phylum Pseudomonadota; class Gammaproteobacteria; order Burkholderiales; family Casimicrobiaceae; genus PALSA-1003. The sequence continues at coordinate 26,091 of DASXQW010000386.1, read as the reverse complement.
CGCGCCCCCTTTCGCGATTGGCTCGCGCTCGGCCTGAAGGACGCGTTCCGGATGTTCGACCAACCGGAGAAAACGTTCAGCTGGTGGGATTACCGGCAGCTCGCATTCCCGAAAAACCACGGACTGCGCATCGACCACATCCTGCTGTCTCCCGCCCTCGCCGCATCGTGCACGTCCTGCCGCATCGATCGCCAGGCACGCAAGGGCCAGAAACCCTCGGATCACGCGCCGGTCGTGGTCGAACTCGCGTAGGTGCGAATTCATTCGCACATCGCGCCGGCAAGTCGCGGCCGAATGAATTCGGGCCGCGGCCTCCTAGAACGCACATCGCCGCGCAAAACTTCACGTGTCGGCCGCAGCGGCGACTCGCGGACGCTCGACCCCCGCGCACTGTGCGCGCGGGTTCCCCTCTCGCTGCTCGCGCCGCTACCGCTTGTCGGGCTCGAGCTTGAGCTCCTGAATCTTGCGCGTCAGCGTGTTGCGGCCCCAGCCCAGCCACTGCGCGGCTTCCATTCGGTGGCCGCCGGTGTGCTGCAGCGCACGCAGGATCAGCGTCTTCTCGAACTCCTTTTCCAGGCGCTCGCCGACGGCGCGTTCGCCACGCGCAAGCGCCTGCGCAAGTTCGCGATCGAGCGCCTGCTGCCAGTCGCCCTCGTTCTCGGCCCCCGCGCCGGTATCCGCGCGCAGCTCGGGCGGCAGATCGGCTACGTCGATGCGCAGTCCCGGCGCCATCACCGTCAGCCAGTGGCAGATATTCTCGAGCTGGCGAACGTTGCCGGGAAACGTAAAGGTCGACAGCACGCGCAGCGCCGCCTCGGACAGGACCTTCGGTTCGACAGCGAGATCGCGCGCGCTTTTCTGCAGGAAATGGCGGGCCAGCGGAGCGATGTCGTCGCCGCGTTCGCGCAGCGGCGGCAAGCGCAGGCGGACGACATTCAGACGATGCAGCAGATCCTCGCGAAACAGCCCCTGCCGCACCCGTTCGTCGAGATTCTGGTGCGTTGCGGCGATGATGCGCACATTCGATTTGAGCGGCGCGTGGCCGCCGACGCGGTAGTACTCGCCATCCGACAGTACGCGGAGCAGGCGTACCTGAAGGTCCGGCGGCATGTCGCCGATCTCGTCCAAGAACAGCGTCCCGCCCTCGGCCTGCTCGAAGCGGCCGCGACGTGCATTCTGGGCGCCGGTGAACGCACCGCGCTCGTGTCCGAACAGCTCGGACTCGAGCAAGTCCTTCGGGATCGCGGCCGTGTTGATGGCGACGAACGGTCCTCCGATACGAGGGCTATGCCGGTGCAAGGCGCGCGCGACCAGCTCCTTCCCTGTACCCGACTCGCCGGTGATCAATACCGTCACGTTCGATTGCGAAAGCCGCCCGATGGCGCGAAACACTTCCTGCATTGCCGGAGCCTGGCCGAGCATCTCCGAGGTTTCGCCGATGGCGGACGCAGCCGCGGCCGCTGCCGGGACCTCGGCGCTGGCGCGGCGGATCAACGCGATCGCGTGATCGACGTCGAAAGGTTTGGGCAGATACTCGAACGCACCGCCCTGAAATGCCGCCACAGCGCTGTCGAGGTCCGAGTACGCGGTCATGATGATCACCGGGACCTGCGGAAAGCGCTCGCGTATGTTGTTGAGCAGCGTCAGGCCGGATTCGCCGGGCATGCGGATGTCGGAAACCAGGACCTGCGGCTGGCTCTGCTGCAGTGCCTGCAGCACCTCGTACGCCGAGGCAAAGGTCTTGTATGCGATTCCTTCGCGCGCAAGGGCCTTTTCGAGCACCCATCGGATCGACCGGTCGTCATCGACGATCCAGACGGGTTTCACCTGCTCACCTCGGGAGGGTTGATGGTCGTCATACGCGCGCATGCTCTGCACTCACTCTACGCGCCGGGGCGGTTGAATTCCAGCGGCAGAAGGATCGTGAACACGGTGCGTCCGGGAGCGCTTTCGCATTCGATCGTCCCGTTGTGCTGTGCCACAAATGTCTGCGCGATCGTAAGACCCAGTCCGCTGCCGCCTTCGCGGCCGGACACGAGGGGATAAAAAATCCGGTCGCGGAGCTCTTCCGGTACGCCGGGCCCGTTATCCTCGACGGAAACCGCGAGCGCGAGCCGGAAGCGACGCTTCACTAGCGTGACGCTGCGCGCGACGCGGGTCTTGAGGCCGATTTCGCGTCTTCCCGCAACGCTTTGCAGCGCCTGCGCCGCATTCCTGACAACGTTGAGCAAGGCCTGCGTCAACTGTTCCGGATCCGCCTCGAATTCCGGCAGACTGATATCGAAGTCGGAGTGGACAACGATGTCGGGAAACTCCGCCTGAACGACGCTCGCGACTCGCGCCAGAAGCTCGTGAATATTAGTGCGCCGGTAGGAAGGCAAGCGATGCGGCGTCAACAGCCGGTTGACCAGCGTTTGCAGGCGGTCCGCCTCGCCGATGATCACCTGCGTATATTCGATCAGCGGCGGGCGGTCGAGCTCGCGCTCGAGGAGCTGAGCGGCACCGCGGATACCGCCGAGAGGATTCTTGATCTCATGCGCGAGGCTGCGTATCAATTCCCGGTTCGCCTGTTGCTGTTCGAGCAGGCGTTCCTCCCGCGCGATCTTGAGCTGCTGGTCGATGTGGCGGAATTCGAGCAGCAGCGTGACACCGGCCGCGTCGATCACCGAAACGGTACAAGACAGGTGCAAGCGCGGCTTGCCGTTGACGCCAAGCTCGAGCTCCTGCTCGGTATAGGACGCGCCGTTGGCGAGCGCCTTGTCGACCGCTTGGAAGAGCGCCGGCGCGTCGCCGAACAGCGCTCGCGCGGAATTGCCGAGCAGTTGTCGCCTCGAAACCTCGAATAAGTTCTCCGCGGCGGGATTGGCGTAACAGACCTCGAGCCCTTCGTCGAGCAACAGCACCGCGGTCGCGAGCAGCTCCAGCCCGGGGTAGGGTCCTGGCGGGTCGTCGGTGGCCAAGGAGAACGAATGGACGGGCATGCAGTGTCGCTGGGTTCCAGCGGCAATCTTACCAAGCAGCTTAGCAAGTTCCGCGCCCGCCGAAGACATCGGGTCGATCTATCGCGTCGCCGCAAGCTCCTTCTTCAGCGCCTCGATGTTTTTTTCGTGAAGAACGACCCCCTGCCTCAGCTTAGCGAGGCGCTCAGCGTATTTCTGCGGGATCTCTCTTTCCTCGGGCAGCGCCGGCGGCGCACCGGCGGCGTATGCGACACGCGCTTCGGCCAGAAGCTTCTCCTCGGTCGCGAGCTCTTCGGTCAATACTTTGCGTCGCAGGTCGTCGCGACCCTTCTGCGTTCCGGTGTCGACCTTGGGAAAACCAGCCGGTGCCGGCGCGGATTTCGCTCCCTTTTCACCAGGCGCTGTCGATCCGCCGACACCGCAGGAGAGTTTCTTCCAACCTTTCTCCGGCGCAACATTGGTGTAATGCATGTTCCCTTCGCGGTCCACGTATTTGCAGATCTCCGCCGCAGCCGGCACGGCAAGCGCGAGCGGCACGCACCAAGCGATGGCGCGCATGCACCACGCCAAGGCGATGGGTCCGAGGGGTCGCTGCATAGCGGCGCAGTGTATCAAAAGACGGGGGCGGGCCGTTGTCGGCCCGCCTCCTAACGCTCCAACGCCGATGCCGATGACTTACAGGCTGTAATACATCTCGAACTCGATCGGATGGGTCGTCATCCTGAAGCGGGTGACTTCCTCTTCTTTGAGTGCGATATAGGCATCGAGCATGTCGTTCGAGAACACTCCGCCGCGGGTCAGAAACTCGCGGTCCTGGTCGAGACTCTCGAGAGCCTCTTCGAGCGATGCGCACGGGTGTGGAACCTTGGCTGCCTCCTCGGGCTCGAGATCGTACAGGTTCTTGTCCAGCGGGTCGCCGGGATGCATCTTGTTCTGCACGCCATCCAGGCCCGCCATGAGCATCGCCGAGAACGCTAAATACGGATTGGTCGTCGGATCGGGGAAGCGCACTTCGACGCGGCGTCCTTTCGGATTGCTGACGTAGGGGATGCGGCACGCCGCCGAACGATTGCGCGCCGAATACGCAAGATTGATCGGCGCCTCGAACCCCGGCACCAGGCGCTTGTAGGAGTTGGTCCCCGGGTTGGTGATCGCGTTGAGCGCCTTGGTGTGCTTGATGATCCCGCCGATATAGTACAGCGCGAGCTCGGAGAGTCCGGCGTAGCCGTTGCCCGCGAAAAGGTTTTGCCCGCCCTTCCATACCGACTGATGCACGTGCATGCCCGAACCATTGTCTCCCACAATCGGCTTCGGCATGAACGTCGCCGTCTTGCCATAAGTGTGAGCGACCATGTGCACGGTGTATTTGAGAATCTGCATCCAGTCCGCGCGCTTCACGAGTGTATTGAACTTGGTTCCGATCTCGTTCTGGCCCGCCGCCGCAACCTCGTGATGGAAGACCTCGACTTCGACGCCCTGCTCCTCGAGTGCGAGCGCAATCGCATTGCGGATATCCTGCAAGGTGTCGATCGGCGGCACCGGAAAGTAGCCGCCTTTGACGGCAGCGCGATGCGCCATGTTGCCGCCTTCGTATTCTTCGCCCGACGACCACGGCGCTTCCTCCGACTTGATCTTGACAAAGCAGCCGGACATGTCCACACCCCAAGTGACCGAATCGAAGATGAAGAACTCGGGCTCGGGGCCGAAATACGCGGTGTCGCCGAGACCGGTGGATTTGAGATACGCCTCGGCGCGCTTGGCAAGCGAGCGCGGGTCGCGGTCGTAGCCCTTGCCGTCGGTCGGTTCGATCACGTCGCAAGTGATGTTGAGCGTCGTCTCGTCGGTGAACGGGTCGATGCGCGCCGAATCCGGGTCGGGCGAGAGCAGCATGTCGGACGCTTCGATCCCTTTCCAGCCGGCGATCGATGAACCGTCGAAGGCATGGCCGTTGTCGAATTTGTCCTGGGTGAATACCTTCGCCGGCACTTGGACGTGTTGTTCCTTGCCGCGCGTATCCGTGAAGCGCAGGTCGACGAACTTGACCTCTTTATCCTTGATTGTCTTGAGCACATCGGCGGATGCAGCCATGCATTTCTCCTGTCGAGACCGAAGCTTTGCGAGGGAATTTGACGCGATACGGCGAAGTTTTTCGCAAAAAACGAAAAGCAGAAACTATGCCATATCCTGGACGCGCTGACACGGGGCGGGCGGGCCGCTTTCGCCCCTGTAGCGCACCAGCATGGGGCGGCCGGCCGGTCCCTTGCTGCCCTGTAGTGCGACCAAGCGATTGGCCTCAGGTTGCATGGCGTATGCTAGTGGTGAAGTGCTGAACCATTGGGAACCCGGGCCGCGCACCCTGCCCGAGTCGGGCGTGCTTGACCTGCCGGGCCGTAAATCAGCCCGCCAACTTGGAAATTTTTGATGACAACCCCCAGCGATAAGGCGCTCGCTGCGGCGAAAGAGCGCCAAGGTAAATACGATTTGCCCTACTATGGTGCGGTATTACCCGATGAAGCCCAAGCGCTTCTCGAGAACTTCCCGAATGCGCGCTTGATCGACGTCCGGACCCGCCCTGAGTGGGACTACGTGGGCCGTGTGCCCGGAAGTATTTTGATCGAATGGATCACCTATCCGGCAGGTACCCGGAATCCGGCATTTCTCGATGAATTAAAGGCAGTAGCCGACGACCCGCAGGCACCTTTGCTGTTCTTTTGCCGAAGCGGGCAGCGCTCTGACAGCGCCGCGCGCGCGGCCGCCGCCGCAGGCTACACGATGGCGTTCAACGTCCTCGAGGGCTTCGAGGGGCCAAAAGATGCGCAAGGCCACCGGGGAACGCTCGGCGGATGGCGAAAGGCTGGCTTGCCCTGGATTCAGGGCTGAAGCAGGTTACCGCTTTCTACGGATAAAACAGGTACACCTGGTAACCTGCCTGCGTTGTCGCGCTGGCGTCGATGAACAGCTTCACGTTGAGCTCGGCGTTAGCCGGTAGACCGCTGTCGATATCGGCGGCGCCGCTGACGTATTCCTTGGGCGCGAAGGCGCGGCGCACGACGACGATGTCCTGCCGCGTCTGCTTCTGGATATCGGACAACGTCAACTCGAGATACGGATACGCGAGCGTGTAGGGCATCCGGTTTCGGATCGTCGCCGAGAGGATCAAAAGGCCCTTGTGCGCCGGGTCGGCCTGCAGATCCGAGGCTTCGATCGAAAGTCCATTGATTTCCTGCAGCGGCCGCACTTCGCAGCCGGCGGCTGCGCAGAGCCTGACCAGCGCTGGCTGGGTTCTGGGCCAGTGCGCGGCGATCCCATCGCGGAAGTGAAACATTGCCTGCCCGGCGAGGAGCAGGATCAGCAGCGGCGCTGCTATCGCATAGACCCATCCCGGCAGCCAGCGGCGCGCCCGCTTCTCCTGCCACGAGAATCGCGCCGCATAAGGGGCTTCCGCATCGGGGCTGTCACGCGTTTCGGCCTCCGCGAGAGCCGCTGCGACCGAGGGCTCCGCGCGACCGCCCGCGGCGTCGTCGGGCATCGGTGCCGGTTCGAGCGCATGCGCGTTGCGAAGCGTCACCGTGGGCGGCCCCAGCGCTTCTTGATCAAACTCGGGCTCGTTGCGCTCATCGCGTAGTCGCGGCGCAAGCGAGAGCAAGGCGGTGACCCCGTTGAATACCGTATGGCAATGGCCGCAGCGCACCTGTCCGCCGCGCATCGAGAGCTGCTGCGATGTGACGCGAAAGATGGTCTTGCAACCCGGACAGCGCGTGAATTTTTCTTCAGCCATCGTCTGACGCGGCAATGCGCTTGGCCTTCAGCCGGTGTAACGCACGCCCGCAAGCGCCGTCCATCCGTCCGCGCTCCCCCATGGGGCGATATTAAACCATCGTGCATACGCCGCGGCCACGCGCTCGGCCTGCGCTTCGAGGATTCCGGAGAGAACGATACGGCCTTCCGCCCGGACGCGCCCTGCCAAGAGCGGCGCGAGAAGCTCAAGAGGATTCGCGAGTATATTCGCGACGACCACGTCGACCGCCAGCGCGGGCAAAGCGTCGGGGAAGCAAAACTCTGCCGCGACGCCATTGGCCTCCGCGTTTGCCCGGCTTGCGGCGATCGCTTGGGGATCGACGTCGACGCCGGTTACCGCGCCTGCGCCCAATTTGGCTGCCGCGATCGCCAGGATGCCCGACCCGCAACCATAGTCGAGCACCGACGCGCCACGCTCGACGTTTGCCGCGAGCCAGCGCAGGCACAAATGCGTCGTCGGGTGGCTGCCCGTCCCGAAGGCAAGACCCGGATCGAGCACGATATTGATTGCGCGCTTATCAACCGGCTCACGCCAGGAGGGGACGATCCACATTTGGTCGGTCACACGAATCGGCACGAACTGCGCCTGCGTCTCGCGCACCCAGTCGATATCGGAGATCGCCGCGCGCCGATGTACCGGCACCGATTCGTCGAGGCCCGCGGCGGCGCTTGCGAGCGCAGCCTCGGCCTCGACTCCGGTATTGAAGAGCGCAGTCAGGCGGCTCACGGGCCAGAACGGCGCTCCGGACTCGCCGGACTCGACGTAGAGAGCCGTTTCGGCCGGCGTGCCAGCGTGAGGATCGGTGACGTCGACCGACAACGCGCCGGCATCGAGCAGCGCGTCCGCCCAGCGCTGCGCCGCATCGGCGGCAGCATCGAAACTAAGAGCCTCTAACACCTTGCAACACGCACGCGTTGTTGGCTGCAAACTGAGGCGCTGCGCGTAGCGGAATCACGCGGCCTGTTTGCGCTTGTCCATCCGCTGTTCGAGGTAATGGATCGATGTGCCGCCGCGCAGGAACGAATCGTCCAGCAACAGCTCCTGATGCAGCGGAATGTTGGTCTTGATGCCCTCGACGACCATTTCGGACAAGGCCACGCGCATGCGGGCGATCGCCTGCTCGCGCGTGTCGCCATACGCGATGACCTTGCCGACCATCGAGTCGTAATCCGGCGGCACGAGATAATTGTGATACACGTGCGAATCGACGCGGATGCCGGGTCCGCCCGGCGCATGATACGAGGTGATACGTCCGGGCGAGGGCACGAACGTTTCGGGATCCTCGGCGTTGATTCGGCATTCGATGGCATGGCCGCGACGCACAATGTCGCGCTGCCGAAAGGCGAGCTTCTGGCCGGCTGCAACGCGCAATTGCTGCTGCACCAAGTCGATGCCCGTGATCAGCTCAGTGACCGGATGCTCGACCTGGATGCGCGTGTTCATCTCGATGAAGAAGAACTCGCCGTCCTGATACAGGAACTCGAATGTCCCGGCGCCGCGATAGTCGATCTTGCGGCAGGCGTCGGCAGCGCGTTCGCCGATTCGCGTGAGCGAGCGCAGGGGAATGTCCGGTGCGGGAGCCTCCTCGATTATCTTCTGATGCCGACGCTGCATCGAGCAATCGCGCTCGAACAGGTAGACGGCGTTCTTGTGCTCGTCAGCCAGCACCTGGATCTCGATGTGGCGCGGGTTCTCGAGGTATTTCTCCAAGTACACCGTCGAATTGCCGAATGCCGCGCCTGCTTCCGCCTTGGTAAGACTGACCGCTGGCAACAGCGCGGCTTCCGTGTGGACCACGCGCATCCCGCGGCCACCGCCGCCGCCGGCGGCCTTGATGATCACCGGGTATTTGATCTCGCGCGCGAGCTTGATCACTTCCTTTGAATCGTCCGGCAGTGCGCCAACGGATCCGGGCACGCACGGCACGCCGGCTTTGGTCATCGCGATTTTGGCGCTCACCTTGTCGCCCATCAGCCGAATCGTGTCCGGGCGCGGGCCGATGAAGACAAAGCCGCTTTTTTCGACCTTCTCGGCGAAGTCGGCGTTTTCCGACAGGAAGCCGTAACCCGGATGGATTGCCTGCGCGTCGGTGACTTCTGCCGCACTTATGATCGCCGGGATGTTGAGGTAGCTCTGCGCTGACGGCGGCGGACCGATGCACACCGACTCATCGGCAAGGCGTACGTACTTCGCGTCGGCGTCCGCCTCGGAATGAACGACCACCGTCTTGATGCCCAGCTCGCGGCAGGCGCGCTGGATGCGCAACGCGATCTCGCCTCGATTGGCGATCAGGACCTTGTCGAACAATTGTCCCTCGGTCTTGGTCGGCATGAGCGTCGGTCCGGGAAAGAGACGGCCGTAACGGATGCCGCGCATCCGCCGGCCGAGAAGCGGACATCCTTAGCCGATGACTACGAGCGCCTGGCCGTATTCGACCGGCTGCCCGTTCTCGATCAGGATTGCCTTGACCACCCCGGCTCGGTCGGCTTCGATTTCGTTCATGAGCTTCATCGCCTCGATGATGCATAGCGGATCGCCGACCTGTACCTCGTCGCCGATTTCGACAAATGGCTTGGCGCCTGGGGAAGCGGATCGATAAAAGGTCCCGACCATCGGCGACTTGACGACGTGTCCTTCGGATTCTGCCTGCGCTGCCACGGGCCCCGATGCGGATTGCGAAGAGGTCGGGGCCGCCGCCGGAGCAATCATCTGGGCGCCCTGCGGCGTCGTGGGTGCTGTTCCCTGCGGTAGCGATCGCGTGATTCGCACCCGCTCCTCCCCCTCGGAGATTTCGAGCTCCGCAATGCCCGAGCTTTCGACGAGCTCGATCAAGGTTTTGAGCTTCCGCAGATCCATCGACTATCCCCGTGAAAATCGACGACCGCTCGGCGCCCGGCTCGACGCGGTTGCGAGGTCGTGGGCAGCGGTTCTGAAATAGCTGCGAGTTTGCGTGAGATCGCGGCAGATTGTCCAGCATGACGTTATTTCCCTGGTAGGCGCGGGGTTGAGCCTACTTGGGTCGTCGACGCCCGCTTTGTCAGGGCTGCCGGAAAGTTAGAGGCTCTTCTCGCGATCGGCGAAAGGATAGGCCCGCTACTTGCTTAGAGCGATAGCCTTTGCCTATAGCCGTACATTAGAGTAAATTGCCTACAATAGACCGTAGTTGGCCGGGTTTGATTGGCCCAAGGTATGTATGGACGATACCACCTTCACGGCTGATGATAACCGTGAACGGAAGCCCTCCGAACCGGTTTCCTAGTGGTCTGGAGAGTTCGAGCGCATCATAGCCGCCAATCAAGGCGGGATAATTCAACCCAAGTTCGCTCGCGAATTGGACGACTTTGCCCCGCTCGTCCACGGCAATGCCGATAAATTGCAGGCCTTTGGGCCCCAACTCGCGTTGGACTTGAACGAATTGGGGCATCTCTTCCCGGCATGGCTCGCACCACGTCGCCCAAAAGTTGACGACGAGTACCTTCCCTCGCCATTGATTCAGAGACTGGCGCGTTCCTTGGGTGTCTGGAAGGGAGAGCGCAAACAAAGCGGCCGCGTCCGCGGGATGGCGCTCCCACATTGCCACGCCGACTCCGAGCCCTAAGGCTATGACGCCCGCTGCCGCGATGATTATCTTGCGAAGATGGGCAGTCATCCCTCAGACAGCCAGCACTTACTTCTCGGTGTTTAATTGAACCAGCTCTTCTTCGGGGAATCGCCGCTCGCACCTGGGATGACGCTGCCTGCCGGCAAGGCCAACGTGACTCTTTGCACGTTCGGAGGATAGCAAATACCGATGTCGGCGCAGCCCTGAGACTCCGCCGCGATCACGATTTGCTGGCCCGGTTTCGGGTCTTTGACCGCCAATTTAACGACGACGTCACCGCGGTAGGTCTCGACGCGGCCGAAAAACTGGTCCTCCTTCATCTTGCCCTCGGGCAGACGCGGTACGGTGAGCCCTGCGGCGGCAGGCTCGATCGCGAAATGGATCTTGTCCCGGTACAGATAGTAGCCGTCGGCAATCATGAACCGCGCCTCGACCGTCTGAGCGTCGACCAGGCGAGCGCTGAACCGGAACGCCTTCTCGGGCGGAAGCGGGTTCACCTGTGCCGACGCCGACAGGCCGGCGAAGAGCGCGGCGACGATCGCCAGGGCGGTGACTGCTTCGCAGCGGCGCTCTTCAGCCGCCCTCATGCTTGGGTCTCCGCGGCGATCCAGTCGAGATAAGCAGGCAAGCCACAGCTGATCGGGACAGCCACAATCTCCGGAAGTTCGTATGGGTGATGTCGGCGGATGGTCTCCTCGACGCGCGGATAAAGCGCAGCACGCGTTTTTATGGCGAGTGGAGTCTCTCGGGCCGTTTCGATTTGGCCGCGCCAGTGATACAGTGATTGCACGGTCGCACCGATTTGAATGCACGCGGCCAGACGAGCGGTCAACAGTTCACGGGCCAGCGCCTCCGCTTGAACTTGTTCGGGAAGCATAGTTAGCACCAAAATCGATGACCAAGTCGCAGATTTATCTGGCAACTGAGCCGCCAGCTGAGTTGCGGACTGAGCGGTGACTCGACTCGCAAACGGATGCGCCGGCGCCAAGGAACCTCCATGCGTTTTATCGTATCGCTGATTGTACTCAGTTTCCCGATTCTCGACGTGCTGGCGACCATGCGCTTTGCGCGTTGGACCGGCATTCCGACGCTCGCATGGCTGGCTGCATCTGCGGTCGCAGGCCTGCTCTTGCTTCGCAGCGAAAGGCTCAGCTTCCGCGCCAAGACGCTCGCCGCGTTGCGCGGCGATCAACCGCTCATGCGCGGCTTGCTGGATAGCTGCCGCAGGATACTGGCTGCGCTGTTGCTGATACTTCCGGGCATCGTGTCCGACGTGATTGCACTGCTGTTGCTGCTGTTGCCGATCAATCTGGGCGCGCCGTTCGCAACGCAGCCCGCAGCCATCACCCGGGGCTTCGGTCGCGACTCACTGGAAGGCGATTTTCACCGCGTGGACTAAGGCTGGGCGACGGGCATTTAGGGCCCGAACAGCGTTGGCTGCGCCTTCCCCGCACGCCAATAGGCCCAGAGCATCAGGCCGACGCCGATGACGATCATCGGCAGCGAGAGCCACTGGCCCATGGTCCACCCGAGCGCGAGCACGCCGAGGAAGCTGTCCGGCTCGCGCGCGTATTCGGCGAGAAAGCGCAAGCTGCCGTAACCGATCAGAAACAATCCCGACACCGCGCCGACGGGTCGCCGCCTTCGCGCGTAGAGCCAAAGCAGCACGAACAGAACGATTCCTTCGAGCCCGAACTCATAGAGCTGCGACGGATGCCGTGGCACCGCATCGACTTGGGGGAATACCATCGCCCACGGGACACTGGCCGGCCGGCCCCAGAGCTCGCCGTTGATGAAATTGCCAAGCCGTCCGGCGGCAAGGCCCAGCGGGCACAGTGGCGCGACGAAATCGGTGACCTCGAGCCAGCGCTTGTGCCGCCGGCGAGCAAAGAGCGCGAGCGCGATCAGTACGCCGAGAAACCCGCCGTGAAAGCTCATCCCGCCTTGCCAGAGCGCGAGCACCTCGAGCGGATGGTCTAGGTAGTAAAGCGGTTTGTAGAACAGAACGTAGCCGAGCCTGCCGCCGAGAATGACGCCGAAGACACCGAAGAAGAGCATGTCGTCGACGTCGCGCGGATGCCAACCGGTGAGCAGGTTTTGCCGCGCGCGAATCTTGCCGAGCACGACGAAGAGAACGAAGCCGACCAGATACATCAACCCGTACCAGCGCACTGCCAGCGGCCCGATGTGAAAGGCAACCGGATCGAACTGCGGGTGGACCAGCATCGATGACCGACGCGAGCGTATCGCGCGGCGGGCTTTGTTAGAATCCGACGATTATACGAGACAGGATTCTCCGATGCCCAACAACCGCCGCAGCCGCATCATCACGCAGGGCGTCGCCCGTTCTCCGAACCGCGCGATGCTGCGGGCAGTCGGCTTCGGCGACGGAGATTTCGACAAACCGATCGTCGGGGTCGCGAACGGGCACAGCACGATGAATCCATGCAATGCCGGGATTCAGCCGCTCGTCGATCGCGCGATGGCCGCGCTCAAGGAAGCGGGCGCGATGCCGCAGGTGTTCGGGTTCCCGACTGTCACCGACGGCATCGGCATGGGTACCGAAGGCATGAAGTACTCCCTGGTGTCGCGCGAAGTGATTGCCGATGCGATCGAGGTCGCGGTCAACGGCCAGTGCATGGACGGCGTCGTTTGCGTGGGTGGCTGCGACAAGAACATGCCCGGCGCGATGATGGCAATGGCGCGCATCAACGTTCCCGGTATCTTCGTCTACGCCGGCACGATCAAACCAGGCTATTGGAAGGGCGAGAAGCTCACCATCGTCAGCCCGTTCGAAGCGGTCGGCGCGTTCAGCGCCGGCAAGATGCCCAAGGAAGACTTCGAGGGCATTGAGAAAAACGCCTGCCCGACAGTCGGCGCCTGCGGCGGTCAATACACCGCGAACACGATGTCGTCCTCGTTCGAAGCGCTGGGCATGAGTCTCCTGGGAAGCTCGCAGATGGCCTCACCGGATCCGGAAAAGGCCGATTCGGCTGCTGCTTCCGCGCGCGCGCTGGTCAATGCCGTCAAGGCCGACTTGAAGCCGCGCGACATCATCACGCGCGACGCGATCGAAAACGCGATCGCGCTGGTGATGGCGACCGGCGGCTCGACCAACGCCGTGCTGCACTATCTTGCTATCGCCGCTGCAGCCGGAGTCGAGTGGACGATCGACGACTTCGAGCGCGTGCGCAAGCGCGTCCCGGTGCTGTGCGAGCTCAAGCCATCAGGGCGTTTCGTGGCCACGGATTTCCACGCCGCGGGCGGCGTGCCGCAGGTGCTGCGCATCCTGCTCGATCACGGCCTGCTGCACGGGCATTGCATGACGATTACGGGGCGCACCCTGGCCGACGAGCTCGCCGGCGTTCCCGCCGAGCCGCGCGCGGATCAGGAAGTGATCCGACCGTGGTCGAAGCCGATGTATGCGCAGGGTCACCTCGCGATACTGAAAGGCAATCTGGCCCCGGAGGGCTGCGTGGCCAAGATCACCGGGCTCAAGAATCCCGCGATCACCGGACCCGCGCGCGTGTTCGACTCCGAGCCGGCATGCCTCGAGGCGATCATGGCCAAGAAGATCAAGCCGGGCGACGTGATCGTTATCCGCTATGAAGGACCCAAGGGAGGCCCGGGGATGCGGGAAATGCTCGCTCCGACCTCGGCGCTCATCGGGCAGGGATTGGGCGAGTCGGTGGGCCTTGTCACCGACGGGCGCTTCTCCGGTGGCACCTGGGGCATGGTCGTCGGCCACATCGCGCCCGAGGCGTACGTCGGCGGGAGCATCGCTCTCGTCGAGGAAGGTGATTCGATCACCATCGACGCGCGCAAACTGCTCATCGAGCTCAACGTAAGCGAGGCGGAACTGACGCGCCGTCGCGCGCGCTGGAAGCCGCCGGCACCAAGGTATACGCGTGGCGTGCTTGCCAAATACATGAAGCTCGTGTCGACGGCGAGCATCGGCGCGATCACTGATCGCGGATGACAAGCGCGCGCGTGCTTGTTTACGCTAGCGAAGGCGCTGCTCGGCCTTTCTCGTGGCGGAACAGCGCGAACATTCGTCTGGAGTAGTGCAACGTCGGAGGATCCGATGCATCCATTGACCATCTGTTCGCATTCCACGCTCACCGCGTGCGTGATTGCCCTCGTCGGCATCGCGGGCTGCGCATCGGCGCCCGTCGGCGCACCCATCGACGCGCCGCGACTCGTCGTCGGCGATCACTGGCAGTATCGCATCACCGACAATCTGCGCCGGGGCACGGTTTCGCAGCTCGATGCGGAAGTGATCGCAGTCGCCGGCGGCTCGGCGAGAATCCGCCTCGACTACGTCGACACCAGCGGCCGCACCGAATGGATCGACGAAGTCGACGGCCAGGGGGGCTTACGGTCGGGAGCGCTTTGGCGCGAACCGCCGCGGCCCTTCAATCCACCGGCGCAGCTCCTCGCGTTTCCTCTCGATCAGGGCAAGACCTGGCGGCAAGTGATCGACACACTGAGAAAGGACACCGAGCTCAATGACCAGATACTGATTTACGGCAAGGTCGACGGCCGTAATGCGACGACGGTTCCCGCCGGCGGATACGACGCCGTCTATGTGTATCGCATTGTGCAACTAGACGACGAGGAGTTCTGGCGGACGCGAACCACGCTGCGCGACGCCGTCTGGTACGCACCGGAGGTCAAGGCCCCGGTGCGCGAGGCGCGCGAGGCCGAATACACCGAAAAAGGCGGCGGACCCGACATGACGACCATACGCACCGAATCGACGGTGCTCGAGCTCGTGTCGTTCCGCCCCGGAAAGTAAGGAAAGTAGGGTCAGAGACGACTTTCCAGACTTGAGCCACGACGGCGCAAATCGCGACGAAAGTCGTCTCTGACCCTACTTTCCCAGCCCCAGCCGCTGCCAGATGATCGTCGTCAGGCTCGCCTGATTGAGCGTGTAGAAGTGCAGGCCCGGCGCGCCGTGCGCCAGGAGGTCGTCGCATAGGCCGGTGACAACGTCGAGCCCGAAGGCGCGGATCGACGCGGTATCGTCGCCGAAGCTTTCCAGCTTGCGGCGGATCCAGCGGGGGATCTCGGCGCCGCAGGCGTCCGAGAAGCGCGCCAGCTTGGAAAAACTCAAGATCGGCATGATTCCGGGGACGATCGGTACGTTGATCCCGGCGGTGACCGCCTCGTCGACGAAATGGTAGTAACTGTCGGCGTTGAAGAAATACTGCGTGATCGCCGAGTCCGCGCCGGCGTCGATCTTGCGCTTGAAGTTGGCGAGGTCCTCGCCCGGGCTTGCCGCTTGCGGATGATATTCCGGGTAGGCCGCGACCTCGACGTGGAACCAGTCGCCCGTGGCTGCGCGGATGAACTCTACCAGCTCATTCGCGTAGCGGAATTCGCCGACGTCGGCCGTGCCTGAGGGCAGGTCGCCGCGCAGCGCGACGAGATGCCCGATGCCGTGCTCGCGATACATCGCGAGCGTCGCGCGTATGCTCTCGCGCGTCGACCCGATGCATGAGATGTGCGGTGCGGCGCGCTGACCCGATGCCTGGATCTCCAGCACCGCCGCGAGCGTACGATCGCGTGTGGAGCCGCCCGCGCCGAAGGTGACCGAAAAGAACTTTGGCTCCAGCCGCCCGAGCTGCTCGCGCGTGGCGCGCAGCTTGGCCACGCCCTCGGGTGTAGCCGGCGGAAAAAACTCGAAACTGAAGATGCGGTCGGCGCTTCCGGTCATACGCCAGCGCGATCGGTGCGATGGCCGAGCAACAGCGCGGACAGCGCCCAGGAGATGATGCTGTACAGGATCGCGCCGAAAAACGCCGACCAGAATCCCGCGACGTGAAAGCCCTGGATGAACGAACCGACGAACCAGAAAAGCAGGCCGTTGATCACGAAGATGAACAACCCCAGCGTGAGCAGCGTCGCCGGCAGCGTGAGCAGGATCAGCAGCGGCCTGATGAACGTGTTGACCAGCCCCAATATGAGCGCGGCGATCAGCGCGGTCGGGATCGAATCCACCGTGATCGATGACATCAGGTACGGCAGCGCCAGCAGCGCGACCGCATTGATCAGCCACACCAGCAACAGCCTCATCGTCGTCCTTCCCCTTGCGGCGGCGCGCCCTTGCAGAACGGCTTCACCGCCGCGTACAAGGTCGCATTGACCGGCGCGGCGCCTCCCGCTTCCTTCGCCATCCGCGCCACCGCACCGGACAGCCACGGCGCTTCGAGCCGGTTGCCGGCAATGAGGTCGTTCAACATCGAAGACTTCATCTCGGCGGGCAACCCCTGAGCGAAAGTCATCTGCTGCGCGATGAAGTCGTCGGCAAGCGCGATGCCCCGCGCGCGGCCGACTGCCCACGCTTCGCGCATCGCGTCCTCGAGACATCCGCGCAGGTCCGGGTCGCTGCGGATCGCGCCGATCGGTTGCCGCGTCGCGCTGGTCACGCCCGACATGGCGGCGAGGAACACGAATTTCTCCCATATTGCACGGTGAATGTCGGCGACGAGCTCCGCGTTGATCTCGGCGCCGATGCACGCCTGGTGAAAATCTCGAGCAGCTGGCTGCTGTTCGGGCAGCACCGGTCCGAAGCGCAAACACGCCATCTGGCCGGTATGCCGTATCACGCCCGGCTCGGCGATCGTTGCCGCGATGTACGCCACGCCGCCCAGCACGTGGGCCTTGCCTACGATGGCGCCAACGCGCTCGATCGCATCGACACCGTTCTGGAAGGGAATGACCGCACCGCCGCCGGCGATCAGCGGCTTGATCGCCTCCGCAGCGATCTCGGTATCCCAGAGCTTGACCGCGAACAGAACGATGTCGAACGCGCCGAGCGATTTCGGATCGTCGGTCGCCACGGCATTCGCGACGTGGATGTCTCCGGCGGCGCTCTTCACGACGAGCCCCTGCTCGCGAACCGCCGCGAGATGCCTGCCGCGGGCGATGAACGCCACGTCGTGGCCGGCGAGCGCAAGCTTCGCGCCGAAGAAGCCGCCGACACCGCCGGCGGCCATGACGGCAATGCGCATGCTCAGTACCGATAGGTGCCGGGTTTGTAAGGGCCACCCGCGTCGACGCCGATGTAACGCGCCTGCTTGTCGGAGAGCTCGGTCAGCATCGCGTCGAGCTTTTTCAACTGCAGGCGCGCGACCTTTTCGTCGAGGTGCTTCGGCAGGACGTACACGCCGACCGGGTACTTCGTGCCGCCGGACTGCGCGTCGCTCCACAACTCGATCTGCGCCATCACCTGATTGGTGAACGAGCTCGACATCACATAGCTCGGATGTCCCGTTGCGCAGCCGAGGTTCACCAACCGTCCTTCGGCCAGCAGGATGATGCGCTTGCCGTCGGGAAAGATGATGTGATCGACCTGCGGCTTGATGTTCTCCCAGGTATAGGCCTTCAGCGCGGCGACGTCGATCTCGTTGTCGAAATGGCCGATGTTGCAGACGATGGCGTTGTTCTTCATCCGGCGCATGTGCTCGTGAGTGATCACGTCGATGTTGCCCGTCGCAGTGACGAAGATGTCCGCCTTGTCGCAGGCGTAGTCCATAGTGACCACGCGATAGCCTTCCATCGAAGCCTGCAGCGCGCAGATCGGATCGATCTCGGTCACCCACACCCGCGCCGAGAGCGCACGCAACGCCTGCGCCGAGCCCTTGCCGACATCGCCGTAGCCGTTCACGACCGCGACCTTCCCGGCGATCATCACGTCGGTGGCGCGCTTGATGCCGTCGACCAGCGATTCCCGGCAGCCGTAGAGATTGTCGAATTTGGACTTGGTGACCGAATCGTTGACGTTGATCGCGGGGAACCCGAGTCTTCCTTCCTTGTGCATCTGGTACAGGCGCTTCACCCCCGTCGTCGTCTCCTCGGTCACGCCCCTGATCTCACCGCGAATGCGCGAATAGAAATGCGCCTCGGCTGAGAGGCGTGTGGCGATCGCGGTAAACAGCGCGAACTCTTCCTCGTTCGCCGGGTGCGAGATCACCGAGCGGTCGCTCTCCGCCTTCACCCCCAGGTGCACGAGCAGCGTCGCGTCGCCGCCATCGTCGAGAATCATGTTCGGTCCGCGTTTGTCGGGCCATTCGAAGATGCGGTGCGTGAAATCCCAGTACTCGTTGAGCGACTCGCCCTTGAATGCGAACACGGGCGTGCCGGACGCCGCGATCGCCGCCGCGGCATGATCCTGAGTCGAATAGATGTTGCACGACGCCCAGCGAACTTCCGCGCCGAGCGCCTTGAGCGTTTCGATCAACACGGCGGTCTGGATGGTCATGTGCAAAGAGCCGGCAATGCGGGCGCCGCGCAGCGGCTGCTGCGGGGCGAACTCTTCGCGGATCGCCATCAGGCCGGGCATCTCGGTCTCGGCGATCGCGATCTCCTTGCGGCCCCAGGCGGCGAGGTCGAGATCGGCGACCTTGAAATCGGCGAAATTGCGGGTATCGGTCACAGCGTTCATCAGTCACTCCTTGTCGGGGACCGCGCTGTGGGGAGGGAGCTTCGCTCGTCAGCCCGCGCGCGAGCCGCGGTTCAACGAGCGCCGTTCCAAAGTCGGAAGGTCCTCGAGCCTGGCAGGGCGGCACTTTGTTACGCCTGGCCGGCCTGTTGCAACGCTCCTCGAGGAAGGACAAATTATAGCGCAAGCGCCGGCGTTGCCAAGCCGCCGACAACGACTTTGATCACGGCTGCCGGCGTAGATCGGCCGCCGCCTGTCGCTGCGCAAGCAGCGCGATGACCAGGCTCGATTCGCGCTTGTAGAAGCCTTCGGTATGGAATGTCTCCTCGAGCGCGAACAGCTCGTAGTCGAGGTGATGGCACAACTCGTGGATCACGGTGCGCAGAAAAGTCTTGAAGGCGACGACCTGCCGTCTCTGCGCGGTGCGCATCCAGACACTGATTTGCGGCGGCGTGCGGCCCTCTTCGGGCTCGTACAGGCCATGCAGCTCGCCGTAGCCATCGACAGGCCGCTTGGCGAGGACACGCACGCGCACCTTGGGCACTCGATATCCGGCGGCGAGCGCATCGAGCAGGCCCTGGCATTCGCGCTGCACCGACCTCCGGTCGTCCGCGCGCAGGGCCGCCTCGATGCGCAGCACCGCCGGCCCGTGTTCCTGGCCTCGCGGAATACCGAGCGTGGCGATGCCGTCGCTCAAGCGATAGATCTTCTTGCGCGAAGGCGAAAGGCGATCGTAATACGAGAAGGGCATCGATGGCTTTGGTCGTGAAAAAGGCGCTTGCTACTGTATCTCGGCTTCGCCGGCCGCCAATCGCGCTTTCGCCGCCGCGAGGGCAACGCTACACTGCCGGCGAAGAGGATTCGTCATGCTCATACTCAAGCCACGCGCGCGCGACCTAGGCGGCTTCACGGTGCAGCGACTGTTGCCGGCGTTTCCGACCAAGATGATCGGACCATTCATCTTTTTCGATCACTTCGGGCCAATCGCGTTCGCGCCGGGCGAAGGCGCGGATGTGCGGCCGCATCCGCATATCGGGCTCGCGACGGTCACCTACCTGTTCGAAGGTGACATGATCCATCGCGACAGCCTGGGCTCGGTCCAGAAGATCGAGCCGGGCGCGGTGAACTGGATGACCGCAGGTCGCGGCATCGTGCACTCCGAACGCACGCCGCCCGAGGCGCGCGTGCGCGCTCATCGCATGCACGGCGTCCAGACCTGGGTCGCGCTGCCCAAGGACCGCGAGATGGCCGAGCCCTCGTTCAGCCATCAGCCTAAGGCGGCATTGCCGGAAATTGTCCGCCCGGGCGTGAAGATGCGTCTGCTCGCCGGAACCGCGTTCGGGGAGCAGGCTCCGACGCCGATCTTCTCGCCCATGTTTTATCTCGCGGTCGAGACGGAGCCCGGCGCCGCGATGGAACTGCCGCCCGAGCACGAACAACGCGGCGTCTACGCCATCGATCACGGGGTCCGTGTCGCGGGCGAAGCTCTGCCAGCACAACATTGCGCCGTGCTGCCGAAAGATACGACGGTGCGCCTCGAGACCACCACGAAGACGCGCGTCATGCTCTTCGGCGGCGCGGGCATGGACGGCGATCGCCAGATCTGGTGGAATTTCGTCGCCAGCTCGCGCGCGCTGATCGATGCGGCAAGCGAGCGCTGGCGCGAGCAGAGCTTTCCACCGATCCCGGGCGAAACAGAGTTCATTCCGCTGCCCGAGCGGCATTAAGGAACCTAATCCAACGCGCCGAGGATCGCTTCGACGACGGCGTCGAGGCGGGCCTCGATTCGGCACCGTCCTTACCGCCCGAACGAGCGCTATTTCAGGCCAGCGAAGCTGCGCGCTCGGCGCTTTCCTTCAAGCCGGCTGCCGCACGTAGGGCGTGCGCCCTGTCGATGCCTTCCCAGGTGAACTCGGGTTCGTCGCGACCGAAGTGGCCGTACGCCGCCGTCTTGAGATAGATCGGCCGCAAAAGATCGAGCATCTGGATGATGCCCTTGGGCCGCAGGTCAAAGTTGGCGTTGACCAGCGCGGCGATCTTGTCGTCTGCGATCTTCCCGGTGCCTTCCGTGTACACGGTTACGTTGATCGGCTGCGCGACCCCGATCGCGTAGGAAAGCTGGACCTGGCATTGCCGCGCGATGCCTGCGGCGACGATATTCTTGGCCACGTAGCGCGCGGCATATGCAGCCGAGCGATCGACTTTCGACGGGTCCTTGCCCGAGAACGCACCGCCACCGTGCGGCGCCGCGCCACCATAGGTATCGACGATGATCTTGCGGCCGGTCAGCCCGGCATCCCCGTGCGGCCCGCCGATCTCGAAGCGGCCCGTCGGGTTGACCAGATAACGCGTACCGACGAGCATCTCCTTCGGCAATACCGGCTTGATGATCTCCTCGATCACCGCCTCGGCCAGCTCCTTCTGCTTGTGATTCATGCTGGGATGATGCTGCGTCGAGAGCACGACGGTCTCGATGCTCTTCGGTCGGCCGCCGGCGTAGCGGACGGTCAGCTGCGACTTGGCATCGGGTCGCAGCCAGGGCAGGCGACCGTCGCGACGCACTTCGCTCTGGCGCTGCACCAGCCGGTGCGCGTAGTAGATTGGGAAAGGCATCAGCGCGGGCGTCTCGTCGCAGGCGTAGCCGAACATCAGGCCCTGATCGCCGGCGCCCTGGTTCATGTACTCCTCGGAGGTGCGGTCGACGCCGCGCGCGATGTCCGGCGACTGCCGGCCGTAGCAGACCATGACCGCGCAACCTTCGGCGTCGAAACGCAGCTCGGGATCGGTGTAGCCGATGCGGTGGATGGTGTCGCGCGCGATGCGCGCGTAATCGTGCTTGTGGTCGGTGGTGATCTCGCCGGTCAACACCACCAAGCCGGTCGAAACCAGAGTTTCGGCGGCTACGCGGCCATGCGGGTCCTGCGCTAGAATCGCGTCGAGGACCGCGTCGGAAATCTGGTCGGCCACCTTGTCCGGATGGCCTTCCGAAACCGATTCCGACGTGAACAGAAAATCGCTCATTACTGCTCCCTGCCTGGGCCGCGCGTCGTGGTCTGCCTTGCCGCGCAAAGTCTGCAATTCTACCAAATCCGGTCGTCGGGAGCCGTTGGCTCCGCTGGCCGCTGCGGGCGCGCGGCAACTCGACCCGCGCGAGCGGCATGATCGTTCCCGCCAGCGCCGAAGCCATAGACCGCGCAGCCCGGCTGTTGCGTGAAGGGCAGCTCATTTCGTTCCCGACGGAAACCGTGTACGGCCTGGGCGCCGATGCACGCAATGCCGCGGCCGTGCAGAGGATCTTTGCCGCCAAGAAGCGGCCCGCCGATCACCCGCTCATTGTGCACATCGCCGACGCTTCCGTCCTCCCGCGCTGGGCGCGCTCGATTCCGGCCGGCGCCCGAGCGCTGGCCGACGCTTTCTGGCCCGGGCCGCTGACGCTCATCCTTCCGCGAGAACGCGACGTCGGAGATATCGTCACGGGCGGGCAGGACAGCGTGGGCTTACGCGTGCCCGGCCATCCCGTCGCGCAGGCGCTGCTGGCGCGGTTCGCGTCGCTCGGCGGCGAGGGCATCGCCGCGCCCTCGGCCAATCGCTTCGGGCGCGTCAGCGCGACGACTGCGCAGCACGTCGCGGATGACTTCGGCGAAGAAATCGCCTTGATACTCGATGGCGGCCCCTGCCGGCATGGCATCGAATCGACGATCATCGCCTTCACCGACGGCGAAGCGACCTTGCTGCGGCCCGGCGCGCTGTTGGTCGAGGAGCTCTCGCGCGTGCTCGGTCGCCCCGTTCGGCCCGCGGGCGCGAGTTCACCGCGCGCACCGGGCACTCTTGCGACGCATTACGCTCCACGGACGCCGGCGCGGCTCATGCCTTCCCCCGATCTCGCCGCCGCTCTCGCGCGGCTCGCCCATCCGGGCGCGCATATCGTGGTGCTCGCGCATTCGATCGCGCAGCCGCCCGACTTCGAGGGCACGTGGTTCGACGCGCCCGCGCATGACACGGCCTACGCGCAGCAACTCTATGCGAGCCTGCGCGCGCTCGACGCGCTTGCCGCGGACGAAATCTGGATCGAGGCGCCGCCGGACGGCCCGGAATGGCACGCGGTGCGCGATCGACTGCGCCGGGCGACCGAGCACACGTGAGCGCGGACGCTGCATAAAGGCAGCGCGGTCGACGCCTTACGACCGACGCGAATGCTTAGCTTCGCTCCTCCGCGGCGGCGCCTGCGGGGGCCAAAGCGTGACCGGAATGCCGACTCGGCTGCGGTTACGACGCTGTTGCAGCCAGCGCCGGTTCGTAGCCCGTTGTTGGGCTCGGCGGACCGCCCGCGCTCACGCGAACCGCGCAGTACTTGAACTCGGGGATCTTGCCGAAGGGATCGAGCACCGGATTGGTCAGCAAGTTGGCCGCGGCCTCATAGAAGCAGAACGGAATGAATACCGCGCCACGCGGAGTGCCGTCGTCGGCCCGAGCCGCGAGCGCGATGCTGCCTCGGCGCGAGGCCACGCTGATGATGCCGCCGGGCGGCACGCCCAGCGAGCGCAGATCTTCCGAGTGCAGCGACGCCACCGGCGCCGGTTCGATCGAATCCAGCACTTCGGAGCGCCGGGTCATGCTTCCGGTATGCCAGTGCTCGAGTTGGCGACCGGTGATGAGCACGAAGGGATACGCGTCGTCGGGTCGTTCCGCCGCCGGGATGATGCTTGCCGGAACGAAGCGCCCCTTGCCGCTTTCGGTCGGAAATTGCTCGGTGAAGACGACGCGCTGCCCCGGATCGTCGTCGCCGCTGCAGGGATAGGTCACGGCGTGGTCGCGCTCGAGCCGCTCCCAGCTGATGCCGGCAATCGACGGCATCGCCTGGCGCATTTCGGCAAACACTTCGCGCGGATGCGCATACGTCCACTCGAGGCCCAGCCGCTTGGCGATCTCGACGATGATCCATAGGTCCTGGCGCGCTTCTCCGGGCGGATCGAGCGCCTGCCGTCCAAGCTGCACCGAGCGGTCGGTATTGGTGAAAGTGCCAGTCTTTTCGGGAAAGGCGGACGCGGGCAGGATCACGTCGGCGAGATACCCGGTTTCGGTGAGGAAGATATCCTGTACGACGAGCATCTCCAGTTCGGCTAACGCTTCGCGCGCGTGACGGACATCGGGGTCGGACATCGCCGGGTTCTCGCCCATGATGTACATGCCGCGGATCTGCCCGGCATGAACCGCGTGCATGATCTCGACTACCGTGAGCCCGGGCTTGGGATCGAGCGTTTTCTGCCAGAGCGACTCGAACTGGCTTCTGACATCGGCGTTGTCGACGCGCTTGTAATCGGGATACATCATCGGGATCAGACCGACGTCGCTCGCGCCTTGAACGTTGTTCTGCCCGCGCAACGGATGGAGTCCTGTTCCGGGCCGTCCGACCTGCCCCGTGATCAGCGACAGCGCGATCAGGCAACGCGCGTTGTCGGTTCCGTGCACGTGCTGTGAAATCCCCATGCCCCACAGGATCATCGATGCGCGCGACTTGGCGTAAGACCTCGCGACCTCGCGGATCGTCGCCGCCGGGATGCCGCACACCGCCGCCATCGCTTCGGGGCTGTAACCTTCGACGTTCTTCCGCATGTCCTCGTAGGCGCTCGTCCGGCTGGCGACGAAGCTCTTGTCCACTAAACCCTCTTCGACGATCGTGTGCAGCATCGCATTGAGCAGCGCCACGTCGGTATCCGGCTTGAGCTGGAGGAAGTAAGCCGCGTGCCGCGCGAGCTCTGAGCGCCTCGGTTCGACAAGGATCAACTTGGTGCCACGCTTGACCGCGTTCTTCATCCAGGTTGCGGCGACGGGATGATTGACGACCGGATTGGCGCCGATCAGGAAAATCACTTCGGCCTGCATCACGTCCATCACCGGATTGGACACCGCGCCCGAGCCGATGCCCTCGAGCAGCGCGGCGACGGAAGACGCGTGGCAGAGCCGCGTGCAGTGATCGACGTTGTTCGAGCCGAAGCCGGTGCGCACGAGCTTCTGGAACAGATACGCCTCTTCGTTCGATCCCTTGGCCGATCCGAAACCGGCGAGCGCGTGGGCCCCGTGCTGCTCGCGGATGCGCTTCAAACTGCCTCCGGCGAGATCGAGCGCTTCCTCCCAGGTCGCCTCGCGGAAGACCGAGAGCGGGTTTGCCGGGTCCATGACGAAGTCCGCCGATTTCGGAAACCCCGGCTTGCGAATGAGCGGCTTGGTCAAGCGCTGCGGATGATGCGCGTAGTCGAAGCCGAAGCGCCCCTTGACGCAGAGTCTTCCGTGATTGGCCGGCCCGTCACGCCCTTCCACCCGGACGATGCGATTGTCCGCGACGTGATACGTGAGCTGGCAACCTACACCGCAGTACGGGCATACCGATGCCACTTGGCGGTCGATGGGGACAAGATACGCGTCGTGCGCGGGCGCCAGCGCGCCGGTCGGACACGCCTGGACGCATTCGCCGCACGCGACACACGTCGACTCTCCCATCGGGTCGTCGAGGTCGAAGACGATCTTCGAGTGGCCGCCGCGGAAGGCGTAGCCGATGACGTCGTTCACCTGCTCCTCGCGGCAGGCGCGAACGCAGCGCGTGCATTGGATGCACGCGTCGAGATTGACCGCCATCGCGGGATGCGAAAGGTCGGCGGCGGGCTGCGCGCGCGACTCGAACCGAGGCTTGCCCACGCCGAGCGTCCGTTGCCAGAAGGCGAGCTCCGAGTCATTGCGGTAGGCCTTCTCGGGCATGTCCCCGGCGAGGAGTTCGACAATCATCTTCTGCGAGTGCAATGCCCGCTCGCTCGTGCTCGATACTTCCATCCCCGCGCTCGGGCGGCGGCAGCACGAAGGCGCGAGGACACGCTCCCCCTTGATCTCGACCATGCACGCGCGGCAGTTGCCGTCCGGACGCATGCCGGGCTTGTAGCAAAGGCGCGGAATCGCGACGCCGAGCCGATCGGCGGCCTGGATGATCGTCTCGTGCGCGAACGCGTCCACCTCTTCGCCGTTGAGCTTGAAGGCGATGCGCTCCTGCTCGAGCGCCTGCGTTAAGGGCGCGTTCATGTTCCGTCTCTCGAAAGTTCACTGCCATCGAGCTCGTGTGGAAAATACTTGAGCACGCAGGCGATCGGATTGGGCGCGGCCTGGCCCAGTCCGCAGATGGACGCGTCCGCCATTGCCTGCGACAGGTCCTTGAGAAGCGCTAAGTCCCAGCGCTCCTTCGCCATCAGACCGACCGCCTTCTCGGTCCCGACGCGGCAGGGCGTGCATTGTCCGCAGG
>DASXQW010000385.1:0-2067 GCA_036506975.1 Casimicrobiaceae bacterium | reverse complement strand
TGCAACAAAAGCCTTGACAATGACTGCTTAGGCAATATAATACATTCCAAGATGCTTGGAGGAGCTACTACCCATGACAGAAATTGCCGAACCGAAGACCGAGATCTACGACCCGAAGACCTTCGACCCCAAGACGGGGATCGGCGGCCTCGTGGCGCGGGTGCGCGTCAAATTGTTCGAAGCTCTGGACGAAGAGCTCGCCCCTTTCGATATCACCGCCGCGCAGTATGTGATCCTCGTGAACCTGGCGACCGGCGTGGACTCCGCGTCCGGATTATGCAAGGGCGTGTCGTACGATCCGGGAGCGATGACGCGGATGATCGATAGGCTGGAGCGCAAGGGGCTCGTGCGCCGCGTCCGTAGCCCGGAGGACCGTCGCGTCGTGAACCTCGCGCTGACTGAAGAAGGAAAAGCGGTTTATCCCAAACTCGTGGCGAGCGCGGCGGCAGCAACGAATCGAAGGCTAAGAGGATTTACCAAGGCCGAAGCGCAGCAACTCGAGCGCTTGCTGCAGCGAATGCTGGCCAATGATTGATTTTTTTTACATAGATAACTGCCTAGGCATCGTCAGCCATGGCAGCTATAGAGGAAGAAGAAGGCGGAACAAGGTATGAAAAATTCATGGATTGTGTGGATCGTCGGTCAGTTGCGCAATCTGGGGCCCTATCTCGCGGTGGAATTAATCCTGCCGGGCGGCTCCGTGCTGGCGTTGCTCCTCTGGCTTTATCGTCACCGGCCCGTGACCCAAGGTCGCGAAGGGGCCCAGGTATGAGCGCCCGGCTCGGTCCGATCGCAGGTTTGTTGATGGCCATTCTGCTCGCCGCAGGCTGTGCGAGCACGAGTGGACTGTCCACGCAAGCGACACTGAAAAACGCGGACGCACTCGCCGCCGAGAAGGCGCTTGCCGGCACGGCAGCATCGGCTGCGGCGTGGCCCGCGGCCGATTGGTGGCGGTCGTTCAACGACCCGCAGCTCGATCAACTGATGGACGAGGCGCTCGCGGACAGCCCGACGCTGAAGATCGCTGCGGCCCGCACCCGCAAGGCGCTGGCATTCGCCGACAACGCCAGGTCATCTCTATATCCGCAGGTCAACGCCGATCTCGAGATCACCCGTGAGCGTTTCACCGAGCGCGGCCTGGTGCCGCCGCCGTTTGCCGGGAGCTGGAGCACGCTGCAGCAATTGCAGGCAACCTTGAATTGGGAGCTGGACTTCTGGGGTAAGAACCGCGCCGCCTACGAAAGCGCCCTCGGGCAAGCCAGAGCGACTGCGATCGACGGTTATGCGGCGCGGATCGCGCTGTCGACGAATGTCGCCCAGGCCTACGTGCAATTGCAACGCGCGTATCTGCAGCTCGACGTCGCCGAAGCGACGCTTCATGAGCGAGAGCAACTCTATGCGTTGACGCGCGATCGCAACGCCGCAGGCATCGACTCGCGGCTGGAATTGAAGCAGGCCGAGTCGGCGCTGCCCGCAACGCGCGAGCAGATCGCTCAGCTGCAGGAGACGATTCAGCTCACGCGCAATCAGCTCGCCGCGCTGCTCGGCCAGGGACCGGATCGCGGGCTAGCGATCGCCCGGCCCGCGGCGACAGTGCTTGCCGCGGTGGCGCTGCCCTCGACGCTGCCCGCGGAATTGCTCGGTCGCAAGCCCGACCTCATCGCGCAGCGCGCCCGCGTCGAAGCCGCCCAAAAGGATATCGCCTCGGCCAAGGCGGAGTTCTATCCGAACGTGAATCTGATGGCCTTCGTCGGCTTGCAGAGCCTGGGCGGCGCCGGCTTTCTTTCCGCGGCCAGCCGCATGATGGGTTTCGGCCCCGCGGCAAGCCTGCCGATCTTCGATGCCGGGAGACTGCGCGCCAACCTGACGGGCAGGAACGCGGACTACGACATCGCGGTCGAGCAGTACAACCAGACGCTTGCCGACGCGATACGCGATGTCGTCGATCAGCTCGCATCCTTGCGCAGCGTCGACGAGCAGCGCCGGCAGCAGGTGCAGGCGCAGGCGACCGCGCAGGAAGCCTACGACCTCGCACTCCTGCGTTATCGCGAGGGCATCGGCAACTAT
>DASXQW010000384.1:0-64592 GCA_036506975.1 Casimicrobiaceae bacterium | reverse complement strand
CTGATCGACGAGCACGATGCCGTCGTCGCGCTTGTACGATGCGCCGGTGGGACACACCGTCACGCAGTCCGCGTCGGCGCAGTGCATGCAGCACACGGGAAAGTTGATCGTCTTGTTCGCCGGGTAATCGCCGACTTCGTAATGACGCACGCGGTTGAACCACACGCCGGAAGGCTTGGCGCCGAAGGGCTCGTAATCCGACAGCACGCCGTTCACTTTCGACGAAGCATTCCATTCCTTGCACGCGGTGGCGCAGGCGTGACAGCCCACGCAGGTGTCGAGATCGATGACGAGGCCGAGCTTCATGCGCAGGCTTATGCGTGATAGCGCCAGACGCGCGGGCGGTGCCGTGAATCGCCGGGCAGCGGCTTCGCCGCCGCGAAGACGGGCCAGATGCCCGTTTCGCCGGGCGCGCACTTGGTCACCTTGACGCGCAGATCGAACCATGCCGCCTGCCCCGTCACCGGATCGGAATTGGTGAGCCGTCGCGCATCCGACACGCTCGACGGCAGGAGCTCGGAGATGAGATGGTTCAGTAGAAAGCCGGCGGTCGCCTCGGATGCGTCGGGCGAAAGGCCCCATGCACCCGGCTGCTTGCCGACCGCGTTCCAGGTCCATACGGTGCGTGCTTCGACGCCTTCCATGGTCTTCAGCCGGCAGCGGATCCGGCTGTGGTGTGACTCTACCCAGATCCAGTCGCCGTCCTCGAGCTCGAGCTCGCGCGCCGTGCCGCGATTCATGTACAAGCTGTTCTCGGAGAGTATCTGCCGGAGCCACGCGTTCTGCGAATCCCACGAGTGGTACATCATCATCGGCCGCTGCGTGATCGCGTGCAGCGGGTAGTCTTCGGCGATGGTGCGCCCGAGCGCTCCGCCCGCGCCGATCTGCGCCTGCGCGCCCTCGAGCGGCGCGTACCAGAAGGGCAAGGGATCGAAGTATTTCGCCAGCCGCTCGCAATCGACGAGCGCGGTCGGCTGCGGGCCGTCGTAGAGTCCCTGCCCCGCGAGGCGGAACTTCTGCAGCGGCTCCGAATACATCTGCAGGACCACTTGCACCGGCGGCGTGCCGAACAGCGCATGCTTTTCCGCGAACTCGAGATAGTCCTTGTTCGCGTAGCGGTAGTAGCGCATGTTTTCCGGCCACGGATACGTGAAAAAGCACTGATTCTCGGCGTAGCGCTCCCACTGGTGGGGATTGGGCTCGCCGCGCAACGACTTTTCTCCGTCCGCGCCGCGCCAGCCCGCAAGAAAGCCCACGCCCGGCACCTTTTCGTAGTTGACCACGAAATCCTTGTAGTCCTTGAATTTGCGCGAGCCATCGGCTCGCGTGAACGCCGGAAACTTGAGCCTGGACGCGAGCTCGACCAGCACTTCCTGCCACGGGCGCACATCGCGGTCGGGCTCGAGCACAGGAACGCGTACCGCATCGGCGGCGGCGTCGGGCTCGGAGATCGGCCGGTCGAGAAGCGAGATCGTGTCGTGCCGCTCGAGATAGGTCGTGTCCGGCAGCACCAGATCGGCGAAGCCCACCGTCTCGGAATGGAACGCATCGACGACGACGATGAACGGAATCACGTACTCCCCGCCCGGGTCTTTCCGGACGAGCATCTCACGCACTTCGCCGGTGTTCATGGTCGAGTTCCACGCCATGTTGGCCATGAAGAGCAGCAGCGTATCGATGGGATAAGGATCGCGGTTGACGGCGTTGGTGATCACCATGTGCATCATGCCGTGCGCCGCGAGCGGCGACTCCCACGAATAAGCACGGTCGATGCGCAGCGGCTTGCCGTCCTTGTCGATCACGAGCTCTTCGGGCCGCGTCGGGTAACCGTAAGTCGTGCGATTGAGCGCGGTATCGGGCGCGAAGATGACCGCGGGGTCGTTCTCGGGCAGCGTGCGCATCGGGATGCGCCGCGGATAGGGCGCCCGCGCGCGGAAGTTGCCCGGTCCATCGAGCGCGCCGAGCAGCATCTGCAGCAGGTGCAGCGCACGGCAGGTGTGAAAGCCGTTGGAGTGCGCGGAAACGCCGCGCATGGCATGTATCGCCACCGGCCGGCCGATGACCTTGTCGTGCGTGCGGCCGTGCATGTCGGTCCAGCGGATCGGCAGCTCGACCGTCTCGTTGAACGCGATCTGCGCCATCTCCAGCGCGATGCGATGGATCGTCCCGGCGGGCACGCCACACTCGGCGGCGACGGTTTCCGGCGCATAACGATCGTCGAGATAACGCTCGGTGACCAAGGAAAACACGGTCTTGGCGCGCCGGCGGTCGGGCAGATCCACGGTCGCGAGCAACGCCGGCGCAATGTCGGGCAGATTGCCATTTGCGAAGCGGTGGTCGAGCGTATCCCAGACGAGCGGATTACCGTCGCTGTTGCGCGCGAACAGGCCGTCGCCCGGCATGCCAGGGGTCTGCACCACCAGCCAGGGTGCGTTGGTGTATTTGATCAGGAATTCCCAGTCGATCAGGCCTCGTTTGATGAGCACGTGCACGAGCGCGAGGGCGAACAGTCCGTCGGTGCCGGGCCGGATCGGGATCCACTCGTCGGCGATCGCGGAGTAGCCGGTGCGCACCGGGTTGATCGAGACGAATTTCGCGCCCCGGCCCTTCAGCTTGTCCAGCCCGATCTTGATCGGATTCGACGAATGGTCTTCGGCAACGCCCCAGAGCAGAAAATATTTCGCATGATCCCAGTCGGGCGCGCCGAATTCCCAGAATGAGTAGCCAATCGTATACAGCCCGGCAACCGCCATGTTGACCGCGCAGAAGCCGCCGTGCGCGGCCCAGTTCGGCGTGCCGAACTGCTGAGCCCAGAGAGCGGACAGCGCCTGCATCTGGTCGCGGCCGGTGAAGAACGCGAGCTCGGCGGGATTCGTCGAGCGGATTTTCGCGAGGCGCCGGGTCAGGACGTCGAGCGCTTCGTCCCATTCGATCTCGACGAAATCGCCCGCGCCGCGATCGCTCCCGGTGCGGCGCACGAGCGGTTTGCGCAATCGCGCGGGCGAGTACTGCTTCATGATCCCGGCCGCGCCCTTGGCGCAGAGCACGCCCTGGTTGACCGGATGATTGCGGTTGCCCTGGATGAAGCGGATCTTGCCGTCTTCGAGCGTGACCTTGATCCCGCAGCGGCACGCGCACATGTAGCAGGTCGTGAACTTGGTCTGCTGGCGCGAATGATCTTCGAGGGGAATTTCGCGAGTCATGCTACGTAAGCACGGGGCGAGCACCAGGCCCCTGTTTATGATGACGTGGGTTATACGGCCAGCAAATGGTCACTCTGCAAGTTCCCCGACGGCGCCGTCAAGACCGTGCTGCCTACGCATTTACGATCCGGATGTCGAATCGCATCTCGGCGAGGTCGCCGAGGATCCACGTGGCGGGCGCGGCAAGACCGGCTACCGTGCCCGGATTCACGAGCCACGTCACGCCGCTCTTGACGTTGGGCACCTGCTCGATGCCGGCAACATGGGAGTGGCCGCAGCACACGAGATCCCAGTCGCCGGTGCACGCCATCGCGTATCCGTATTCCGGATAGTGAACGACGAAAACGCGCTTTCCCGCCAGATCGAGCCGGGCGTCGGCACCGTGATAGCAGAGCATTCCGCTGCTGTCCCGCGCCCAGCGGCTGAGGGAGATGGGGTCACCAAGGTTGTTGCCGTGAATGACGTGCATGGGCAAACCGACGCTCATCGCGGCGCGCAGCGTTTGCGTGCCTATGATGTCTCCGCAATGGATCACGACGTCGGCGCCTTCGGCTGCGCCGCTGCGCACCGCTTCCGCCAGCGGATCCGCGCGGTCGTGACTGTCCGAGACGACGCATAGCTTCATCGCCATATCATAACGCACGCGGTTCAATGCGTCCTGGCGGCGCCATCTGGCTTTGGACGCCCGGCATCGACAACGCTTATAACCCCATCAGCAATTTCATCGGCCGCCCGTAGGCGCGTAAGCTAGCGTTAACGGCTGTCACCTGAAGGCCAAACTTTTCGCCATGACCGGACTCGTACCGCCCCATGGGGGCCGCGACCTGCGGCCGCTGCAACTCGAGAGCGATGCACGTGCAGAGGAGCAGCGCCGAGCGCAAACGCTCCGCAAGCTACGCATCACGTCGCGGGAGAAGGGCGATGTCGTGATGTTGGGCATTGGCGGATTTACGCCGCTCGCGGGTTTCATGACCCACGCGGACTGGCAACATGTCTGTGACGAGATGCGAACTTCCGAAGGCTTGTTCTGGCCGATCCCGATCACGCTTTCGACTGACCGCACGGCCGCCGACTCGATCGCGGTCGGCGAGGACGTTGCGCTCGTCGATCCCGATGACGATGCGCTGCTCGCCGTCATTTCGGTGACCGAAAAGTACCGCATCGACAAGGCGCACGAATGCCTGTCGGTGTTCAAGACGGTCGATACGGACCATCCGGGCGTGCGAATGGTGATGGAGCAAGGCGAGGTTAACCTGGCAGGCCCGATACGCGTGCTCGGCGACGGCGGATTCAAGTCGAAGTACGGGTCGCTGTTCAAGACTCCAATGGAGACACGCGCCGTATTCCAGCGGCTCGGCTGGTCGCGGGTCGCCGCTTTCCAGACACGCAATCCCATGCATCGCTCCCACGAGTACCTGGTGAAGGTCGCCATCGAGGTATGCGACGGCGTCCTGATCCATTCGCTCCTGGGCAACCTGAAACCCGGCGACATTCCCGCCGAAGTCCGCACGCGCGCGATCGGCGTGCTGATCGAGAAATATTTTCGCTCCGGGACCGTGCTGCAGGCGGGTTACCCCCTCGATATGCGCTACGCCGGGCCGCGCGAGGCGTTGCTGCACGCGGTGTTTCGCCAGAATTTCGGCTGCGCCTATCAGATCCTCGGCCGCGATCACGCGGGGGTCGGCAATTACTACGGACCCTTCGACGCGCACCGCATCTTCGATGAAATCCCACGCGACGCGCTGGCTATCCGGCCGATGCGGATCGACTGGACGTTCTGGTGCTACAAATGCGAAGGGATGGCGTCAGCGCGCATCTGCCCGCATGATGACGCCGATCGGCTGCTCGTCTCGGGTACCAAGCTGCGCAAATGGCTTTCCGAGGGGAGCCCCGTGCCGCCCGAATTCAGCCGACCCGAAGTGCTCGATGTCCTGCGCGCCTACTACGCGTCGCTCGAAGCTCACGAGAAGGTCGATGTGAAGCTCAGCGGGCACTCTGCGCGCTAGGCGCGCGGCGAGCGCCGTGTGCGACGCGCATCAGGCGTTCAGGGAGCAGGTTGATTTCGGCGCCTCGCGACGCGGCCAGCCGCCCTTTGGCGAAGCGAACGAACTCGTTCACGACTTCCGCGTGAATCCGTTCCTTCGGATACACAACCCAAAGATGGCCGATGAGCCGCGGTGCGAGAGGAATCCGCACGAGGTCCCCGAGACGCGCTTCTTTGTCGACCGCGGCGTGTGAGATGATCGTGAACCCAAGACCCTTCGCCGACCGCTTCCGGACTGGAATTGTGCTTTGCAGCATGGGGCGTGGCTTATCACCGGATAGACGACTTGAATTGGCAAAGTCATCGAGCACACGGCAGATTGCCGCGCTAGCATGCAACTTCCCGCCCGACCCACTGGCCCGGGCGACTTCACACGGAGATGATGATGGGCACGAATCCCTTCGCCGCGGTGGCCGAGTTCTGGTCGCCGCTTGCCATGAAGGTCTACATCGTTCTGATGATCCTCGCGGTCATCATCGGAACGCTGTTCGATGTTTGGCACAAAGGTAGCGGGATTTATTTCGCGCAACGGCGCGAAAAATCGAAGGCGTCCGCGCGCAATCCGCTCGGCAGCGGAGAAGCCTTTTCGCTCGCGCTTGCAACGATCGCCGAAGCCGCCGTCTCGGGCGAGTTCGACAAGACGCGCCGTCGCATATCGCACCTGCTGATGATGTACGGCTTTCTGATCAATATGATCACGACTTTTCTGATGGTGTTCGTGTATCCGACCGCAGCCGCCACGCCGCCAATCGTCTCTACGCTGTGGATGCTCGGCGCGGCAATGGTGCTCGTCGGCGGCCTCTGGTTTTTCTTCTTCCTGCGCGCGAACGTCGCGTACGACGGCGACCCGCCGTGGCATCTGGGACGCGCCGATCTCTTCGTCGGCTCGCTGATCGCGGCGATGGCGTTTGCGCTCATCTGGCATTTCGGACAGACCAATTATCCGGGCTCGACCGCGGCCTACATCCTGTTCGGCATCTACATGTTCTTCACGACGCTGCTCTTCGTCAGCGTGCCGTGGTCGAAATTCGCACATATGTTCTTCAAGCCGGCAATGGCGTATCAGCGCCGCGTGGAGGAAGCGAACGGCTCCTCGGACCTGCCGAGGCCGTCAACCCAGAATTTCATCGTGAGGAGCTGACGACATGCCGACCTATGCCGACATGAGCCGCTGCGACGGTTGCGGCGAATGCGTGGATATCTGTCCATCGAACATCATGCACATCGACCCCGTCTATCGGCGGTCGTACAACATCGAGCCGAACTTCTGCTGGGAATGCTACTCGTGTGTGAAGTACTGCCCGCAGCAGGCGATCGATGTGCGCGGCTACGCGGACTTCGCGCCGCTCGGGCACAAGGTGCGCGTGCTTCGTGAGCCGGAAAAGGGCTCGGTCTCGTGGAAGATCAGATACCGCGACGGGCGCGAAAAGCAATTCACGTTTCCCATCCGGACCACGCCATGGGGATCGATCAAGGCGCCGAGCGACTATGCGGCGCCGCCGGCGAGCGCGCTCGGCTCGCAGATGCTTGCGCACGAGCCGGAGGCGCTTCACATCGAAGCGCTTCCGCAACTCACAGCCATAAAGTCGGCCTGACGTCATGGCGAGAAGAACTCGCTTCGTCGATTCGGACATCCTGATCGTAGGCGGCGGCTTCGGCGGGTGCGGCGCGGCGTACGAGTCGCGCTTCTGGGGCCGGGATCTCAAGATCGTCCTCGTGGAGAAGGCGAATATCGAGCGTAGCGGGGCCGTCGCGCAGGGTCTCTCCGCGATCAACTGCTACATGGGCATGCAGTGGAACGAGAACCAGCCCGAGGACTTCGTGCGCTACGCGCGCGGCGACCTCATGGGTCTGGTGCGCGAGGACCTGGTCTACGACATCGCCCGCCACGTCGACTCGACGGTACACAAGTTCGAGGAATGGGGCCTGCCGATCATCAAGAATCCGGAGACCGGCCGCTACCTGCGCGAAGGCAAGTGGCAGATCATGATCCACGGCGAGAGCTACAAGCCGATCGTCGCCGAGGCCGCACGCAAGTCCGTCACCGAGGTCTACAACCGGATCATGGTGACGCACCTGCTGATGGACAGCGAGAAGGCGAACCGCATCGCGGGCGCCGTTGGTTTCCATGTGCGCACCGGCGAGTTCTACGTGTTCCGCGCGAAGGCAGTCATCGTCGGCGCCGGCGGCGGTTCGCACATTTATCGTCCGCGGTCCGTCGGCGAGGGCATGGGGCGTACCTGGTACGCTCCGTGGAGCACAGCGTCCGCTTATGGCCTGCTGATACCGACGGGCGCAATGATGACGCAGATGGAGAACAAGATCGTCCTGACGCGCTTCAAGGACGGGTACGGTCCGGTTGGGGCGTGGTTCCTGCTGCTGAAGGCGCAGGTCACGAATGCCGCGGGTGAGCTCTATGAGGCCGCACGCTTTGACGAGATCAAGGCGCGCGTCGGCAAGTACGCCGAGCTGCATCCGATGCCGACATGCCTCCGCAACCACTCGCTGATCGAGGAGGTCAAGGCGGGCAAGGGCCCGATCTACATGCATACGCAGAAGGTGCTCGACACGGCGGAAAAGGAGGAGATTGGCTGGGAGGACTTCCTCGACATGACGATCAGCCAGGCGGTGGTCTGGGCTGCGCAGGGTATCGACCCGAAGGAGCAGCCGTCCGAGCTGACGACCTCGGAGCCGTACATCATGGGCTCGCACGCGACGTGCTCGGGCGCGTGGGCGAGCGGTCCCGAGGATTGCGCGCCGACCGACTACCAGTGGGGCTACAACCGGATGACTACCGTGAACGGGCTCTTCGGCGCGGGCGACACGATCGGCGGATCGGCGCACAAATTCTCCGCGGGATCGTTCACCGAGGGACGGCTCGCGGGCAAGGCGGCCGTCCGCTACGTCCTCGACATGAAGAACGACGCGCCGCACGTCGACGAGGCGAACGCGCGCAAGCTCGAGGAGACGGTCTTCAAGCCGTTGGAGAACCACCGAATCGGACGCAACGAGTTCGTCGCCGGTACCGTTTCACCGAATTTCATCACCCCGCTGCAGGGCCTGCAACGGCTGGAGAAGCTGATGGACGAATACGTCGGCGGCTACAGCATGTTCTACGTGACGAACGAGCCGCTGCTCAACCGCTCGCTGGAGCTCCTCGACGACCTGAAGCGAGATGCACAACAGCTCGGTGCGGAGGACCTGCACCAGCTGCAGCGCGCTTGGGAGCTGCACCACCGGATAGTGACGGCGGAATCGGTCGCACGGCATACGCTGTTCCGCGAGGAGACGCGTTGGCCCGGTTACTACTACCGCGCCGATCATCCGAAGCTCGACGATGACGCATGGCACGTGTTCACGGGGTCGCGGTACGACGCGAATACGGGAGCCTGGCAGATGTCGAAGCTTCCCGTGCACCACTTCATCTAGTAGCGCGAGCTCGACCGCGGCGCCGGGTCAACCCGGTTGGGACGCGACGGGTCCCTGATGCCTGACGCGCGACAGGATCCCCAAGCGCCTGCCGGAGATTCTCAAGCCCCGGTGTGTGATGCCGGCAGCCGCTTCCCGTAGCGGTGGCGAAGATGGCGGACGAGGGGGAAGACGAGCGCGACAACGACGAGCACCATGACCACGCCGCTGATCGGCCGCGTAAAGAAGACGGTCCAGTCGTTCTGGTAACTGATCATGCTGGTCATGAACGAGCTTTCCGCCTGCGTGCCGAGGATGCACCCGAGCACCATCGGCGCAATCGGGAACTTGAACCTCTCGAAGAGGTAACCGACGATGCCGAATATCACGATCATCGACAGATCGGTGACGTTGTTGCGCTGGGAAAACGCCCCGATGAAGCAGAACAGCACGACGAAGGCCGAGGTCACCGCTTCCGGCAAGTACAGGACCTTGATCAACGCCTTGATCGCAAAGTAGCCCATCAGGCACATGCCGATCACACCCACGAACAGCGAAGCAAAAATCGCGTAAACCAGACCCGGGTTGTGCATGAACACCTGCGGGCCCGGCTGCATCCCGTGCAGCAGGAATGCACCGAGGATGACTGCGGTCGCGCCGCTGCCGGGTATGCCGAGCGTGAGCAACGGCACCATATGGCCGGCGACAGTCGCGGTCGAGGCGGTTTGCGGCGCGACGATGCCCTCGGCGATGCCGCTGCCGAGCTCGTTGCGCCGCTTGCAGTACTGCGCTTCGGTGCCGTAGGAGACGAAAGACGCGATCGTCGCTCCGGCGCCGGGGATGATCCCGAGAATGATGCCAAGGATCGTGCTTCGCGCAAGCGTGGGCTTGATCGCCCATACTTCCTTCAGCGACGGGAATCGCGTGGCCACTTTGCCGCCCGCCTGCAGGGGCGGTGTCTGAAACCCCTGCTCCAGACGCACGAGCACCTCGCCGAGGCCATAGGCGCCGACCATCACGGTCAGGTACTCGATGCCGTCGGCAAGCATGGGTACGCCGAAGGTGAAGCGTTCGGCGCCGTAGATCGAATCGACGCCGACGCACGCGAGCATCAGTCCGAGGAACAGGCTGATGAAGCCGTTCACGATCGAAGCGCCGCTGAGCGCAACCACGCTGGTGAGCCCGAACAGGATGATCGAGAAGTACTCGGGGGAATCGAACTTGAGAGCGAACGTCGCGAACGGGTGCGCCATGGTGACCGCAGCGAGTGTGGACACCAAGCCGCCGGTCAGGGCCGCGAACAGCGTCCAGCCGAGCGCCTTGGCCGGCTGGCCCTTGTGCGCCATCGCGTAGCCGTCCCACAACAGCGGCACGTCGAGCGGCTCCCCCGGAATCCGGAACAGGATCGAGGTGAATGCTCCCCCGTAGGTGCCGGAGATGTACATCGCGGTGAGCAGAATGATCGACGGCGCGATCGGCATGCCATAGGTGAACGGCAGCGCCAGCACGACGCCCATGACCAGCGTCAGCCCCGGCAGCACCGCCACGAGCATGCCGACAACGAGCCCGATGACCAGAGCCGTCAGGTTGATGGGCTCGAATACGGTCAGAAAGCCCGCGGCAAATTGTTGCGCGACCCCGAGCACGGAACTTCCCTAGCGAATGCTCATCAGCCGCATCAGCAGGAACGATACTTGCGAGAACGGCTCCTGGCCCAGCGGCAACGAGACGTACACGATCTTCATGAAGACGAACATGAAAACGAGGCTGCCCAGGAGGCTGCTCGCGAGCACGATGCCAAGCCGCCGATAGCGACCGACCCACGTGAAACCAGCAAGGTAGAGGAAAGTGCAGAGAAAGAACCCGAGCCGCTCGATCAGCACCACATACGCGATCGTCATGGCCACGCCGATCAGCAGCAGGTGAAGATAGGATCTTGCCGGGGGCTGCTGCGCCTCGGTGTCAGCCGGCGCTTCCTCGATGATGCTTTCCAGCACGCCCGCGACCTCCTGATCGGGGCGGCCGAGGAACAATGTCTTGACGATCTCGTACGCGCACGTCGCCATCGCGAGGAGCAGGATCGCCTTCGGCCAGAAGTCCGGTCCGATGCGGCCGCCGGGCGCGACGAACTCGATCCGGTTGGCGAGCAGGTACAGAAACGCCGCAACCGCCAGCACGATCACGTACGGCACGATTTTGCGCAGGCGAGCTAGCAAGCCGGTTCTCCGAGCATGCGCTTGCCTGCCACTGGTACCCCGATCCGCCGCTTGGCGCCCGATTACTTCTTCGCCGGTGCCTGCCCTGCGATGCGCTTCATCTGGTCGAGATCCTCCTCCATGATCTTCGCCGCGTCCTGCGCCGCGAAGTAGCTGTCGTCCGTCGCGTATTGTTCCTGGAGATAGGCCTTGTACTCGGCGCTTGCGGCGACCTTCGCCAGCGCCTCGGAGATCACCTTGACCTTCGCGGGATCGGTTCCGGCCTTCACGATCACCGCGCGGCGCTGCGGCAGGGTGATGTCGTAGCCCAGTTCCTGCGACGCCGGAACGTCGGGGAAGACGCCGAAGCGTTTCGCCGCGAAGATGATCACCGGCTGGATCTGCTTGCTGTCGAGGAAACTCCTTACGTCACCGAGCTGCTCGTAGAGCAGATCCGCATGCCCGCCGAGGACCGAGGTGTAGCGCTCGCCCGGGTTTGCGAACGGCACCGCGATCAGCTTCAGCCCGCGCGCCACGAAGAAATTCACCGTGATGTCGTCCGGACTGCCGAACCCGGTGATCGCGACCTTGAGCGGCCGCGCCTTGGCTTCGCGCTCGACATCGGCCCAGGTCTTGAGGTTGCTGTTGGTGGCGGACAGGAACGCGGAGGGCTGCTTGATCATCAGCGCGACCGGGATGATGTCCTTAAGACTCCAGCGCGTATTAGTCGTCGCAAGCAGCGCGTAAGTGTCCCAGGTCATCACCGAGATCGAGTAGCCATCGGCGGGAGCCGCCAGCAGCTTCGCCATGCCGGTGTTGCCCGTCGCGCCAGGCACGTTGACGACCGGGAAGGAAACCTTGAGGTCTTCCTCCATCATCTTGCCGGATTTGCGGGCGACCTGGTCGGCTCCGCCTCCGGGGCCCCAGGGCACAATGAATTCGATCGGACGCGACGGGTATTTCTCCTGCGCGGCCGCGATACCGCCTGCAAGCGCAAGCAGGAATGCCAGCAAACCGCGCAGCCCCAGCTGCTGTAGATAGGCAAGTCTCATCGTGAACCTCCTTGGCTGTGATCGTCTCCGAACGCCGATGCGCTTTCTTGGTAAGCACTCGACGCGAATCAAACTCGCAATAGCAGTTTGCCCTGGGTGCTGCGGCCTTCGAGACGGCGATGCGCCTCTTCGGCGGCTTCGAGCGGAAACTCGCAGTCGATGGTCACGGTGAGCTTGCCGGCGGTGTACGCGGCAAAAAGGTCGGCCGCGCGATCGACCAGTTGCGCACGTGTGGCAATGTAATCCGCAAGATGCGGTCGCGTAAAGAACACCGACCCCGCCTCGGCCAGCTCCAGCGGGTCGATGGTCTGCACCAGACCGGAGGCGCCGCCGAAGTTTACGCACAAGCCGCGTCGGGCGAGGCAGCGGACGCTGCGTGCAATCGTGTCCTTTCCCACCGCGTCATAGACGACATCAACGCCTTTGCCTCCGGTGATGCGCATCAACTCATCGCGAAAGTCCTGGTCGCGGTAAAGGATGACATGGTCGGCGCCGCGCTGCCGGGCGACGACAGCCTTTTCGTCGCTGCCGACGGTGGCGAAAACCGTCGCGCCGCGCAGCTTGGCGAGCTGGATCAGAAGCTGTCCCACGCCACCCGCTCCCGCATGCACGAGGCAACTCTTTCCCGGTCCCAGCACATAGGCGGAGTGGCTCAGGTAGTGCGCGGTGAGACCCTGCAACATCAACGCCGTTGCCGCCGGCGTCGGTATTTGCGGCGGGATCTTGACCAGCCGCCATGCCGGCACGGCCGCGGATTGCGCATAGCTCCCGCGGACGATGCAGTAGGCGACGCGATCGCCTACGGCAAGCTCGGCCACGCCTTCGCCCAGCGCTGCGACCGTACCGCCACCTTCCATACCTATCGTCATCGGCAGAGCCGTCCGATACGTGTGTGAGCGCGCATAGTGGCCACTGCGCATGTACACATCGATGAAGTTGACGCCGGCGTATTCGAGCGCCACCAGCGCTTCACCCGCGGCTGGGACGGGGTCAGGGACCTCGATCAGCTTAAGGACCTCGGGGCCACCGAATCGGGCGATGGCGATCGCCTTCATTCGCTCGCCGGCCCGGTCCATGCTGCGGCGGTGCGTGCAGGGGGCGCCGCCCCACTGACGGAATCGACGCGATAGCGCTCAAGCGCTTGCGGATCGAGCTGCGGCGCGAAGTCGGAGCTGAGCGCGATCGCGCCCCCGGCGACTGCGAGCTCGTCGGTCAGGAGCCCGGAGCGCGCCTTCAAGAAGCCATTCATTTCGCCCGCGTTGTCGATGTGGCGCGCGGCGACGCACGCTTCCATCCAGCAGCCGAGATCGCACGCGACCCCGTTGCCCAGCACCGCCCGCATCCCCAGCGCGGCGATGCGCTCGATCGCCTGGGTCAGGCGCTCGAGCGTCACCAGCTTCATGAGCTTGACCTTGATGTAGCTCGCCGCGCGGAGCGCCGCGGCCTTCTCGATGTCGGCCAGCCCGTAGATCGATTCGTCGAGCATCATCGGCACCGGCGAGGCGCGAGCCACGGCCAGGTGCGCGTCCCAGTCTCCCGCTGCGCAAGGCTGCTCGAAGAGCTCGATGCCGGCCGGATCGAGCGCGGTCGCGAACGCACGACCTTCGTCTGCCGTGTACCCCTGGTTGGCGTCGATGCGAATCCGGGCGCGCCCTGCCGCGACGCGCTGCACGCGGTGCACGCGGCGCAGATCGGCGCCGACGTCGAAGCCGACCTTCACCTTGATCGTCCGGTAGCCCTCGCAGAGCAGCCGCTCGAACTCGGCCGCCATCGCGCCCTCGTCTTCGGTGTGCAGCAGCCCGACCAGCGGAACGCGTGTTCCGGCGCCGACCTTGAGCGTCTCGCTACCCGCCAGCATCTCGAGCGCCGTGCCGAAGGCCGTCGCGGTGAACGGGAACTTCAGCCCGAGCTGCGCTACCTTGATGGCCGCGCTGTCGCAGCCGACACCCGCCAGCTCGGCTGCGAACTCACGGGCGACGCTCCAGCTATCCTCGATGGTTTCATCGGTGTAGCCGGTAAGCACGGTCGCCTCGCCGAACCCCCGCTGCCCATCAGGGCGCATGGCCTCCACGACGATCGTGTCGTAATGTTCGACCGCCCCGAACGCCAGACGATACGGCCTTACCAGCGGCACGCGCAGGCGGTATACCGTGACCTTGTCGAGGTGCTGCATGCGCGGATGATGTCGCGTCCCGAACGATGGGCGCGGTCGGCTCCTAGCGCGCCCAGTTGTCGGGCAGGAGCTTGCCGATGGGCTCCCCAATCTCGTACACGCTGCTCACCGCGAGGTCCGGACCGAAGGCGATCTTGTCACGCTCGGCGCGTTTACGCAGTCGCTCGGCGTGCAGCTCCATGATGTCGCGTGGAAACGGCATCAGCCCCGGATCGAGGATGCGCAGGTAACCGTCGACATCGCGCGCCGGCAGGACTCGGCTCCGACAGTGGCGATTCGGCGACCAGGGAACATCGAGCACCCCCGCCTCGAACGCGCGCACGGCGCCGACGGCGACATCGCCGTCGCCCATCTCGAGGACCTTGTCGACGATCGCGCGCACCTCGCGCCCGATCAGCGCTTTTTCCTGCTCGTACGCGGGCAGCCCGTCGAGCCGGATGTTGCGCGCGAGATAGATCGCCATGCGCGTCATCCGCAGCCCTTCGGCATTGGCTTGCGGCGTCGGGATGCCGAACGCCTCGTGAGTGCTCTTGGTGGTCACGCTCGCCGCGCCGCTGATCGCCGCGAGCGTGCCGCCGTAGCTGATCAGCGCCGCCGCCTGGGCGTCGTCCTGCGGCCACGCGCTCATCCAATGCAGCAGCGTCACCGCGGTGAAGACGTCGTGGTAGCCCTTTGTGGCGAGATACTCCTGGGCGAGCTCGCCGCACGCCGCAACGGCCGCGGCGTCCTGGATGAGGTGCAGCGTCTCGCCCATCTCTAGGCCGTAATTCTTGACGCCTTGCGCCGCCGCGAGCAGGCAGTCGAGGACGCACGTGGCAATCGCGATGCAGGGAGGGATATTGGTCCCGGTGAGAAAACCCGGCTGGCGTCGGTGCAGCTCGACGCCGTGCTCGCCGTAGAGCGCGGCCAGGCGATCCAGATACTGGTAATTGCGGATCCCGTCCTCGATCGAGAGCTCCTTGATATACGAGGTCGTATAGGCGATGCCGGACCCGAGATACCCGGAGTAGCCGCCGGCAAAGGCAATCTCGCTGGTGAGCTTCGGCATCGTCGTGCCGGTCAGCATGATCGCGGGCTTGTCGATCGCGGCGATGAGCTGGCGCGCGCAGTCGACCCCGTAATTGACGATCGGATAGCCGTTGAGCATCGAACGGCCGGCGCGCTCCGACTCCTCGACTCCCTTCTGCGCGAGCTGCCACTGCTCGTTGCGGGTGTAGCTGTCGGTGGTGGTCGGCACGATGTCGGCGAGCCCTTCGCGATCGAGCGTCACCATCAGCGCCCGCTGCATTTCGAAGGTCGCGAAGCCGCCGCGCGGCTGCGTCAGGCAGCGCCGCTCGGCGACTGCACGGCGCATCGTCCAGCCGAGCTGCTTGTGCCGCGGAAGCTCGCGCTGCAGGTCGACGGCGGCATCGAAATCGACCGCGGCGCCTGAAGGCCAGCGCGCCAGATTCTCCCGGCGCATCACGGCGAACACGTCGTCCGGGATGCGATCCTCGGAGAGCGGCGTACGGGTAGCTTCAGGCGATGCGGGTGCGTTCAAGGGCTTGCTCCGCATCGAGCGGCTCGAGGTTCGCCAAGGCGAGGCCGAGCGCGGCAGGGGGATCGACGGCGCCGAGCAGGCCGCAGGCATAGAGCAGATAGCCGCGGTCGAGCAACAGCTTCGGTCGTCTGGGTCGCAGCGACTGCGGCGCCGAGGGTTCGGCCAGCGCCATCGCCAGCACCGCTTTCGGGTCACTGCTGTGTACGAGAGCGCCGCCCGTGCCGATGACCGTGCCGACCATCGACAAGTCCTTGCCGTGCTGCACGCTGACCGGTCCCACGACCGTGTAAATCGTTTCCACCGTGCCGCAGTGCCGCATCACCGCCTGAGCGACCGCAGCCCGCGCCAGCGCCTGATCGAGCGCGATCTCCTCGGTCGCCCGTGGCAGGCGTTCCACATCCTGCGCGATCTCCGCGACCAAGACAGCGACCCGCGCCGGCGCGAGCCCGGCATCGGCTGCAATCGCTTCGAGCCCGGCAACCTCCACGATATTGGCCGCGTTGTGGCGCATGCCGAGGTCGCCCTCGACGCTGCGCTTGACGCGTGGCTC
The DNA here is from genome assembly GCA_036506975.1 of Casimicrobiaceae bacterium. Classification (GTDB taxonomy): domain Bacteria; phylum Pseudomonadota; class Gammaproteobacteria; order Burkholderiales; family Casimicrobiaceae; genus PALSA-1003. The sequence goes on along the minus strand of DASXQW010000384.1, from coordinate 48,427 downwards.
GGGCAGCCCCTGGACGATGACCCCGGGCAGCGACGGTTCGCCGCTTGTTATCGAGTGCACGTCGGTGGTTGCGCCGCCCGGATCGATCACCAGCAGCGGCCCGAGGCCTGACACGCCTTCGCAGCCGTCGGCGAGCAGCCGCGCTCCTTCCAACACGGCCGCGGGCGTAGGCATCAGCATCTGATCGAACTCGGCCTGCGCCCGGTCGATGCCCTTGGCGTGCACGATGCGGTCGATGAACACCTGGCGAATCGCCGCGCGCGCGGGCTCGATGTTGAGGACGTTGAACTCCGGCATGACGTTCTCGGTCACGATGACGTCCTTGCCCGCGAGCAGCGCCAGCGCGGCGTCGGTCGCGCTGCGGTTGCCGGCGAGCACGATCGGGCACGAGAGGGCGCTTCGGCCGAGCGCGGCTGCGTTGTGCAGGATGACGTCGCTGTTGCCGCCGTCAGTGCCGCCCGCCAGCAAAAGGATATCCGGCGCCCGCGTCACGATGGCCCCGACGTCGCCTTGAGTGAGGCGCTGCGCGAACGTGCCGACCAGTTTCGCGCCAGCACCCAGCGCGGCGCGGCGCGCCGCCTCCGCAGTGAGCTCGCGGACCAGACCTACAGTCACCATCCGCAGTCCGCCCGCGGCGCTGCTCGATGCGAGCCGGTACCGGAAGCGGGGCAAACCACCCAGGCGCCGTTCCAGATCCAGCAGCGCGGCTTTCATGCCGACCATGATATCCGAGGTGACCGTCGAGGGACCCTGACCGGCTCCGAGGATGCGACGCCGATCGAGATCGACTGCGCGCAGCTTGGTGTACGTGCTGCCGAAGTCGATCAGAAGCGCAGCGCTCTCCATCGCGTCAATCCCCGCCACCCTGCATCGCTCGCTCGCGCGAGGCGAAATCCTGCGCGAGCCACGCGAGCACTGTCTCGATCCTCGTCCCCGGCGGCGCAGCCCGATCGAAGCCCATGTCGAGGAATCGCCTTTCCACCTCGGGCCACGACTGCTTGCCCACGACGAGATTGCCACCTATGTATAGCAGGATGTGGTCGAGCCCGGCTTCGACGCACATGTCACGGAAGCCACGACAGTCGAGCTCGCCCTGACCGTAGAGCGAGGACACCATGATCGCGTCGGCGTTGGTTTCCACCGCCGCCTTGATGAATTCGTCGGCGGGAGTCAGCGCGCCCAGGGCGATGACCTTGTATCCCGCCTGTTCCAGCGCCATCGAAAGAATGCGGTTGCCCACGATATGCGTGTCGGAACCGATGACGCCGGTGACCAGTACCTTCATGCAACAAATGTAGCGTCACGGATGCGCATAAGGCAAGCCGGCCGCATCGATCACGCGAGCAGAATCACGATCGACACGCCGATCAGCAGCGACAGCGTCAGCTGCCGGAAGCGCGTGTCGCTGAAGCGCGGAAACAGGCGCACGCCGGCGCCGAGCCCGGCGTAGTAGGCCGGCGCGAGCCACAATGAGGTCCACGCGGCGCGCGCGTCGAACACGCCATGGCGCCACAGCATGACGATGCCGACGAGCGAGGTGACGGTGACGTACAGCGTGAGATTCGCGCGCGTGGTCTCGATGGGGTCGGGACCGGAAAGCAGATAGAGGATCACCGGCGGGCCGCCGACGCTCGTCGCGCCGAGCATGGCCCCGCTCGCCGCGCCGAGCCCGACCGACGTGACGAGCCGCGGCCGGCCCGTGTAGCGCCAGCCGCGCAGCAGCACAAACGCGAACACGATCACCGTCGCCGCGATCGCGCGCCGGATGATCTGCGGATCGGTGGCGACCAGGATGAGCGTGCCGAGCGGCACCGTCGCGCAGGCGGCTGCGAGGATTGCGCCGATCACACGCCAGTGCACGAGGTGGCGCGTGTGCACGAGCATCGGCGCGGCGATGACCGACTCGAGCAGCAGCACGACGGGAACCGCGAGCCGCGGGCCGAGCAGCAGCGCGAGCGGCGGCGACATCACCAGCGCGCCGCCGAAGCCCGTGATCCCGCGCACGACGCCCGCGATGCCGGCGATCGTGGCCGCTGCCGTCAGCGTGACGAGGTCCAAGCGCGAACCGCTACGCCGAAACCATCATATCGGCGCCCGCGAAACGGATGCGCGCGTAGCCGATGTCGGTGCGTCTCGCGAGGAAGCCGACGAGCTCGGTGAGCGGCGTGGTGCGAAAGCGGCATTCGGGCGCCGGATTGCGCAGCGGCTCGATCAGCTTGCGAGCATAGAACGCCGCGAGCAGGACGTCTTCATCGCCCGCCGCCGATCCGAGCTCGGCACGAAGGCGCGGGACCCACGGCTCGAGGTGCGCTGCAGGCGCCTCGGTCACGTACTCCGAGTCGCGGATGTTCGCGCGCTCGAGGAACTCGTCCGAAGGTTTCGCGGCGAGCCGGCCATAGTAGCCGCGCGCGTACTTGCGGATCTCGTCGGGGATCGTTTTGTAGCGCTCGCCCTGCACGACGTTCAGCGTCGCCTGCGTGACGATGTACTGCGCGAACGGGCTCACGACGATCGGGTAACCGAGGTCCTGCCGCACGCGCGCAACCTCCTCGAGGATCTCGGGCAGCCGGTGTTCGAGCTTCATCGTCTCCAGCTGATAACGCAGATTCGAGATCATTCCGCCCGGGATCTGGTGCTCGTAGAGCGCGGGGTCGTAGGCGGCGATCTCGCCGCGCGGCTTGGCCTCGCGCTCGCACACCCAGTTGAAGTAGCCCGCGATCTCGGCGAGCGCCGCGTCGTTCATCGACGTCGCGAAACCGAGCCGGCGCGCACGCGCGAGCACGTCCTCGGTCGCCGGCAACGAGGCGCCATTGGCGAGCGGCTCGCTCGCCGTATAGCCGAGCCGGAACCCGCTTTGCATCGCGATCTCGTAGACCTCGGGCGAGAGCCCCGACTGGCAATGCGAATGCAGCTGCAGCGGAATGCCGCCCGCGGCGTGCACGACGGCCGGGAACAGCGTGCGGCCGCGCTCGGGAGTGAGCAGGCCGGTCGGATCCTTGATCGAGATGAAGTCGACGTCGAGCGCGACCAACTCGCGCGTGCAATCGACATAGTAGGCGTCGGTGTGCACCGGCGACAGCGTGTAGGTCATCATCGCGTTGACCTTCATCCCCGCCTCGTGCCCCGAATGCACCGACGAGGCGATGTTGCGGTTGTCGTTCAGCGCGTCGTAGACAGTCAGTACCTCGATGCCGCGACGGGCGAGCGCGTGCGAGTTGAGCGCGACGATGTCGTCGGGAAAGAGCTCGAATGTGTACAGGCTCTGCCCGCGGGTGAGGCCGTCGCACGGTGTGGCGAGCCGCTCGCAGAGCAGGCCGACGCGTTCCCACGGGTTCTCCTGCAGGTAGCGCACGCACACGTCGAACACGGCGCCGCCGAGGATGTTGATGAACGAATAACCGGCGCGGTCGATCGCGCCGAGGATCGGCGTCATCATCGCGGTGGTCATCCGCGTCGACCACAGACACTGGTGCGCATCGCGCAGCGTGACGTCGATGAAATCGAAGCGCGGAGCGCTTCCGGAGGCGTCGTTGCGTGCCTTCATGCTGTCCTCGCAAGCTCGTCTTCGACAAAACGCGTATGCACGTCGCCGCGGCGGAAGCGCTCGTCGGCGAGCAGCCGCGCGTGGAACGCCAGCGTCGTGTGCACGCCTTCGACTTGCATCTCGCCGATGGCGCGGCGCATGCGCGCGATTGCTTCGTCGCGGTCGCGGCCCCAGGCGATCACCTTCGCGAGCAGCGAATCGTAGTAGGGCGGAACACGATACCCGGCGAACAGATGCGAGTCGATGCGGATGCCGGGTCCCCCGGGCAGGCGCAGCGCGCGCACCTCGCCGGGCGAGGGCGCGAAGTCGCGCGCGGCATCCTCCGCGTTGATCCGGCATTCGAGCGCGTGGCCGGTGAGCCGCACGTCGCCCTGCGCGATCTGCAGCCGCTCGCCCTGCGCGATGCGAATCTGCGCCTTGACGATATCGATGCCGGTGACGAGTTCGGTGACCGGATGTTCGACCTGCACACGCGTGTTCATTTCCATGAAGTAGAAGGCCCCGCTCGCAGCGTCGACGACGAACTCGATCGTGCCGGCGCTGCGATATCCGACATGCCGGCAGACACGCACCGCCGCCTCGCCCATCCGCGCGCGCATGGCGTCGTCGAGCGCGGGTGACGGGCTTTCCTCGACGAGCTTCTGATTGCGGCGCTGGATCGAGCAGTCGCGCTCGCCGAGGTGCAACACGGTCTCGCCGTCGGAAAGCACCTGGATCTCCACGTGGCGGACGCGCTCGAGAAACTTCTCGACGTAAAGGCCGCCGTCTCCGAACGCCGCTTGCGCCTCGCGTGCGGCGTCGGTGAAGCGCGCCGCGAGCTGCGCTTCGTCGTGCACCACCCGCATGCCGCGCCCGCCCCCACCGGCGGCCGCCTTGAGGAGCACCGGGTAACCGAGTGTGGCTGCGACCTCGCGCGCGGCCGCGGCGTGCGGAAGCGTTCCCGGCGATCCCGGCGTGACGGGCACCCCTGCCTCCGCCGCCATTCGCCGCGCAGCCACCTTGTCGCCCATCAGCGCAATCGCGCGCTCGGGCGGACCGATGAACACAATGCCGGCGTCGTCGCACGCCCGGGCAAACGCCGCGTTCTCGGAGAGGAAACCGTAGCCGGGGTGGATCGCGTCGGCCTTCGCCATGCGCGCCGCGGCGATCAACGCATCGATCCTGAGGTAGCTCTGGCTCGGCGGCGGCGGTCCGACGCAGATCGAGCCGTCGGCGAGCCGTACCGGAAGCGAATCGCGATCAGCCTCGGAGTAAGCCTGGATCGCCTCGATGTCAACCTCGTGACAGGCGCGAATGATCCGAAGAGCGATTTCGCCGCGGTTCGCGACGAGGATGCGGCGAAAAGGACGTGTGGTGGTCTTCATTCCGGCTCGGCTTCCGGCTGCAGCACGATCAGCGGCTGCCCGGCTTCGACCGCGGCCGCGTCCTGGACGAGGATTTGCATGACCGTCCCCCATGCGCTGGCGGGAATCGAGTTCATCAGCTTCATGACCTCGATGATGCACACCGTCGTGTCGGGTTCCACGGCTTGGCCGACATCGATGAACGGCCGCGCGCCCGGCTCGGGGGCGCGATAGAACGTTCCGACCATCGGGGAGCGGATGACGATCGAGCCTTCGGGCCAGCTCGGCGCCTCGCGCGCCGGCACCGGCTCGGCGGGCTGCGCAACCGGCGCCGGCGGGCTCGACGACGCTAGTGGCGCCGGCGCGCCCGCCGCACCACGGCGGCGCAGCTCGACCTCGATCTCGCCGATCTTCAGCCGGAACTCGGAAAACTGCTCCGAAGTCTTGATCAGCTCGACGATTCGCAGCAGGTCGTCGTACGTGAGATTGTCGTGGGCCAAGCGAAACTCCGGGAAGAGGCGTGGCGGGCGCGCGCCAACGTCCCGCCGCCGGCATCGCGCCGACCGCGGCCATCATTGCACGGCAGGAAAAACATTGCAATAATGAAACGTGGCATTTCGCTCAATGAAATTACGTGCCGTGTCCCCCGGTCCTGACGGGGCCCCGTCGTCGGCGCTACGTGCCTTTGCGCTGCTCGAACGGATTGCGGCGGCCGACGAGCCGCCCACGCTCGAGGAGCTGACGCGCGCGACCGGGCTGCCGAAGCCCACCGTGTACCGGATCCTGCGGCTCTTGATGTGTGGCGGGCTCGTCGAGCGTGAAGTGCACGACAAGCGCTACGCGATCGGCGCCCGCCTGTGCACGCTGTCGCTCGCCGTGCAGATGCGCTGGCCGCGGCGACGTGAGCGGCACGCGATCCTCGCGCGGCTGGTCGAAGCGATCGGCGAGACGTGCAACTTCACGATGCTCGACGGCCGAGAGGTCGTCTATGTCGATCGCGTCGAGACATCGGCGAACGTGCGTCTGCACATGAAGGCCGGCTCGCGGGTGCCGTTGCACTGCACGGCGAGCGGCAAGCTGCTGCTCTCCGACATGTCGCACGAACAGCGGCGGCGGTTGCTCGGCCCGGGGCCGCTGGCGCGCTACACCGAGCGCACGATCGTGAGCGTCGATGCGCTCGAGCGAGAGCTCGCGAAGGTCCGCGCGACCGGCGTGGCCACCGACGCCGGCGAGTTCCTCGACGGATCGGTGTGCCTCGCCGTGCCGGTGCGCGATCCGCGCGGACGGATGTGCGCGGCGATTGCCGTGCACGGGCCGGCGCCGCGGATGACGCTGAAAAGGAGCTATACCTTTCTGCCGGCGATGCGTGAAGCGGCTCAAGCGATCGCGGCCATGCTGGTGCCGGCGGGCGCGAGCGTCCCGGCGCCGCTTCCGAAGACGCAGGCGGCACGAACCAAACGGATTGCCGCATGACGGAGCCCGTCATCATCACGGTCGCGATCACCGGCGCATTGCCGCGCAAGAAGGACAACCCGGCGGTGCCGGTGACGCCCAAAGAGCAGATCGCATCGACGCACGAGGCATTCGAGGCGGGCGCGTCGCTCGTGCACATCCACGTGCGCAATCCCGACGAGTCGCCCGGCTCCGATCCGGAACTCTACGCGCGCGTGTGCGAGGGCGTGCGCAAGCACTGCCCCGGCATGATCGTGCAGTTCTCCACCGGCGGCCGCGGCCGCGAGCACGCGATGCGCGGTGCGATGCTGCACCTGAAGCCCGATATGGCGTCGCTGGCAACCGGCTCGGTCAACTTCCCGAACGGCATCTACGAGAACCCGCCCGATTTTATCGCGGCGCTCGCTCAAACGATGCTCGAACACGGTGTCAAGCCGGAGATCGAGGTGTTCGATCTCGCGATGCTCTATAACGCGGCGAATCTCGTGAAGAAGGGACTCGTCAACGTGCGGCCGCACGTGCAGTTCGTCATGGGCGTGCCGAATGCGATGCCTGCGCGCCGCACGATCTTCGACTTCCTGCGCTCGGAGCTCGAGGCGGTGCTGCCCGGTGCGACGTGGGTCGCCGCAGGCGTCGGCCGCCATCAATGGGAGGTCAACCAGTGGTGCTTGGAGGCGGGCGGGCATTGCCGCACGGGACTCGAGGACAATCTGCGCATCGAGCCCGACCGGCTCGCGGCGAGCAACGCCGAGCTGGTGCGCAAGATCGTCGATGCGTGTCCGCACTACGGCCGCCGGCCGGCCACGCCGGCGGAAGCGCGGCAGATTCTCGGGCTGCCTCCGGTCCACTGAACAGGAGCTTCGATGGATTTGAAACTCGGCGGGAAGATCGCGCTGGTGACCGGTGCCGGCGGCGGCATCGGTGCCGCCATTGCGACCACACTCGCCGTCCACGGCTGCACCGTGTACCTGGGCGACACCAATGTCGCTGCGGCGAGCAAAGTCGCTGCCGAGTGTCGGGGGCTTGGTTATCCGATCGCGCTCGACGTCGGCGTCGCCAGTGCGGCGGCCGACGCGGTCGGGCGGGTCGTGCGCGAGCGCAACCGCATCGATATCCTGGTCAACAATGCAGGGATTCTGAAGACGGGGCCAGTCGCCGAGGCGACCATCGCCGACTGGGACGATGTCTGCCGCGTGAACCTCTCGGGCGTTTATTACTGCTGCAAGGCGGTGCTGCCGGCGATGATCGCGCAACGCTACGGCAAGATCGTCAACATTGCTTCGGTATCCGCGGCGAAGGGTGGCGGCTCGTTCGGCAACGTGCTGTACGGCACGACGAAGGCGGGTGTGGTCGCCCTCACGAAGGGCCTCGCGCGCGAGCTCGCGCCGCATGGCATCAACGTCAATGCGATCGCACCCGGCGTGACCGAGACCGGGATGACGGGCCCGCTGCTCACGCCCGAGCGCCGTCGCGATGTGCTTGCCGCAATCCCGGCTGGCCGTTTCGCCGTACCGGACGATATCGCGTCCACGGTCGCGCTGCTCGCCTCGGATGCGCTCGGTTACGTCAACGGGGCGACGATTCCGGTGGACGGGGGCTATCTCACGCGCTAGGAGTATCCGATTGCGCTATATTGGATCGCTGCTCGAGCTTTCATGCAAAAAATTCGTCCGGTTCGCGCGCGGCTTCGTCATGGCAGCCGTTAGCAGCCGAAGCTACATCAAAACCCACTGAGCAAGGAGGAGACGCCATGGATGCTTCGAAATCGCACGACAGCGGCGCGATCGTGCCGGCTGAACCCGCCACCGCGCTGCCACGCCGTGAGTTCCTGAGTACCGTCGTCAAGGCCGCCGGCGGTCTGCTGCTCGGCGATCTCGCTGCCGCGAGCGCGGCGAGCGCGCAGACCGCGGCCCCGGCGGTCACCTCGCAGAAGTTCACCGATTGGGGCTGGCCGCTGCCGTACGAGCAGATCTCGGCGAAGTCCAAGCAGTGGCTGCAAAGCAAGGGTTGGTGGCCGCTCAACGCCGCGTGGATCGTCGTGTGGGCGAGCGAGGAGATGATCGGCAACACGCTGCAGACGCAGAAGCTGCTCGAAAAGCGCGGCATCGAGATTCAATGGCAGACGTTCGTTGCCGCCGGCTTCTCGAACGAGGCGTTCATCCCCGGGCGCATCCAGATCGCGAACACCGGCGCGCTCGGCGTGCTTGCGCTGCTCAGCAACAAGGTGCCCACGCGCGCGGTCGCCACGCATTCGCCCGGTCTCACGCACGCGGCGACGGTTCCGCTGGACTCGCCGCTCAAAAGCCTCGCCGATCTCAAGGGGCAGAAGGTGCTGAAGCGCCCTGCTGTCGTCGGTACGACGACCGGCTCGACGAATCACTTCGGCTTCATCGCGGCGGCGCACTATCTGGGGCTCAAGCAGGACGAGGACTATACGTTGCGCAGTACGCCACCCGGCGATCTCGCTTCGGGTCCGAAAGGCATCGACGTCTTCACGATCTGGGAGCCGCACGTCTCGTACTCGACCGAAGTGCTGAAGGTCACGCGACTGCTCGAGCCGCTCGATCCGTATTACATCTACAGCGGCTACTACTACGCGCGACAGGAGATCGAGGACAACGCGCCCGACGTCGTGCAACTGCTCACCGACGCGTTCATCGAAGCGGTACTGTGGGCGAAAGCGAATCCGGACAAGGCGATCGATGCGCTGTTGAGCCAGGCGGCCTATGGGCGGCTCGGGCGGCCGCTGTTGACCAAGATGTCTGAGCGCTACCTGTTCTGGCCGAAGCCGACTGTGTACTACCCGTTCGACGATGCGAATGGCATCTGGCCGAAGGAGGAGTCGCGGATCAGCGACTGGGCGTTCGAGACCGGCGCGTCGAAGAACAAGGTGACGAACGACGACTGGAAGAACGTGCGCCGCACCAGCTACATGAAGGCGACGTTCGACAAGCTCGGCTGGGCCGTGCCCGAACGCCCGCCGTTCCTGCCGAAGGACTTCGGCGGCGTCGGCAACCTGCCCTACAAGCCGTACGCGGCCGCTTTGCTGAACGGACCGGCTACGTTTCCCGAGCCCGGCGAGTTGAAGAAGCCGTGGACGTTCATGGGCAAGACGTACACGCCGTAAGCGAGCGCCATGCAACACGTCGTCGAGACGCCCGCGCGGACCGCGACGCAGCCCGGTCCGGCGCCGGCGCCCGACGCGGTGGCGCGGATTACTGCGTCGATGGTGGCGCCGCCGCAGCCACGCTGGCGCCGTGCGCTCGTACGCATCGGTCACTGGTGGCTGCTTGCGGCATTCGTCGTCGTTTGGGAAGTCATCAGCGTCTACGGACAGCGGATCAATCCGCAGCTCGATGTGATGATGCCGCCGCCCACCGCGGTCGTGTCCGCCGCCATCGACTTGTTCCAGCGCGGCGTGCTCTTCACCCACATCCTCGACAGCCTCAAGCGCGTGCTGGCCGCCGTCGGCGCAGCGACGGCGCTCGGCGTACCGCTCGGTCTAGCGATGGGATGGTCGGCGCGCTTCCGCGCCGCTGTCGACCCGGTTCTCGAGTTCATACGGCCGATTCCGCCGCTCGCCTGGATTCCGCTGTCGATCCTGTGGTTCGGCATCGGCGACATGCAGATCGTCTACATCATCTTCCTCGCAGCGTTCTTTCCCGTCGTGCTGAACTCGATGGCGGGCGCGCGCGACGTCGACACGTATCTCGTTCGCGCGGGCTTGAGCCTCGGCGCGCGCCGTGGCGAGCTGTTCCGCACCGTCGTGCTGCCGGCGGCGCTGCCGCAGATCTTCACCGGCGTGCGCATCGGGCTCGGCATCGGCTGGATGGCGCTGGTCGCCGGCGAGCTGGTCGCGGCGCCGAGCGGGCTCGGCTTCATGATCAACAATGCGCGCACGCTGTTCCGCAGCGATTACATCCTGCTCGGCATGGTGCTGATCGGCGTTCTCGGTCTGGTGCTCGACTTCCTGATGCGGCAGGCGATGCGCATCGCGATGCCGTGGTACCACGGCAAGTAGATCGACGGCCATGAGCGCGCGCACGTCGCAGGTCAGCGTCGACAACGTCAGCAAGGTGCACTTCTCGATGCAGGGCGAGCCGCTGCTCGCGCTGCTCGACGTCACCTTCTGCGTCGAGAACAACGAGTTCTTTTCGATCGTCGGTCCAAGCGGCTGCGGCAAGACGACGTTGCTCAACCTTCTCGCGGGTTTCGAACAGCCGTCGCGCGGCGAGCTTCGCGTCGGCGGCGAGCCGATCGCGGAGCCGGGATGGGAGCGCGCCGTCGTGTTCCAGGAATACGCGCTCTTTCCCTGGTACACGGTGCGCGACAACATCTGCTACGGGCTGCAGCGCAAACGCCTGCCGGAAGCCGAGCAGCGGCGGATCGCCGAGCATTATATCGGCCTCGTCGGCCTGCGCGGATTCGAGTCGCGCTACCCGCGAGAGCTCTCCGGCGGCATGCGCCAGCGCGTGAGCATCGCGCGCGCACTCGCCGTCAACCCTTCGATCCTGCTGATGGACGAGCCGTTTGGCTCGCTCGACATCCAGACGCGCGAGTACATGCAGGACGAGCTGCTCAAAATCTGGCAGCGCGAGCCGAAGACGGTGATTTTCGTCACCCATAGCATCGACGAGGCGATCAAGCTGTCCGACCGCATCGCGATCATGGCGCCGCGGCCGGGGCGCGTCGAAGAGATCAAGTCCGTCGAATTCGCGCGTCCGCGCGATGCGACCGACCCCGCGATCGTGCACCTCGCCGCCGAGGTCAAGCGCTGGCTCCGTCAGCAGGTGTTCGAGAGCAGGCAGGCCGACGTCGAAGGACAGCCGGTGGGCTGAGGCGGCTACGCCGGCAGTCCGGGATTGGCGCGATCCACTGCGCTGGTCGGCTGCGTTTCGGCGAACGCCGGCAGCGTGTTGCAATACGCCGACAACCCGTCGAGCCGAGGGTACGCGCCTGCCGGGACCAGCCCGGGGTTGACGATGCGCGTGAAGTCGAACATCGCCGTCGTCGTGACGTCCGCCTGCGTCAGGCGGTCCGCCGCGAGCCAGCGCTCGCCTGGTCGCGCGTCGAGCCATTCGATGCCGCCGCGCGCCTGCGCCTCATTGTGCGCGATCCACGGCTGATGCACCTTCGCGGCCGGACGCATCGTGTGCTCGTACAGCGCGGCGACGACTTTTTCCAGTGCGCCCATCGCGCAGGCAACCACGCGCAACACTTGGCGCCGCTCGGGCTCGTCTGCCGGCACGAGCGCGCGAGTGGGGCCCACCAGGTGATCGAGGTAGTCGAGAATGGCCGCGCTGTCGAAGAGCCGCTCTCCGGAATCGAGGATCAGCGCCGGGATGCGGCCCACCGGATTGACGGCACGGACGTCGTCAAGCTGCGTCCAGGCGGTGATCGGCCGGTGCTCGTAGTCGATGCCGAGGCAGCGCAGGCTGATCGCCACGCGGCGGGTAAACGGTGAGCGATAGCGACCGAGGAGGATCACGTCACGGCCCCCGCAATTCGCGTTTCGCGCGACGAACGGCGAGGTCCTCTGCGACGTTGCGCAGCGCTGCCAACATGATCAGCGCGCCAGCGATCGGCATGATCGCCATCGGCACCTTGTTGGGCAACCCGCCCAGCTCCCAATAGCTTCCCGGCACGTTGATCGCGGCGCCGATGCCGAACCAGAAGAGGAATGCGCCGAAGAGAGCGGTCATCACGTTCCAGATAAAGTTGAGCGCGAAAGGCCAGCCCGACGGCAGCAGCCCGTAGACGCCTTGCATGGCGATGTAATCGCGCTTGCGAACCGAGATCGCGTATGCGATCAGCACGAGCCAGATGTTGCAGAACATAGTCAGCGTGTCGCCCCAGAATGGCGGATTGTGGAACGCGTATCTCATGATGACCGTGTAGCCGGTGACAAGCACCATCGCGACGAGCAAAACGCTGCACAGGATCTCCAGGAATCCTTGCGCGCGGCGCTCGAACGCGAGCAGCGCACGTGTAGCGTCGCCGTTCATGTCAATCCCATCAGGCTCGGAACCCACATCGTGAGGCCGGGCCAGAGCAGCATCAGCACGAGCGCGACCACTTCGACGAGGATGAACGGAATGAGCGCAACCGCCACACGCTCGAGCCGTTCGTCGGCGATGTAAGAAGCCATGAAATAGCTGATGCCGACCGGCGGCGTCACCGTTCCCATCAGGAAGCCGACGGTCACGACGAGACCGGCCTGGATCGGCGGAAAGCCGGCGGCAACGCAGGCGGTCACGAGCGTCGGGCCGAGCACGATGATGTTGGCGACGGCATCCATGATCATGCCTGCGACGAAGATGAAGCCGACCAGCGCAGTGATGAACATGACGCGATCGCCTGCGAACCCCGTCAGCCAGTCGCCCAAGCCCTGCAGTGCACCGATCTGGTTCAGCAGCCAGCTGAAGGGGCCGGCGGCGGCGATGATGATGAACACCGACGCCGTCATCTCGACCGACTTTGTGAGCACCGAGCGAACGTTCGACCGGTTGAGCGTGCGGTAGGCAACTGCGCTGATGAGCGCCGCAACGATCGCGGTGACCGCACCGGCCTCGGTCGACGTGAACACGCCCAACACCATGCCACCGACGATGATGATCGGGATCGTCAGCGGCAGCATCGCGCCGCGAAAGGCAAGCCACAGCTTGCGCAGGCTGAACGGCTCCTCGAGCCGCTCGTAGCCGCGGCGGGTCGCGATCACGTACGTCACCGCCATCAGCATGAGCCCGATCAGCACGCCCGGGAGGATGCCGCCGGCGAACAATCCGCCGACCGAAAGGCCGAGCCCGCTCGCGAGCAGGATCATCGCGATGCTCGGCGGAATGATGCCGCCGATCGTTCCTGCCACCGCAGTAATGGCGGCCGCGAACGCGGCGGAATAGCCGGCTTTCTTCATCGGCGGAATCAGCACGCTGCCCACGGCCGCCGTGTCGGCGACCACCGAGCCGTTCATTCCCGCGAACAGCATGCTCACCATGATCGTGACCTGAGCGAGCCCGCCGCGAAAGCGACCGACCAGCTCGCGACTGAGCACGAGCAGCCGCTCGGTGATCTGACCGCTGTTCATCAGTTCGCCGGTCAGCAGGAAGAACGGGACCGCGACCAGTGGCGCGTGCGCGAGCGCTTCATACATCTGGTACGGCACGGTACTCAGTGGCAAATCGCCAGTGAAGGCGATATAGATCATCGGAAGCACCGCCATCGTCACTCCGATCGGGGCGCCGACGAGGATCAGCAGCACCAGCGAGCCGACGAGAAGCAGCAGTTCCATGATCAGAGGTTAGGCGGGCGATCGCTCGCGCAGCATTTGGCCACGGAGCTCGAGCTTGAAGTCGACCACGATCACGCCGCGCGGCGAAGCGAGCACGGGGTTGAGATCGAGCGTGAGCAGCGACGGTTCCGCGGCGGCGAGCGTGGACACACGGGCGAGGAGTTGCGCGAGCGCGTGCAGATCGCACGGTTTGCGGCCACGGGCGCCGTGCAACAACGGGAAGAAGCGCGCACCACGAATCATCCGTGTGGCGACGTCGATGCCGAAGGGCGCGGGACGCATGACGACGTCGCGCAGGATCTCGACAAACAGGCCCCCCAGCCCGAACAGCACCACGGGCCCAAACACGCGATCCTGCGTGAACCCGGCGAAGAGCTCGATCGCGTCGGCGTCGTCGACCATCTTCTGGATCAGCACGCCTTCGCGACCCTCGCAAGGGATTTTGAACAGCCTGTCGACGGCGCGTGCCAGCGCGTCGTCAGTGGCGATGCCGAGGACGACGCCGCCAATGTCGCTCTTGTGCGGCAGTGACGCTGCCATGAGCTTGGCGACGACGGGATAGCCGAGCTGCTGCGCTTGACGACGTGCGTCCTCGTGCTTGCTTACGAGCCGCGACGGCGCGACGTTGATGCCGTGCTGCTCGAGTAGCGATTGCTGGCCGAGGTAGCCGTCGGCGCCGGCCGTGCGGGATTTGGGCGCTACTGTGACGGGCGTGCTATCGAGCGCCACGCGGCGCGCGCGCTCCCAATGAAGACGCGCGGCCACGGCGCGCACGCAGCGCATTGGGTCGCTGAACACCGGGACACCGGCGTGGGCGAGCCGCTGCAGCGGGCCGGGAAGAGCGGCGATCCAGGTGACGGCGAGCATGCGGTCTGTAGCGCTGCGCGCGGCAGCGAGCGCGTCGGCGAGCGCTTCGCCCTGCCGCCAGATCAGGTTGACGCACAGCATGACCGCGTCGTACTCGCCGCTTTGCGCGGCATCGAGCACGCTGCCCGCCATCACCTGCGGATCGAAGATGACGTTCGCTGTCATGTCGATCGGGTTGTTGAGCGCCGCGTATGCGGGCAGCCGCGCTTGCAGCGTGCGCACGAGGCCCGGCGACGGCGGCGGCATCTCGAGGCCCAGGCTCACTGCGGCGTCTGCCATCATGACGCCGGCGCCGCCGGAGTGGCTCAGCACCGCTACGTGGCTTGTATCCGCCTGGTTCGCGGTGCGCGGATACGCGACGAACATCTTCAGATAATCGATCAGCGACTCGATGCCGTCGGCGCGCACGACGCCGTGAGCCGCGAAAACCGCTCGGTAGACGTCGTCCGAACCGGCAAGCGCGCCGGTATGTGACCGCACGGCGCGACCCCCCACGTCGGTCGTCCCGACCTTGACCAGCACGATCGGCTTGCCCGCCTCGAGCGCCCGGCGCGCGATGCGCTGGAATTTCGCGCCGTCGCGCACGCTCTCGAGATAGCCCGCGATGACCGTCACCTTCGGGTCGTCGATGAAGGCGTCGCAGAAGTCGCTGAACTCGAGGTCAGCCTCGTTGCCGGTGCTGATGAAATATCCGATGCCGAGGCCTTGCTCGTGCGCGAGCGCGGTGATCGCGGTGCCGACCGCGCCGCTCTGCGTGACGAACGCCACCGGCCCCGGCTCGAGATCGGTCCGGTCGAACACCTGGCTGATCGACGCCACCGCTTTGTCCCACAGATTGACGATACCGACCGAGTTGGGACCGACGAGACGGATGCCCTTGCGGTTGGCAAGCTCGACGAGCTCGCGCTGGAGGCGCATGCCCTCCGCACCCGCCTCGGCGTAGTTCGACGCCAACACGAGCGCAAAGCGGACCTGACCCGGCACCGAGTCCTCGAGCAGGGCCGGAATGCGTTCGGCGGCGACCGCGGCGATCATCAAGTCGATCGGCCGGCCGATGCTCGCGAGCGACGGGTAGCATTTGCAGCCCATCACCTCGTCGAGCTTGGCGTTGATGGGGTAGATGTCGCCGTCGTACGCGAACTTGCGCAGGAATTGCAGCGGAAGCGAGCCGAGCTTGGCCGGATTGTCCGAAGCGCCCGCGATCGCGATGCTGCGCGGTCGTAGCAGTGCGTCGAGCGGGTGCACCTGTGTCATCGCAGATTGCCGTTCGCAGTATCGGGGGCGGTCGTCGCCATCGCCGGTCGCACCGCGTCGCTCGCCGCAGCGGCGCTGCCGAGCGCAAGATCGACGCCCGAGATCGCGACGCGCAGCTTTTCGATGTCCGCCGCCCCGGCGAGATAGGCGACGAGCTCGCGCAGCGGCGTCGTGCGGAATCGCAGCCCCGCCACCGCATCGCGCGTACGTGCGAGCACCGGCCGCACGAGCGAATCGTCGTAATAAGCGGCGAGCAGGATCTCGTCGTTGCCCGCGTGCGCTCCGCGCTCCGCGCGCAGACGTGGCAGCGCGGGCGGGAGTAACTCGGCCGGCGCCTCCTGCACGACAGGCTCGCCTCGCGTCGCGCGCTCGAGGAACTCGGGCGCGAGAGGTCCCGCAGCACGCCCGTAATGGCCGAGCGCGTACTTGCGCAGCTCGTCGGGGATCATGCAATAACGCTCGCCCTGGACCACATTGAGTGTCGCCTGCGTGATCAGGAACTGCGCGAACGGGCTCACCATGATCGGATAGCCCAGATCCTTGCGTACTTGCGCGACTTCGTCGAGGATCTCATCGAGCCGGTGCTCGATGCCGGCGGCGCAAAGCTGCGTGCGCAGGTTCGAGATCATCCCGCCCGGCACCTGGTGCTCGTACATCCGCGGATCAAGCGTCGCCGGTTTTCCCGTGGGCTTGCCCTCGCGCCACGCGACCCATGCGAAATACGCCGACATCTCGTCGAGCCGCTCGGCGCGAATGCCCGTGCGGTACCCGCGTGAGAGCGCCGTCGCGTTGAAGTCTTCGGCCGGTGGCAGCGAAGCGCCGTTGGCAAGAGGTCTCACCGCCGTGTGGAAGAACGTGATGCCGGCGTCCAGCGCGTCGCGATACACGTGCGGTGCGAGGCCCGACAGGCAGTGCGAATGCAACTCGAGCGGGATGCCGGGCGCGGCCGCGAGCAGCGCGGGCGCAAGCGTTCGTATGCGTTCTGGCGTGAGCAATCCGCTCGGATCCTTGAGGCAGATCCGATCGACGCCGAGCGCGACGAGCTCGCGCGCGCGGGCCTGGAAATACGAGTCGGTATGGACCGGGCTCAGCGTGTACACGACGGCGCCGGTGACGCCGATGCCGGCCGAGCGCGCGGCCTGCACCGAGCCCGCGAGGTTCCGGTTGTCGTTCAGCGCGTCGTAGGTCGTCAGATGGTGCACGCCGTTCGCGGCGAGATGAGCGATCGTCAGCTCGACCACGTCGTGCGGGAAGTACTCGAACGTGAACAGGCTCGCTCCGCGCATCCAGACGTTGATCGGCGTGCGCTGCAGCCGCTGCGCGGCCATTCGCATGCGCGCCCACGGGTTCTCCTGCAGGTAGCGCACGCACACGTCGAAGACGGCGCCGCCGACGAGGTCGATCGTGTGGAAGCCGGCGTCGTCGGCTAGATCGAGCACCGGCGCGATCATGGCGTTGGTCATCCGCGTCGACCACAGGCACTGGTGTCCGTCGCGCATCGTGACATCGATGAGGTGGATCTGGGGCATGGCCTACGTTCCGATCGACGGGTCAGCCGCGACCGAGGACGACGGTCGCGTTGCCGGCGAAGATGCCGCCGTAGCCGTGGACGAGCGCGCGCCGCGCCTTCATCACCTGGCGCTCGCCGGCTTCAGCGCGCAATTGCCGCACCGCCTCGATCAGCAGGAAGATGCCGAACATCCCCGGGTGACAGTAGCGCAGCCCGCCGCCCGAGGTGTTGACTGCCAGCGCGCCGCCGGGTCCGATGCCTCGCTCGACGAGCCTGCCGCCGTCGCCTTTGGCGCAAAACCCCGTGTCCTCGAGTCCGACGACGACGTTGATCGTGAACGCATCGTAGACCTGGACGACGTCGATGTCCTCCGGGCCCGTGCCCGCCATCTCGTACGCCGCGTGGCTCGATTCGACAGCGTCGGTGCGCGTGAAGCTGCGCATGCTCGACGCGTAGCAGTGGCTGTGCGACTCCCCGACCCCGAGAACCTTCACCGGCTTGCGCGTGCGGCGCTCGGCGGCGGTCAACACGATCGCGCCGCCGCCGTTGGTCACCAGGCAGCAGTCGAGCTTGCGCAACGGATCGCTCACCGCCGGTGACGCGATCACGTCATCGATCGTCAGCGGCTCGCGGCGCAGCGCCTCGGGATTGAGCGAAGCCCATTGGCTGGCGGCCACCGCAACCTGCGCGAGCTGCGCGCGTGTCGTGCCGTACTCGTGCATGTGGCGCTGCGCTACCATCGCGTAAGCCGAGATCGGGAACAGCGCGCCGTATGGCTGCTCGTATGGCGGCACTTCGGCCCGTGTCACCAGCCGACCGCTATCCGATCGCTGCGTGCTCGCGTAAGCGATTACCGCGACGTCGGCGCCGCCGGTCACGATCGCGCGCAGCGCATGGCCGACGTGCGCGACGACCGATGCGCCGCCGATGTTAGTCGAGTCGGTGACGCGCGGCCGGATTCCGAGTTCGTCGGCTAGGGCTATCGACGGCATCCAGTAATACGGTGTCACCGCGAACACCGCGTCGACCTCCGCGAGGCGCAGCCGGGCATCGGCCAGCGCGGCGCGTGTCGCCTGGGCCATCAGCTCGACGGGCGTGGCCTCGGTCGACCACCCGATGCCCGCGGTCGCAGCACCTGCGATCGCCACGCGTCCTGCGAGCGGCGGTGCGGTCATCGCGTAGGCGCGCTAGACGGCGTGAACACGGGCACCGCCAGACCGTCGCCGGCGTCGACGAACGCGACCGCGACCGGCATACCGATGTGAACGGCCTCGACGTCGCAATCCGTGATGTTGCTCATCAGACGCGGGCCTTCGTCGAGCTGCACCATCGCAACCACGTAAGGAAGCCTGGCGTTGAAGTAGGGGTCGGCGGCCTGCCTGACGACGGTAAACGTGTGGACGACACCGTGGCCGGACGCGCACACCCACTCGATCTCGCTCGCACCGCAGACCGGGCAGCCGCTTCTCGGCGGCCATGTGAGCGACGCGCAGCTGCGGCAGCGCGGAAGCCGCAACTCGCCGCGAGCGGCGCCGCGCCAGTATTCGCCTGCAATCCCCCGCAGCTCGGGGCGAAGGTGCGGCGGCAGCGGCAGTGTTATCGCATCGCGACGCAACGAAGCGGCGCCGGCGCTGCAGCCACGATGCGCGTCAGGATTCGTTGCTCTCGACACGGCGATACAGTATGCGGGTGAACGGTTCGTCGAACCATTCGAATCGCTTGAGCCGCCGGAACCACGGAGTTGCGCGTGAGCGTGCGCGCTCGGCAGAGTCGAGCGCCGCCCGGTCCGAGAGCTGATGCAGCGCGAAGAACTGGCAGCCCTGCGCGTGCGGCGCCTCGACGAAACGGCAGCCGTCCCACATCGGGCACTCGAGCAGAATGGGTAGGTGCTCCTGCTTGTACCACGCGAGGAACTCGCCGCGCTGATCGGCGGGCACCCACAGGCCGACGCAGAGCAGCCATTCGCCTGCGCCGGGACCGTGGCGTCCGCCTTCGAACAGCGGCTGGACCGGCGTAAACGTCCACGCGGCTTCGTCGCCGCTCGCGTCCGACACGAGCGCGAGACAGTGAGTCCTCTGCGGCTCCGCGAACAGCTCGCACGCCCCGCGATGCGCGAGCGAGAATGCCTGTGCTGCCGCCGCGTCGGCGGTCGACTCCGCGATGAACATCAGTCTACTTAGAGCGCGCCAACCCGCTCGAGCTTCGCGATCAGCTCCTGCTGCCCCTGGTCCTGCAGCGCGCGCCGTGCGAGCGCCGGGTCGTATGTATTCCTCACGGCACGCCACGCCGGCGGCGCGCCGGCATACCACAGACTGAGCTCGCTCGCCGTGGGCGTGTAGACTTTCACCTTGCCTTCGAGCTGCTTCGTATACTTCGCCATCCATTCGGCATCGACCGCGAAGCCGCGTGCCTCGACTTCCTTGCCGACGCGATCGACGACTTGGCGCGCCCAGTCGGGAAGCTGCTGGTAGCGCTTGAGGTCCATGAAGATGATGTGGGAGTTCCAGCCGCCGCCCGTCTTCGTGATATACGGCGCGACCTCGTAGAACTTCTGCGCGGCGACGTAGGCGTCCGGGATGTACATGCCGTCGACGACCTTGGTCTGCAGCCCCTCGTAGAGCTGACCCCAGTCGTACGGGACCGCGGTGCCCCCCCAGGTGTTGATCAGCGTCAGCTCGACTTCCGTCTTGGTGACTCGGAACTTGATGCCCGCCATGTCACCCGGGACGCGGATCTCGCGCCTCGAGTTGTCGATATTCCGGAAACTGTACGAAGGAATGATCGCGAGCACATGCAGGCCCATCTCCTTTTCCGCGCGCTTCTTGAGCTCCTCGCCGAGCCAGCCGTTGATCAGCTTCTCAGCCGCGGCATCGTCCTTGAAGATGTAGGGCAGGTTGAGGATGTCGAACGTGTGTCCGAACGAGCCGATGTTGCCGCCCGAGACCGACCCGATGTCGATCTGACCGAGCCGAGCCTGCTCGACGCACTTGTGCTCGTTGCACAGCGTGCCATTGATCTGGACGTTCGGCGCGATCCGTCCGCTGGAGTATTCCTTGAGCTTGGGCCCGATGTAATCGCTGAACCACCAAGCCGTCGGCACCGTGGGCGCGATGCCGGTCGCGGCGGTCAGGCGCACCGGCTGCTGCGCGCCTGCGTCATCGACGCCGGCGATCACGAACGCGGCGAGCGCGACCATCGGCAACAGGGATTTGAGCTGCTTCATGACGTTCTCCTCTCTAGCGGACTGACGCGTTTGAGCGCCCACTATACTGCGCTGGGTGTATAATGTCGACATTCATACAGAAATCGGGTCGACTTGCGCAGGCTCGTGGCGTTGCCGGCTGGAACGCGCACGACGCAAGCCGGCCGTCGGTCGGCGGAACGCTCACGGACAGGACGACGATGCCAAGACGAAAAGCGCCCGATGTTCAGATCGTGGCGGCCGACACGGCGCTGTTCCTCACGCTCTCCGAGCAGGTTGCGCAGCGCATCGCCGACGAGATCCTGAACGAGCGGTTTGCCTCGGGCGCCAGGCTCAAGGAGGTGGATCTGGCGACGATGTACGGTGTCAGTCGCGCGTCGATCCGCGAAGCGCTTCGTCTTCTCGACAAGCGCGGGCTGGTGTGGATCGAACCGCGCCGCGGCGCGAGCGTCACCCAGCTATCGGCCGACGAGGTCGACGACCTCTACGAGATCCGGGCGAGCCTGCTCGCCGTCGCGGCACGGCGCGTCGCCGCCCGGGCGGATCCTGGTCTGCTCGATGAGGCACGAACGCTGCTCGCCCAAGCCGTGCAACACACGTCCGACGCGAGCCACGGCAGATATTTCGAGGCGGTGTACGCGCTGTCGCAGTTGATCGCCGAAGGCGCCGGCAGCGAGCGGCTCGCAGCGCTGATCCGTTCGTTTTCGGAACAGGTCGCGCGCTACACGCGGCTGTCGCTGCGCGGCGTCGAGCGGCGCCGCAAATCGGCGCAGGGCTGGAGGCGGCTCGTTCGCGCGATCGAGACGCGGGATACCGCGATGGCCGAACAGGCGATGCGACAGCTCGTTACCGGATCGCAGGAAGCGATTCGGGAGATCCTGCGCGAGCGCTCGCGCAAGATAGCGGCCTAGCCTCCCGAGAGAGGCCGAGCAACAAAGTCGCTCATACGGCTCTGCATGGAATCTGCTTTTCCATGAGTATTGTCGAAACCTGTCTGGCGCAGATCCGAGGCCGCGGCTTACGGGTCGTGTTCCCGGAAGCAGAGGACGAGCGGATCCTCGCCGCGGCACGCCGCCTGCGCGACGAGGACCTCGCCGACCCGATTCTTCCGGCGAACCCGGAATCGAGCGACCGGCTCGATGCGTATGCTGCGCTTTACCTGCAGCACCGTCCGGACACGAACCCGAAGGTGGCGCGGCGGCTGGCCGCGAAGCCGCTGTTTCATGCCGGGCTGATGGTGAAGGCGGGCGATGCGCATGCCATGGTGGCCGGGGTCGCGGCCCCGACCGCGCGGGTGATCGAGGCGGGGATGATGACGATCGGTCTTGCGCCGGGTATCGACACGCCTTCGAGCTTCTTCCTCATGGTCTTTCGGGACCGGGTCCTCGTCTTTGCCGATTGCGCGGTGAACGCCGACCCGACCCCCGAGCAGCTCGCCGACATCGCGCTGGCGTCGGCGGAAAGTTGCCGCCGGCTGCTGCGCGAGGAGCCGCGCGTCGCGCTACTCTCGTTCTCCACCAAAGGGAGCGCCAAGCACCCTCACATCGAGAAGGTGGTTCGCGCGTTGGAGATTGCGCGCCGTCGGGCACCTTCGCTCGCGATCGACGGCGAGCTGCAGGCCGATGCGGCACTGATTCCCTCAGTCGCGGCGAAGAAGCTGAAGGAAGCCGGGCCGGTCGCGGGAAGGGCGAACGTGCTCGTCTTCCCCGACCTCGATGCCGGCAATATCGCCTACAAGCTCAGCCAGTACCTGGGCGGAGCGCAAGCCATCGGACCGGTGCTGCAGGGCTTTGCGCGACCCTTGAGCGACCTGTCACGCGGCGCGAGCGTGGAGGACATCGTCGCCACCGCCGCGATCGTTCTCGCCCAGTCCTGAGCAGACCTAGCGCTTTTCGATCGGCACGTAGGCGCGGGGCCCGGGGCCGCTGTAGAGCGTGAGCGGACGGATCAGAATGTTGTTCTCCATCTGCTCGAGCACCTGCACCGTCCAGCCGGGCACGCGGCCGACGGCGAAGATCGGAACGAACAGGTCCGCGGCGATGTCGTTCAGAAAGTAGACCACCCCGGCGTAGAAATCCACGTTGACGTTAACGCCGTGGCGCGCGTAGGGTTTCATCGCCTCGACCAGCGCCTCGAGAATCTGGTACCACTGCGGCTGGCCCATTTCATGGGAAAGCCGCTCCACGCCGGCGCGCATGTGACGCGCGCGAGGATCCTCAGCGCGGTAGACGCGGTGGCCGAACCCCATCACCGGCTCCTTGTTGGCACGCTTGCGCCGCACGTAATCGCCCGCCTTCGAGGCGTCGCCGATCTCCTGCGCCATGCGCATTACGTTCTCGGCCGCGCCGCCGTGAGCCGGTCCGGAGAGCGCTGCGATCGCCGCAGTGACGGCGGCGTGCAGGTTGGCCTCGGTGCCGGCTACCACGCGCGCAGTGAACGACGATGCGTTCGAGCCGTGCTCGGCGTGCAGGATCATGTCGGTATCCATCAGCCGTGCAGCGTCGGCACTCGGCGCCTTGCCCTTCAACATGTAGAGGAAATTGGCGGCGTGCCCGAGACTCGGTTCGGGCGGCACCGGCGCGCGGCCGTTGCGGATGTGTTCGTGCGCAGCGACGATCATCGGCACCTGCGAGGTGAGCCGCACCCCCTTGCGCAGAGTCGCTTCCGGCGATTTGTCCGCGACCTCCGGGTCGAAGGCGGCGAGCGCCGACACCGCCGTGCGCAGCACGTCCATCGGGTGCGCGCGCTGCACCGTGCCGATGATGTCGTACACCGCCGCGGGCAGCATGCGCGCCGACTTCAACTCGGCCTCGAAGGCCTCGAGCTGGGCCCGCTCCGGCAATTCCCCCTTGAGCAGCAGATAGCAGGCCTCCTCGAAGGTGGAGCGCTCGGCGAGATCGTGAATCGAATAGCCGCGGTAGAGCAGTTCGCCCCTGCGCCCCTCGATGAAGCAGACGCGCGAGCGATCGAAGTACACCCCCTTGAGCCCGCGATGGAGTTCGATCTTTTCGGTGTCTTCATTCGTCATCGCCTTCTCCTCTCAGCGCGGCGAGCTTCAGGCGCTGCACCTTGCCCGAGGGACCCTTGGGCAGCGCGGCGACGAAGCGGAGCAGACGCGGCGTCTTGTACCGTCCGAGTTGCGTCAGACAATGCGCGCGCAATTCCGCTTCGTCGCAACATGCCCCCGGTTTGAGGACGATGCAGGCGAGGATGTCCTGGCCGTAATTCGAATCGGGAATGCCGACCGCCGCGGCCTCGAGTACCGCCGGGTGGGAGAGCAGCGCCTCGTCGATCTCGCGCGGCGCAATATTCTCGCCGCCCTTGATGATCAGCTCCTTGCGCCTGCCGGTGATGAAATAAAAACCATCGCCGTCCCGATAGCCGAGATCGCCCGTGGCAAGCCAGCCGTCGGGCGAGAGCACCTGGGCGGTGAGCTCCGCGTTGCGGTAATAGCCTGTCATCACGGCCTCACCGCGGAGCTCGATCTCGCCCTGCTCGCCCGCGCCGAGCACGGCGCCATCGGCGGCGACAACGCGCGCCTCCACCCCCAACGGCACACCGGCGGAGCCGTATTTTCGCTTTTTGGGATCGAGTGGATTGGCGAACGCGATCGAGGCGGTCTCGGTCAGCCCCATCGCCTCGATGACCGAGATTCCAAAGCGCGCCTCGAACGCGCGGTGCTGCTCGAGCGGCAGCGGCGCGGAAGCCGTCCGGCCGAAGCGAAGCGCACGACACGCCCCGGCCTGCGACGGCGTGAGCTCCGGGCCGTTGAGGAGATAGGCGATGATCGTCGGCACCATGTTGAGCCAGGTCGGACGATAACGCTCGACCAGCGGCCACCACTGCGACGCGCTGAACCGGTGCGGCATCACGATGCTGCCGCCCGACACGACGGGGCTGACCGTCGCGATGCTTTGGCCGTTGATGTGATAAAGCGGCAAGGAAGAAAGCACGCGATCTTCCGCGCGCAGCGCCAGCGCTTCGGCGACGACGCGCCCGGCGTAGATCAGGTTCCAGTGCGACAGCAGTACGCCCTTCGGCTCTCCGGTCGTGCCTGAGGTGTACATGAGCATCGCCGGCGTGTGCGGATCGACTGCGGCGAGCGGCGCCGCCGGCTCCTCCGACAGCTCCAGGCGGTCGGCGCCGGTCGCGTGCACGAGCGCCGGATGGTTCGTGCGGCGAAGCAGCGCGCGTAACCGGTCGACAAATTCCGGCGCGGCGAAGATGAGCCGCGTGCCCGAGTGCGCAAGCGTATATTCGAGCTGCGTGTCCTGCGCGAGCAGGTTGACCGGCGAGATGATGTAACCCGCATACATTGCGCCCAGGAAAATGCTCGCGGCCGCCACGCCGTTGGGCAGCATGAACGATACGACCGTTCCCGGCGCGATCCCCTGCTGCGCCAGGAAGGCGCCGAGCTCTGCGCCGATTCGCGCGAGATCGCCGTAGGTCAGGACTGCTTCGGGCTCCGGGGCGATGACGCAAGGCGCGTCGGGGCGCGCGACGGCGTGCGCGTCGATCGCATCGCGGAACGTACGCATCGTGCCTCGCGCTGCTTTAAGCGCCGGAGCGGCGCCCGGATTTGCGTGCGTACTTGCGCAGATAGGTGCCGAACAGGGCTTCCTCGGTCGGTTCGCTCACGAGCTCGGGCGCGAGCGGCCGCACGACCCGCGTGATGTTGAGGAAGTGCCGGTAATTCAGGTTGTCCGAGATGCTGTTGCGGCCCCAGGTTCCGCAGCCCATCGACAGCGAGAACGGCAACGCGTTGTCGAACGAGCCTCCCGTCGCGAAGCAGTGCGCCTGATTGACGATCACGCGGCATACCGGCAGCGTGAGTCCCAGTGCGAGCGCGCGCTTTTCATCGCGCGTATGCAGCCCGATGGAATGACCGGCTCCCTGATAGCGCAGCAGCCGCTCCGCCAACGCCGTAGCGGCGGCAAAGTCGGCGGCGCGGTAGAACGTGAGCACGGGCGAGAGCTTCTCGCCCGAAAAAGGATGCGCCTCGCCGACCCCGGTCTCGGCAACGATCAGGAAACGCGCGTCCAGCAGCGCGGGGCGCGCAAGCCCGGCGCGCAGAGCGATCGCCGGTGCGTCCTGGGCAACGAACGTCGACCCGGGCCGGCCGGCGGCGAACATCGCGCGCTCGAGCTGACGCGCTTCGCCTTCGTCGAGCACGACACCGCCTGTGGCAGAGAGCGCGGCAAGCAGGGCATCCGCGATCTCTTCGACGGCGATAACGCTGTTCTCCGACGAGCAGCTGGTCGCGTTGTCGAAAGTCTTGGAGCGCGCGATCTTGTCCGCCGCATCCGCGAGGTCGGCGGTCTCGTCGACGATGACCGCGACGTTCCCGGCGCCCACACCGATCGCCGGCGTGCCGCTCGCGTAAGCCGCGCGCACGTTGGTCTGCGAGCCCGTGGCGACGACCAGGTCGGCCTGGCGCATCAGCTCCGCGGTCATCTCGCGCGTCACCGGCGAGGGTACCTGCTGCACGAGATCGAGCGGCGCACCGACGCGGTCGAGCTCGGCATGGATGTACGCGAGCAGCAGCGACAGCGTCGACGCCCCTTTGGGCGAGGGCGCGACGATGATCGCGTTCCGACCTTTCAGCGCGTTGATGATGTTGTTGGCCGGAGTGGCTGCGGGGTTCGTCGAAGGCGTGATCGCCGCGACGACGCCGACGGGCCGGGCGATCTCGACGAGACCTTTCTCAGGCAGTTCCGCGATGACGCCCACTGACTTGACGCCCGCGAGGTCGCGCAAGAGGCCCATCGTCTTGCGGCGGTTCTTCGCCATCTTGTCTTTGACGTTGCCGAGCCCCGTGTCCGTCACCGCAAGCTCGGCGAGCGCGCGGTTGTGCTCCGGATCGACGATTGCCCAGCCCGCTGCGGTGACGATCTCGTCGACCTCGTCCTGCGTCGCGGCGTCGACCGTCGCCTGCGCGGCGCGCGCGCGGGCAACGAGCGCGGCGATGGTCGCCGCCGCATCGCCGGTCACCGGTAGCCGGTCCTTGCCGCCCATGTCATTCAGCCTTGATCTTCGCGAGCGCCGGACTTGCGCACAGGAGCGCCGAGAGAAACAAGAAAACGGTGGCGCGGGCGCGGGTCATCGAACGTCTCTCGTTGATTTCGGAGCGGAGCAGAACAATTGTGCCATGCCACGTGTTCTGGTGTAGCCCGGGCTGACCCCGAATTTGATCCGGGGGATGCCCGGGCTGCGTTTCATTGCGATGTCGCCCCGGGCATCGCGCGAAGCCCGTCCTGAGCGAAGTCGAAGGGCGCTCGGCCCGGGCTACGCCGCCTGCGCCGCGGTCGACTTGTACTTCGCGAGATGCCGTGTCGGCAGTGCCAGCGCGTCGCGGCGGAACGGGTCGCCGAGCTCGCGCGTGACCATCATCTCCAACACCGTCGTCCTGCCCTCGCCCTGTGCCTTGGCCGCAGCACGCAACGCCGGCCCGACGTCCGACAGGGCGTCGACGCGCTGACCGTCCGCCCCCATCGCCTTCGCCACGGCAGCCCAGGACGGCTGCTTGTCGAGATTCACGCCGACGAAGCGCTTGGCGTAGAAATCGACGTGGTTCTTCTTTTCCGCGCCCCATTGGCCGTTGTTGAAGACGACGGCGGTGACCGGAATGCCTTCGCGGACACAGGTCTGCAACTCGCCGAAGCTCATGCCCCACGCGCCGTCGCCGACGTAGGCGATCGCCGGCCGCTCGGGCGCGGCCACCTTGGCACCGACGATGGTCGGAAACGCGTAGCCGCAGTTGCCGAAGCTCATCGCCGCGAGCATCGAGCGCGGGCGCTCGAAGCGGAGATACGAATTCGCGACCGAGCAGATGTTACCGATGTCGGTCGATACCATGGCGTTATCGGGCATCGCGCGCTCGAGCTCGCGCAGCATCTGGCGCGGATGCATATGGCTCGAGTCTTTCGCGACTTCGACCGACCACGCATCCGTCTCGTGCGACCAGCCGTCGAGCTCGGCCTCCCACGTGGCTTTCTCGCATCTGATCGCGTCGAGGCGGGTGTCCCGGTTCGCCTGGCACGCGAGGGTTCTGCCGCTCAGCCGCGCGATCAACGCCAGCGTCGCGGCCCTCGCATCGCCGCAGATGCCCACCGAAACCGGCTTGACCAGGCCCAGCATCTTTGCGTCGGCGTCGATTTGAACGATTTGCGCATCCTTCGGCCAGTAGTCGAGGCCGTGTTGCGGCAGCGTACCGAACGGACCCAGCCGCGTGCCCAGCGCGAGCACGACGTCGGCCTTTGCGATCAGCTTCATCGCCGCCTTGGAGCCTTGATAGCCGAGCGGGCCGCACCACAGGGCGTGCCCCGCCGGGAACGAGTCGTTGTGCAGATACGAATTGCAAACGGGTGCCTGCAGCAATTCGGCAAGGCGGATCGCTTCGGCCAGCGCATCGGCCATGATCACGCCGCCGCCGCAGAGGATCACGGGAAACTGCGCTGTGGCGAGAAGCTCGGCCGCCGCGTTCAATGCCTGCTCTCCGCCAGCGCCGCGCTCGATGGCGACCGGACGCGGAATCTCGCACTCGATATCGCCGTAGAAGAAGTCGCGCGGGATGTTGAGCTGTGTGGGCCCCAGCTCGAGCCGCGCGCGATCGAAGGCACGTGCCGTCAGCTCGGCCATCCGCGCGCGGTTGTTCACGTGCGCCTGATACTTGGTGATCTTCGAGAAGATTGGCAGCTGTTCGGTCTCCTGGAATCCGCCCAGGCCGAGCGTCGTCGACCCGGTCTCCGGTGTTACGACGACCACCGGCGAGTGCGCCCAGTACGCCGCCGCGGTCGAGGTGACGAAGTTCGTGACGCCCGGCCCGTTCTGCGCGATGCATACGCCGTGGCGGCCCGACACCCGGGCGTAGCCGTCGGCCATGTGCCCCGCGCCCTGCTCGTGCGCCACCGAGATGAAGCGTATTCCCGCCAGCGGAAAGAGATCGAGCGCATCCATGTACGCGGAGCCCACGATCCCGAATACGTCCGTCACGCGCTGCGCGACGAGCGTTTCGACGAACGCTTCCGAGGGCGTCATCTTTTGCCTGCCGGCGACCGCGAGATTCCTGGTTTCAGTCATGGTGTTCATATCGATTCCTCGCAAAGATCCGCTGCAGATTGCATTGTCGCCGCGCGTCGCGGCTCGGGCTGGTGCCAGCCTACGGTCGCAGTTAGTGCCAGCGTCGCCAGTGTAGCCCGGGCTGATCCCGGACTTGATCCAGGGGATGCCCGGGGGCACGCTCCGCTGCGATGCCGCTCCAGGTATCGCGAAGCCTGCCCAGAGCGAAGTCGAAGGGCGCTCAACCCGGGCTACATGACCGCTTCCGGCGGGACGTATTTGTAGCCCAGCGCCTCGGCCACCGGTTTGCACGTCACCTTGCCGAAGGCGACGTTGAGGCCGTTCTTGAGGTGACGGTCGTCGGCGAGCGCTTTCTGCCAGCCCTTGTTCGCCAGCGCGAGCACGAACGGCAACGTGGCGTTATTGAGCGCGAACGTCGACGTGCGCGGCACGCCGCCCGGCATGTTGGCCACGCAGTAATGCGTCACGCCGTCGACGACGTACACCGGATCGGCATGCGTCGTGGGTCGCGACGTTTCGAAACAACCGCCCTGATCGATCGCCACGTCGACGACAACTGCGCCCGGTTTCATCCGCGCGATCAGCTCGCGCGAGACGAGTTTTGGCGCCGAAGCCCCGGGGATGAGCACGCCGCCAATGACGAGATCGGCAGTCGTCACGTGCTGCTCCACGGCGTCGCGCGTCGAATAGACCGTGTTCAGCGGCCGGCCGAACTGCCGCCACAGCGCCCGCAGCACGTCGACGCTGCGGTCCAGGACCCACACATCGGCGCCCATGCCGAGCGCGATGTGGCAGGCGTGCGAGCCGACCACCCCGCCGCCGAGAATAACCACCTTAGCTGGATCGACGCCCGGCACGCCGCCGAGCAGTATGCCGATCCCGCCGTGCGGCTTTTCCAAGTAGTACGCGCCTGCCTGGACCGCCATGCGACCGGCGACCTCCGACATCGGCGCGAGCAGCGGTAGGCCGCCCGACGGCGAGGTCACCGTTTCGTACGCGATGCATACCGCACCGTTGGCGATCAGGTCCTTCGCCTGTTCGGGATCGGGCGCCAGATGCAGGTATGTGAACAGCACCTGGCCCTGGCGCAACATCTTGCGTTCGCTCGCCTGCGGCTCCTTGACCTTGACGATCATGTCGGCGGCGGCGAATACCTCCGCTGCGGTGTCGACGACCCTGCCGCCCGCGCGGCGGTACGCCTCATCGTCCATCCCGATGCCTTGCCCGGCATTGTGCTCGACGATCACTTCGTGGCCGA
Organism: Casimicrobiaceae bacterium; assembly: GCA_036506975.1. GTDB lineage: Bacteria > Pseudomonadota > Gammaproteobacteria > Burkholderiales > Casimicrobiaceae > PALSA-1003. The sequence goes on along the minus strand of DASXQW010000384.1, from coordinate 18,630 downwards.
GATGAGCGGCTTCGCGCACGCTTCCAGGCGTCAATCCGACCCGGTTCTCCAATACCTTGACTTCCTTCGGCACACCGACGCGCATGTCGCTCTCCTCCGCTGCACCACAAGGTAACGCGAAGTCGCGCGTTTAACTAGCGCCCGCAGCAAGCTCATAAAGAATGCTTAATGAGGTCATCATAATAAACAAATTGAATTATCATTAGCAACGCCATAATATACGAATCGTTCTCATTACCAGAACCTGGACAACCGGCGGCGCCTTCGCAGGCACCGCCCACGATAGGAGCAACGCATGAAAACCGTGGGTCAGAAACTTGAGTCGTTCAACGTCGTCGGTGTGAAACCCGGCTTCAACCGCCACGAGGAAAACGGCGAATCGGCCTTCGCGCCGATCGACGAAAGGTCCTTTCCGGGCAAATGGAAGGTCATCTACTTCTATCCCAAGGACTTCACTTTCGTCTGCCCGACCGAGATCGTCGGCTTCGCCAAGCTCGCCAAGGACTTCGAGGATCGCGATGCGGTCGTGCTCGGCGGTTCGACCGACAACGAGTTCTCCAAGCTTGGGTGGCGCCGCGATCACGCGGAGCTGAAGAGCCTTAACCAATGGCAGTTCGCCGACGTGACCGGATCGCTGGTCGATCAACTCGGGGTGCGAGATCCGAAGGAAGGCGTAGCGTTGCGCGCGACGTTCATCGTCGACCCCGACAACGTGATCCAGCACGTCTCGGTCAACAACCTCAATGTCGGCCGCAGCCCCGAGGAAGTGCTGCGCGTGCTCGATGGACTGCAAACCGACGAGCTATGCCCCTGCAACCGGACAGTCGGCGGCGGCACCTTGTAAAGCTACTGCGCGTGCCGGGTGCGGCGTTGTTTCCTCGCTCGCCGCTCGCCGTACGTCTCTGTACTGTCTCGCGGCTCGCTGCGGGACGCCTTGCACCCGGCCCGCTCGTTACGCTTTCCAAGGCGCCTCGTAGATAAAGAATCGCATCCAACCAAGGACTACTCATGGAAACCTTGCAATCGATCAAGGATCGCATCCCCGACTATGCCAAGGATCTGCGGCTCAACCTCGACGCGGTGCTCAACCGCTCGAGCTTGACGCCGGCGCAGGCGAACGGCGCGGCGCTGGCTGCAGCTTTTGCGGCGAAATCGGCGTCGCTGGTTGCGGCCTTGCGCGACGGCGCATCCGACCCGGCGCAGGCACAGGCCGCACTGACCGCCGCCGCACTCATGGGCATGAACAACGTCTGGTATCCGTATGTAGAAATGGCGGCCGACCCCGCGCTGAAGACAGTGCGGCCGGAACTGCGCATGAACGCCTACGCTACGCACGGCGGTGTCGACAGGCCGAGCTTCGAGCTCTACGCGCTTGCGGCGTCGATCGTCGGCAAGTGTGAGTTCTGCATCCAGTCGCACTACAAGCTGCTGCGCGAAAACGGCTTCAGCACGGAGCAACTGCGCGATGTCGGACGCATCGCCGCCGTCGTCAACGCTGTCGCCCAAGTTTTGGCGGTTGAGCGCGTCGAAACGCCGGAAGCGGTCGCGACCCCGTAGATGCGAAGTCATTCGCACACAGCCGCCGCGGCCGAATAAATTCCGCCCTACGAGGGCCGTTCGGAATCTGGCAGCTGCGAATTGATTCGCACGGTGATCACCGCGCGGCAGCGTGGGTCGCGGTGACCTGCGCGTAGGCCGCCGCCAATGCAGCGAGGCCCGGCTCGATGCGCTCGTTCGCAATGGATGCAAAGCCCAGACGCGCGTAGTTTCTTGGCGGTCGGTCGGTAGCGAAAAACACGTCTCCCGGCTCGATCAAAACGCCATGGCGCTCAGCGGCCGCCGCGAGCGCCCGGGTATCGACATCGTCGGGGAATCTGAGCCAGAACGACGACGCCCCGGCCACAGTCCGGAACGCCACGTCCGGCAGGTGCCTTGCCAGCGCAGAAGCGACCGCCGGCGCGCGCTCGGCGTAGGTCTGCTTGAGGCGGCGGAGCAAGGCATCGTGATACCCCATCGCCAGGAACAGCCCGACCGAGCGCTCATTGTTCGCCGCAGGGTGGCGCAGCATCAAGCGCCGCAGAGCCCGCAACTCGCGGATGAGCTCGCGGCTGGCGACGATGTATCCCAGCCGGATGCCGGGCGCCAGCGTCTTCGACAGGCTGCTGACGTAGAGAACGCGGCCAGTCCGATCGAGGCTCTTCAACGCCGGTTGCGCGCGCCCTTCGAACCCCAGCTCGATCTCGTAGTCGTCCTCGATCAATACGCGGTCTCGACGCTCGGCCCAGTCGAGCAAAGCCGCGCGCCGCTCGAGCGGCATGGTCACATTCGTCGGGCATTGATGCGAAGGCGTGACGTACACGTACTCGCAGGCGTCGAGTCCCGCCGAGAGCGCCAGACCGTCGCCGTCGAGCGGCAACGCAACAACGCTGGGCGTGCGCGCAGCGAAGATGTTGCGCGCGTCGGGATAGCCCGGATCCTCGACGCCGACGGTTGTCGCGGTACCGACCAAGAGCGTCGCGAGCAGAAACAGTGCATGCTGCGCGCCAACGGTGACCAGGATCTCGTCCGGCGCCGCCCAGACGCCGCGCCGGCCGAGAAGCCGCGTCTGGATCTGCTCGACCAGCAGCGTATCGTCGCCGTCGATAAGATCGCCGGCCCAGCCGCGGACTTCGACCGTCGACAACGCCTGCATGCTGCATTCCCGCCAGCCGGGGACAGGTATCTGCGCCGGATCGAACTGGCCGTAGATGAACGGATACGGGTATTTCTGCCAATCCTTGGGCTTGACGATGTTGCGCTGACGCGAAACCGAGAAGCGCATTCTCGTTTCCCAAGCGGCCGCCGGGGGCGCGTCCAGCAGCGCCGCCGGCCGGGGACGCGGCGCCGCACGGCCGGCGAGGATTTCGGCGTTGACGAAGTGGCCGCTGCGGCTCTTGGTCCGCAGATAGCCCTCGTTGACGAGCAATTCATAGGCGAGCGCGACCGTGTTGCGGGCGACTCCGAGCTGCTGGGCGAGCGCACGCGTCGAAGGCAGCGGCACTCCGACCGGGATGTGTCCGTCGAGGATCGCCGCGACTAGCATTTCGCGAATCTGTGCCTGCAGGCTGATCTGGCTCTTGAACGTGAGCTGGATCAGCTGGTTCCACATCGGTGCTTGAGAGCGTGACATGCGAGGCGAGCGGGCTGGGGCTAGATTCGCGGCTAAGACTAGCCGTTCCGGCGTCGGTGCATCATGCCGCATGTGCGTCCGACTCGGCAAATCGCCGGCCCTGGCCCACCGCTGCGCCGACAACTGGCTCTAGCCGCGACGGCGCATTGGGGCTACAAAGGGGCTGTCCCGCGGCCGAGCTCTCGGCCGCCCCGGCTCTTGCCGCAGGAGGAGACCACGATGGGCCATGCCGAATTCACGCTTCGCGACCAGCTGCAACCGCGCCGGATCTCGCTCGACGAGTACTGGATGCCGTTCACGCCGAACCGCGACTTCAAGTCAGACCCCAAGATGGTCGTGCGGGCCGAAGGTATGTACTACTGGAACGATCGCGGCGAGAAGCTCATCGACGCGTCGTCGGGCCTGTTCTGCGTCAACGCGGGTCACGGCCGGAAGGAGATTGCCGATGCGGTGCACCGGCAGCTCCTGGAGCTCGACTTTATCGCGCCGTTCCTGCGCGCGCATCCGAAGAGCTTCGAGCTCGCCGGGCGGATCGCGGAGCTGACACCCGGCGATCTGAACCGCATCTTCTTCGTCAACTCCGGGTCGGAAGCGGTGGACACGGCGATGAAGGTCGCATTGGCCTACCACCAGGCGCGCGGCCAGGGTGGCCGCAACATGTTTGTCTCGCGCGAGCGCGCCTATCACGGCGTCAACTTCGGCGGCGTGGCGCTGTCCGGCATCGTCAACAACCGGCGCAAGTTCGGCCCGACCCTGCCTGGCATCGCGCACATGCGTCACACGCACCTCAAGGAAAACTATTTCACCCGGGGCGAAGCTCTCCAGGGCGCGGAGCTCGCCGACGATCTGCAGCGCTTCGTTGCGCTCTATGGCGCCGAGAATATCGCCGCCTGTTTCATCGAGCCGATTGCGGGATCGACGGGCTGCCTCGTGCCGCCCAAGGGTTACTTGAATCGCGTGCGCGAGATCTGCGACCAGCACGGCATTTTGCTCGTGTTCGACGAGGTGATCTGCGGCTTCGGCCGCACGGGCAAAGCGTTCGCGGCGCAGAGCTTCGGCGTCACGCCCGACGTCATGACCATGGCCAAGGGCCTCACTAACGGCGCGCAGCCGATGGGCGCGGTTGCGATCAGCGAGCGCATTCACGACACGATCGTCGCCGCGGCGCAGGAAGGCGCGATCGAGTTCTTTCACGGCTACACGTACTCGGGGCATCCCGCGCCCTGCGCGGCGGCTTTGGCGACTCTCGACATCTATCGAAACGAGGGATTGTTCGAGCGCGGCGCGGCCTTGTCTCCCTATTTCCTCGACGGCCTGTGGACGCTCAAGGACCTGCCCGCCGTCGCCGATCTTCGCGGGTACGGCATGCTGGCAGCGATCGAGCTGCATCCCGTGGGCGGACCCGGTGTGCGCGGCCATCTGCTGCAGAAGAAGCTTTTCGACAACGGACTGCATCTCAAGACGACGGGCGACTCGGCGATCGTTGCGCCGCCGTTGATCGCGGAAAAGCAGCACGTCGACAGGATCGTCGAATGCTTGCGCACAACTCTGGCTGCCGTCTAGCGTCACCGGCACCGGAAAAACGGGCGATGGGATCAACCGATGGAGGGAGCATGAAACGCTTGCTGGCAGGACTGATTTTCGTGGCGGTAACGGTGATGACTGCAGCGCCTGCGTGGGCGCAAAAGACCGTGACCTTCGCCTATCAGGACATGATGAATCCATGGCGCTGGGTGCAGCAGAGCCAGGAAATCGAGAAAGCGACCGGCTTCAAGATCAACTGGCGCCAGTTCGGCGGCGGCGGCGACGTGATCCGGGCGATGGCTTCGGGCGACGTGCAGTTGGGCGAGGTCGGCTCTACGGGGATAGCGACCGCGATCAGCCAGGGCATGGACGTCGACCTGTTCTGGATTCTCGAGGACATCGCCGCGGCGGAAGCGCTGGTTGCCCGCAACGGGAGCGGCGTCAATACGATCGCCGATCTCAAGGGCAAGAAGATCGGCACGCCGTTCGTGTCAACCTCGCATTTCCAACTGCTCTATGCGATGCAACAGGCGGGGCTCAAGGCAACGGATGCACAGGTGCTCAACATGCGGCCGCCGGAGATCGCCGCGGCGTGGGGGCGCGGGGACCTCGATGCGACATTCATCTGGGATCCGGTACTGACCCAAGTCAAGAAAACCGGCAAGGTGCTGATGACCTCGGGCGACATCTGCAAGAAAGGCGCGTGCACGTTCGACGGGTTGATCGTGACCAAGAAATTCGCCAAGGAGAACCCGGAGTTCATGGTCGCGCTGGTGAAAGCGCTCGCGAAGGCCGATGCGGACTATCGCGCCAATCCCAAGGGATGGACCGCCGATCCAGCCAAGGTCGCCGCAGTCGCCAAGTGGTCGGGCGCCAAGCCCGAAGATGTCCCCGATTCGATGGCGCTCTACGGCTTCCCGAGTTTGCAGGAACAGGCCTCCCCGGCATGGCTCGGCGGCGGCGCCAACGGCGCGGCGACCAAGGCGCTCGCGCAGCAGGCAAACTTCCTCAAGGAGCAGGGACGGCTCACTTCGGTCGCGCCCGACTTCAGCAAGAACGTCACCACCGAGTGGGTGACCAAGGCGAAGTAGGGCCGAATTTATTCGGCCCGCGCCGCGTGCGAATTCGTACCTACGGCGTCGATACACCAACGGCGGCGCGAAGTGCGCCGCCGTTTTTCTGGCCGAATTACGGCCTCCGGAGCGCGGAAGAGCGAAGCTCGTGACCGCCGGAGGAGGCCGGCCGCGCGCAACCTGTAGCTGCGTGCGTCTATGAACGGGCGCGCGCGGCGGAGGCGGCGCCGATTTGTGTTCACGCCGAGGTGCGAATAAATTCGCACCTACGAAGGACAGTCCGCCTCGCTGATACCTACCTCGGGATATTGACTTGCCCCAGCTCGACATCGGTCATCTCGGCGTCCGTTACGCGACCAAGACCGGCACGGTCGAGGCGCTCTCCGACGTCAACCTTGTCATGCAGGCCGGGGAATTCGTCGTCGCCATCGGCGCCTCGGGTTGCGGCAAGACGACGCTGCTCAATTGCATCGCCGGCTTCCTGCCCGCCACCGCAGGCACGATCGAGCTCGATGGCAGGCCCGTGACCGGTCCGGGCGCCGACCGCGGCGTCGTGTTCCAGAAGCATGCGCTGATGCCCTGGCTCAATGTCATCGACAACGTGGAATTCGGCTTGCGCATGCGCGGGGTCGACGCCGCCTCGCGGCGCCAGGTCGCGCTGGAGAAGCTCACGCTCGTCGGCCTCGAGGATTTCGCCGAGCGTGCGATCTACGAGCTCTCCGGCGGGATGCAGCAGCGCGTCGGCATCGCCCGGGCGCTCGCCTCCGATCCCGAGCTGATGCTTATGGACGAGCCGCTGGGCGCGCTCGACGCGTTCACGCGCGAATCGATGCAGGAGCTGATCCTCGACGTCTGGCATCGCACCGGCAAGATGGTCTTCTTCATCACCCACTCGGTCGAGGAGGCGTTGTTCCTCGCGACGCATCTGGTCGTCATGACGCCGCGCCCGGGCCGCATCTCGCACGAATACCGCATCGACTTCGGCCGGCGCTTTATCGACACGCGCAACGCCCGGGCGATCAAGTCGGCGCCCGATTTCATCGGCGTACGCGAGGAGGTGCTCGCCGTCATACAGCATCGCGAGCCCGATGCCGCGGCTGCCGTACTCGACGCATGACGACGGCCGAAGAAGCCGGCGCCGGCAACGAGCGCCCCAAGACTTCCAGGTTCGCAACGCTCGGCGAGGGATCGGCCAAGGCGATCAGCGTGTTGACGATGGTCGCCATCGTCGCGCTGTGGTGGCTCGCCAGCCATTTCCGCTGGCTGCCGCCGCTGTTCCTGCCGACGCCGGAAACGGTGTTCGAGCGTTTGTACGAATCCGCGCTCGGCAAGCTGACCGATGCGCCGCTGGCGGAACATTTCGGCTGGTCCATATTCCGGGTTTTTACCGCGTTTATCGCCGCTTGCGTCACCGCCATTCCCGTCGGCATCGCGATGGGCGTATCGCGCATCGCGCGCGGCGTCTTCGACCCCCCGATCGAGTTCTACCGGCCGCTGCCGCCGCTTGCGTATCTGCCGCTGATCGTCATCTGGTTCGGTATCGACGAGCTGTCCAAGGTGCTGCTGATCTATCTCGCCTGTTTCGCTCCGCTGGCGATGAGCGCTCGCGCTGGCGTCCGCTCGGTAGCGCAGGAGCAGATCCAGGCCGCGTATTCCATGGGCGCGTCGAAATGGCAGGTGATCCGGCACGTCATCGTCCCGGCGGCGATGCCCGAGATTCTGACCGCGATGCGCATCGCGATCGGTTTCGGCTGGACCACGCTGGTCGCCGCGGAAATGGTCGCGGCCACGAAGGGCCTGGGGCAGATGGTGCTCAATGCGTCGAACTTCCTGCGCACCGACATCGTCATCATGGGCATCGTGGTCATCGGCGCGGTCGCCTACCTCTTCGACCTGCTGATGCGTTACGTCGAGCACCTCGTCGTACCGTGGAAGGGGAAGGTGTGAGCAGCGAGCGGGGGTCGGTTAGCGAGTCCTCGGAGCGCAAACGCCCCGGCGGAACACGCCGCGGGACGACGGCTGCCCGCCGCCGTGCGCCGGTCATCGGCGCAGGGTTGACAGCCTCGCCTCCATTTGCCACGCTCACTGGATGGTCGTTCGCCCGCATTTCCAGAAGCTCGTCGATCGGGTGCGGAACTTGCCGCCGCTACCCGCGGCCATGGTTTACCCCTGCGACAGCGATTCGCTGCAGATCGCGTTGTCGGGCCGATTTGCGGGTTATCTGGCGCCGGTGCTGGTCGGGCCGGAAAAACGTATCGCCGACGCCGCGGCGCAGGCGGGACTGGACCTTTCCCGAATCGACCTCATCGACACCCCGGACGAACCCTTTGCGGCAGCACAACGCGCGGTGGCGCTGGCCAAGAGCGGCGAAGTCCGCGCGCTCATCAAGGGCAGCCTCTATCCCGACGACCTCATGCGCGCGGTGGCCACGCCCGAATCAGGGCTCCGCGGCGAGCGTCGGCTGACGCACGCGTTCTTCATCGACGTGCCCGGCTACCCGCGCGCGTTCGTGCTCTCCGACGCGGTGCTGAACATCGCGCCAACGCTCGCTGCCAAGCGCGACATCGTCCAGAACGCGATCCATTTTGCGCACGCACTTGGTATCACGACACCGCAGGTCGCGGTCTTAAGCGCGGTTGAGGGCGTGACGCCGGCGCTGCCGGCTACCGGGGATGCCGCAGCGCTCGCTAAGATGGCGGCGCAAGGCATGATCACTGGTGGAGCCGTCGACGGGCCGCTGACTGCCGACAGCGCGATTTCCCTCGCCGCGGCGCGCGCCAACGGCGTCGAGTCGAAGGTTGCCGGCCACGCGGATGTGCTTATCGTGCCCGGGCTCGAGGCGGGCGCGCTGCTGCTGCGCGCGATTACCGGCATGTTTGGCGCGCTCGCGGCCGGTGTGACCTTGGGCGCGACAGTCCCTGTTGTCTTGTCCAGCCGCGGCGAATCGATGGAGGTCCGCATGGCCGCCTGCGTGCTGGCGTCGCTGGTTGCCGCGCACGTGCCGCGCGCCGCCGCGGGCACCGCTGAGCAGAAGCCTCAGCCGTCCGCCGCGGCCGTCGTCGGCGTCGCCGCCTAGTTAGGGAACCTTAGGCCGGGGCACTGCTCCTCGCCCGCATCGACCAAGCATTCCTGTTCCTGTCTCTCAAGCCGGGTTGAGCGAGGCCTTCAATGCCCCGCGAGATCGTTCCACTGCGGCAGCAGCACCATGCTGTTGGGGTTGAAGCCCTTCATCTTGAGCGTGTCCATGCTGCCGACCACGGCTTCCGTATTCAAATCGACGATGGTTACCGATCCATCGCTCATTCCCGGCAGGTTGAGGAGAGCGTTCTGCACGAAGGCGTAGCGCCAGTCCTTGGTGAACGCAACGTGGTGCGCGCCCTCGGCCGTGGCGATCGATTTGACGAGCTTCGGCTGCGACGGCCCGGCGCTCAGGTCGAAGATGTGAAGATGTCCCGGCTTCGCGGTAGTGACGTACATGCGATCCGCTTTCTTGTTGAAGTAGATCTCCAACGGAACGCCCGCGTTTTGCGTGGAGAAGTCATAGGCCTGCGCGACCTCGAAGTCCTTTTTCGCCGGATTCCACGTGGCCGTCCATAGCGTGCCGCCGTACATGTTGGTGACGTAGGCCACCGGCGGATTCGCGCCTGGAACGAAAAGGATCTCCACCGGCGCCTCTCCCGACGGCGACGGCTTCTTCGAGACCTTGTAGGTGCCGAGCACCTTTCCGCTGCTTGCTTCCACCGCACTGATCACTTCCCCGGCGTCGCCGAGGTCCGAAGCCCGCACCGTGCTCGTGAGCAGGATCCGGTCGATGCCGTTATGGATCGCAATGCCATGCGGATAGGGAGCGGCCACCTTTACGTTGCCCAAGGGCTTGTCCGCGACGGCGTCGCCGACGATCATCGTCTGCGTACCCATGCAGCTCAGGTACCACTTCTTGTTGTCTTCGGAAAACACCACGTCTTCGCCGACATTGCAGCCCGGGACTTCGATCACTTTGAGGGTGTAAGGCTGCTTCTTCATGTCGATCATGCGCAGCTCGCTCTTGCCGAGAGCGGTGACATAGGCCTTGCTCTGATCGCGGTTGTAGAAGATGTGATGCGCCACGAGGTCGGCGGGTAGCGGTATGTCCTCTACGATCTGCCCGTACGTCTTCGATTTCGGGTCGACGTCGATGACCGCGATGCCTTCCTTGCGCTCGCCCGTGGCCACCGGCGTCTTGAGCACCTTCAGCGATTCCGGCGACTTCGTCTCATAATTGAGCATCGCGTGAATCTGGCCGAACGCGAATCCGGGCAGGATCAGAAGCGCCGCCGCCGCGCACCGTTGCAGTTCGAAAGTGAGTCTCATGATCGTCCTCCGGGAAAATTCGGCCGCCCGAGCGAGCGGCGGCGAGAGATGTAAACTATGAACCTCCGAAGGAGCGAGCGCAAATGGTCCGGGCCTGCGATGCGCGACCTCGCGTTCGCGACCTGCGCAGCGCTGCTGTTGATCGACGCATTCGCCGCGGGGATTGATGCCCCCGACGCGGGCCGCGCGATCGAGTTGCGGATCGTCGCGCGGCGCGTCGAAGGCGGTTTAGAAACCATACGGCTCGTTCGAGGCGAGAAGGCGACGCTACGCTTGACTTCAGACGAGCCGATGACGGTTCACGTGCACGGATACGACATCGAAACGCCATTGATTCCGGGAATGACTGCGACGATGGCGATCGCAGCGCGTTTCGCCGGCCGATTTCCGGTCACCGCGCATATCCACGATTCATCCACGAGCACGGCCCCGGCGCGCAAACACTTTCGCGAGCCCACCCTATTCTACCTCGAAGTCCTTCCGGAGTGACGTCCCGCGCCGCGAATGCTCGCACGCCGCGTTCGCGGCAAGTCGTCTTCTCGGGATTCGCATCCGCGGCAGCGGCGATTTCGGCTTCGGCGCAGGCGCACGGTTTCGGCCAGCGCTACGATCTGCCGATTCCTCTCTCGCTCTACATCGGTGGCGCGGCGATCACGGTCGCCATCTCCTGCGTGATGCTGGTCGTCTTCGTGCGCGCAGCCCCGGCAGGCGGCATCGCGGCGGTCCTCGCTCTGCGGCGGTCGACCCCGGGGCGTGCGCTCGTCGCACCGCTGCTCCTTGCGGGCTTGCGAATCGTCGGGGTCGCGCTCTATGTTCTTGTTGTCGTCGCGGGCCTCTTCGGAAACCAGAGCCCTCTCAAGAACATCACGCCCGTCACGATTTGGGCGCTGTGGTGGGTAGGCATGGGATACGTTTCGGCGCTGTTCGGCGACGTATGGAAGCTCGTGAACCCGATCGATTCGATCTTCATGGCGGTCGAGCGCCTGCATTCGCGTTGGCGTCCCGGAAAATCCTTCGGCCCGGCCTGGACCCTTGCCGAATGGGTGGGTGCGTGGCCCGCCGTCGGACTCTTTCTCGTCTTCCTTTGGATGGAAATAGCGTGGGAAGAGAGCGATCACCCTGCCCGCCTTGCGGCCGCGATCCTCGGCTATTCTGCCCTGACGTGGACCGGGATGTTCGCCTTCGGCCGGTCGCACTGGCTTGATGCGGGGGAGGTCTTCAACCGCGTCTTCGGGGTCCTTGCGCGCTTCGCTCCCACACGGATTCGCATCGAGAATGGACGCGTTGCCGAATTGGAATTGCGCCCCTACGCGGTCGGCCTCCTCGCGCGCGAGCCGGTCGGCCCTTCCGAGATCGCTTTGATCCTTCTCATGCTCGCGGCGGTCAGCTTCGACGGTTTCATGGAAACGCCCGCGTGGGCCGCGATCGCCGAAACCTTCGCCTCGATGACGGCCCGTGATGCGGGCAAGCCGGATTTTCATGTCGCGACGCAGACGCTGGGCTTACTGGCCGCATCACTTCTGTTTTTTGCGATCTATGGAGTCTTCTGCGGCCTTATCGCGTGGTGCGGCCGCTCGAGCGGATCGCGCGACGGGGGCGTATCCGCGAAGCGGGTCGCTGGGCTCTTCGTCTTCACGTTGGTGCCGATCGCCATCGCCTACCAGGTCGCCCACTATTTCTCCTTCCTGGCGATGGCCGGCCAATACTTCATCGCGCTCGCCTCCGATCCGCTCGGCCTGGGCTGGAACCTCTTCGGGACTGCGAATCGTTTCATCGGCCCGGGTCTCGTCGATGCGCGGCTCGTCTGGTACGTGTCGGTAACCGCGATCGTGACGGGCCACGTGGCCGCGCTCTACCTCGCCCACTTGCTCTCGTTGCGGGAATTCGCCGGGCGCCGCGCGGCGGTGCGCAGCCAATGGCCGATGCTCGCGCTCATGGTCGGCTATACGATGCTGAGCCTGTGGATCATCGCCCAGCCGATCGTGACCAGCCGGTTCGGCTGATCGTTGCCACGCGGAGCTGCCTCAACGCTTCGCCTGCGCGTCGGCCGCCGATCCCGCTTCGTGCAGAGCACGCCAGACCCGCTCGGAAGTCAGCGGCATTTGCAGCGCTTGCGCGCGGCTTCCCAAGCCGTCGCGCGCGAGCGCGTCGATCACGGCATTGACCACCGCGGGTGTGGCTCCGATCGTCCCGAGCTCGCCGACGCCTTTCACCCCCATCGCATTGTTCACGCAGGGCGTCGACTCGTCCATCGTCATCGCGAAATGCCGGATCATCTTGGAGTGCGGAATGGCATAGTCGAGAAAGCTCGCCGTCAGCGCCTGGCCGGATTCGCGGTCGTAGACGAAGCGCTCGCACAGCGCCTGCCCGATGCCCTGCGCCGCACCGCCTTCGAGCTGCCCGATGACGATCATCGGATTGACGACCCGGCCGACATCGTTGACCGACCAGTACGCCGCGACCTCGACCGCGCCGGTGTCCGGGTCGACCTCGACTTCGCAGATATGACAGCCGTTGGGCCACGTCGGACCGGCGACGGAACTCGTCGAGTCGAGGACAATCTGCCGCGACGGCTGTCTGCGCGCGACCTCGAACAAGCCGATCGATCGGTCGGTTCCCGCGATGCTGAAGAAGCCGTCGGCATATTCGATGTCGGCAACCGCCGCCTCGAGCTCGGCACCGGCCAACTGCTGCGCCTTGTCAACCGTTCGCTCGGCGGCGACACGCACCGCAGAGCCGCCGACGAACAGCGAGCGCGAGCCGGCGCTGCCGAATCCGGTGCCGCGGTCGGTGTCGCCTTGGACGATCTTGATCTTGTCGATCGGCACGCCGAAGACGTCGACGGCCACTTGCGCAAACGTGGTCGCGAGCCCCTGACCCATCCCTTGCAGCGCGTTGAAGATCTCGATCTCTCCTTCGCTGCTCACGGTGACCGTGACGCGTTCTTCGAAGACATCGGCGCCGGTCCATTCGAGAAACGTCGCCATGCCTCGCCCGCGCAGGCGTCCGCGCCTTTTCGCGTTGGCGGCGCGCGCGGCAAAGCCGTCCCACTCGGCAAGCGCGATCGCCTTGTTCATTACCAGCTCGAACTGTCCGCTGTCGTAGGTCTTGTGCATCGCGTTCTTGTACGGCATCTGCTCGGGGCGGATCATGTTGCGCCGGCGGAGCTCCACCGGATCGATGCCGGTCTTGCGCGCGGCCGCGTCCATCAGCCGCTCGATGATGTAGATCGCTTCGGGGCGGCCCGCGCCGCGGTACGCGGAGGTCGGTGCGGTGTGCGTGAGCACGCCCTGGATGCAGATGTCGATGGTGCCGATGTCATAGATGCTGGTCGACACCCACGGTCCGATCATCAACTGGATGACCACCCCCGCGGGCGTGGCGTACGCCCCGAGGTTCGCAAGCGAGGAAACGCGCAGCGCGAGGATGCGCCCGGAGGCGTCGAGCGCAAGCTCGGCCTTGCTCGTCAGATCGCGCCCATGCGTCGCCGCGAGGAATTCCTCGATGCGCTCGGCGCACCACTTGAGCGGGCGCTTGAGCTCGCGCGCGCAGAACGCGAGCACGACATCTTCCGGATAAAGGCTCGTCTTCATGCCGAAACCGCCGCCAACGTCGCCGACCAGCACGCGCACCTTTTCCGGCGGTATCCCGAGCACTTCGTTGCACAAGTCGTCGCGCAGTCCCGTCGGGCACTGGCAACTCACGCGCAGGGTGATGCGATCGGTCGCGGCGTCGTAACTCGCCAGAACCGCGCGCGGCTCGATCGGGCACGGCGCGACGCGTTGATTGACGAGATCCAGCGAGACGACATGCGCGGCCTTGTCGAATGCGGCCGCAGCAGCGCCCGCGCTGCCGTGACGAATCTCGGCCGCGATGTTGCCCGGCGCTGCCGGCCATACCAGCGGGGCATCCTTGGCGATTGCATCGACGGTGTCGGCGACCATCGGCAGCGTTTCGTAACGGACGTCGATGGCCTCCGCGGCGTCACGCGCCTGTGCGGCGCTCTCTGCGATTACTGCGGCGACGGCTTCGCCGACGAAGCGCACCGCGCCCACCGCAAGCGCGTGCCGCGGCGGCGAAGCGCTCGGCGAACCGTCCGCGCGCTTGAAGTCCGTCGACGACGGCAGCGGCTTCACCTGCGCGCGAACGAGATCGTCGCCGGTGACGATCGCAAGCACGCCCGGCAACGCTGCGGCGGCGGTCTTGTCGATGCCGAGAATCCGCGCGTGCGGATGCGGCGATCTTAAGAAACAAACCTGCGCCTGGCCCGGCGAGGATACGTCGTCGGCAAAGGTCCCCGTTCCGCTGAGAAGCCGGTCGTCCTCGACGCGGAGCACCGACTGTCCGCTGCCGAACCGCCCGTATTTAGAGGCTCTCACCTGCAGTCACCTTGGCAGGCTTACGACCCATCGACACCTCTGCCGGCGGTCTGACGCAGTCGATGAAATAGCGAAGCTTCCCGCCATCGTTTTCCTCGACGAGACCATGGATGTCGGTGTCGAATCCGGGGAACTGCTGGTTGAAGCTGCGCGCGAACTGCAGGAACTGCACGATGGTGCGGTTGAACCGCTCGCCGGGAATCAGCAGCGGAATGCCCGGTGGATACGGCGTCAAGAGGACGCTGGTCACGCGGCCTTCGAGCCGATCGATCTCGACGCGGTCGATCTCGCGATGCGCCATGCAGGCGAAGGCATCCGAGGGCTTCATCGCCGGGAGCATATCGGACAGATACATTACCGTCGTCACGCGCGCGACGTCGTTCGCCTTGTACATGTCATGGATCTGCCGGCACAGGTCGCGCAGGCCCACGCGCTCGTAGGAGGGCTGCTGCGCGCAGAACTCGGGCAGGATCTTCCACAGCGGCTGGTTCTTATCGTAGTCGTCCTTGAATTGCTGCAGCGCAGTCACCAGCGTGTTCCACCGACCCTTGGTGATCCCGATGGTGAACATGATGAAGAACGAGTACAAGCCGGTCTTCTCGACGATGACGCCGTGCTCGGCCAGGTACTTGGTGACGATCGACGCCGGGATGCCGGTCTTGGCGAATTTTCCCGATACGTCGAGTCCCGGCGTGATCACGGTCGCCTTGATCGGGTCGAGCATGTTGAAGCCGGGCGCGAGGTTGCCGAAGCCGTGCCACTTCTCGTTCGCCTTCAGCATCCAGTCGTCGCGCTTGCCCATGCCCTCGGCCGCGAGTTTTTCGGGTCCCCAGACCTTGAACCACCAATCCTTGCCCCACTCGTCGTCGACCTTGCGCATCGCGCGGCGGAAGTCGAGCGCCTCGGTGATCGACTCCTCGACCAGCGCCGTGCCGCCCGGCGGCTCCATCATCGCCGCGGACACGTCGCACGAGGCGATGATCGCGTACTGCGGCGATGTCGAGGTGTGCATCAGATACGCCTCGTTGAAGATGTGCCGGTCGAGCTTGCGCGTCTCGGATTCCTGCACCAGGATCTGTGACGCCTGCGAGATGCCAGCCAGCAGCTTGTGCGTCGAGTGTGTGGCGAAGATCATTGAGTCCTTGCTGCGAGGCCGGTCCTTGCCGATCGCGTGCATGTCCTTGTAGAACTCGTGGAACGCCGCGTGCGGCAGCCATGCTTCGTCGAAGTGCAAAGTCTCGATGGTACCGTTCAGCGTTTGCTTGAGCATCTCGACGTTGTAGACGACGCCGTCGTACGTACTCTGCGTGATCGTGAGGATGCGCGGCTTCTTGTTCTTGGCCGCGCGCGCGAACGGGTTGGCCTCGATCCGCCGCCGGATGCTTTCGGGCTTGAACTCGTCGAGCGGAATCGGGCCGATGATGCCGAGATGATTGCGCGTGGGCATCAGAAATACGGGAATCGCACCGGTCATCGTGATCGCGTGCAGGATCGACACGTGGCAGTTGCGATCGACCACGACGATGTCGTCCGGCGCGACGTTGGCGTGCCACACCATCTTGTTAGACGTCGACGTGCCGTTGGTGACGAAAAAACAGTGGTCGGCGTTGAAGATGCGCGCCGCGTTGCGCTCGGCCTTGCCCACGGGGCCGGTGTGGTCGAGCAGCTGGCCCAGCTCGTCGACCGCGTTGCAGACGTCGGCGCGCAGCATGTTCTCGCCGAAGAATTGGTGGAACATCTGGCCGACGGGGCTCTTCAGGAACGCGACGCCGCCGGAGTGACCCGGGCAATGCCACGAGTACGAGCCGTCCTGTGCGTAGTCGACCAGCGCGCGAAAGAACGGCGGCGCCAGCGAGTCGAGATACGCCTTCACCTCGCGGATGATATGGCGCGCGACGAATTCGGGCGTGTCCTCGAACGTGTGAATGAAACCGTGCAGCTCGCGCAGAATGTCGTTCGGGATATGCCGCGAGGTTCTCGTCTCTCCGTACAGGTAGATCGGGATTTCGGCGTTCTTGAACCGGATTTCCTCGATGAAGGCGCGCACCTTGAGCACTGCCGGGTCGAGCTCTGGACCCGGCGTGAACTCTTCGTCGTCGATCGACAGGATGAACGCCGAAGCGCGCGACTGCTGCTGGGCGAACTGCGACAAATCGCCGTAGCTTGTTACACCAAGGATTTCCATGCCCTCCTTCTCGATCGCCGCGGCAAGGGCGCGAATGCCCAGCCCCGAAGCGTTTTCGGAGCGGAAATCTTCGTCGATGATGACGATGGGGAAACGGAATTTCATGCAACTGCTCCTGCGCCAAAAGAAAGCGGGGTGTCAGGCCGGAGGCCACACCCCTCGCTAGGGCCGCATTGTGCACCGCGCAGGCTCGCGATGCGAGCGATTTGACGGACGAGCCCGGCCGCGGGGAAGTGGCGCGGGCGCAATGGTCCAAAGCCGCGCTCGGCCCACCCCCGCCGGCTCAGAGGTTGACGGCGGCGAGTGCGCCGGCCCAGGCGATCAGTCCCAGCCCGAGCGGAGTGCGGAGCCGTCGGCCCCAGGACAGGTTCTTCTCGGCGGCCATCGCAGCGGCGACGAGGAGCATCCAGCCCAGGTTACCCATGCCGACGACGAACATGACGAGCATCAGCGCCCAGCAGCAGCCGACGCAGAACACGCCGTGATCGAAGCCGATGCGAAATGCCTCGCGGTATGGCTTGTGACCGTGCCAGCGCGCGTTGACGAAAGCAAACGGCGTACGGCAGCGCTCGAGGCAGCGATACTTCAGCGCGCTGAATTGAAACGCCCCGGCGCCGGCCAGGATCAATGCGCCGATGAGCCAGCCGCGCGCCACAAGCCAACTGGTATCTGCGGCGGCGACGTGAAGCGCGCTGTCGAGGCCGTGAGCGAGGAGACCGAATCCCAGCCATGCGACCGCGTAGCCCAGGACGACGCGCCTCAACAGCCCGCCGGCTTCGGGCCGGGACGTGGTGATGCGACTGAAGATGCCGAGGAGCGGCAACGTCGTGGGTAACATCATCGCCGCGATCATCAACAGCCACGCCGAGGCGTAGAGCAGCGCCGGGATCAGGAGCTCGCCCTGCGGTACGCTGCGACATAGCGCGGCAAGCAGACCGGGATCGCCCCAGCCTGCGTGTTCGAGATAGCGCCCATAAGGGCTCGCGCTCCAGAGGGCGAGCGCGGCCCACGCGAAGGCGGAGAGCGCGACGATCAGTCCCAAACGCAGCGCGTGCCGGTCAAGCACGCGCGCCGGTCGACTAGCGCCAGCGATTACCGGCGCGCTCGCTTCGGGGCCTGACGCAGCCACGGCGGGAGTCGCTACGCTCGGGTCAGCCGGGCCCGTTTCACGCGTCGAACACGAACGTGCTTTGCAGCGCGTTGTGGCCACTCATGTCCAGGTTGATTCCCAGCTTCTCGTTCTTCGAGCGATAGCGCGGGCTCTTCCCGACAAAGACCGGAGCGCCGGGGACCGTCGAGAAAACGGTGTCCCTCAGTGTCGTGCCCTTGCCGGACGGACCCTGATATGGCTCGAGCTCGGCGTAGCCGGCGCTGCCGACCTTGAGCGTTCCCTTGGCGCCCTGAACATCGAACTGGATCGGCACCTTTTCGACAGAGACGACCTCGCCGATCAGCTTGGCGAGGTCGGCGACCGGGCCTCCGAGCTTGCCGGTGTAGACGCCGAGGATCGCTTCCTCCTGTTGCGGCGTCACCTTGTCGTCGAGATAAACCGCAGCGCGCCAGTTGCCCTGGAGAATGTTGCCGGGGATGTGAGCGATCAGTGAGATCGTGCGCCCGGAGACGTCGACGCCGTTGATTGTGCCTTTGTCGAAATGCCAGGAAACGATAGTGTCACAGGTGCCGAAATCCGGATCTTCGCCGATCCAGCACGGGCAGAGCACGCGACAGTTGCAAACTTCGAGCAGCCGTCCTTCGAGATGATAGGCCACGTTTTCCTCCGGATTTGAGTTGCAAGGAGCTCCGACGCGCTTCTGGCAGCGCCGGGTTCACCGATGCTACGCCGGCACGCGCCCGGTTGCCACGTGAATATTCGACAATGGTCAGCGCCGGCCGCCAGCCAGCCGGGCCGACCGCGGATCGGCGCGCAAGCGGGCCATGGCCCAGACGCCG
>DASXQW010000383.1:0-3883 GCA_036506975.1 Casimicrobiaceae bacterium | reverse complement strand
CCCGGCATCAAGGTCAAGCCGATCTACTCCGGCTCGTATCAGGAGTCGATCACCAAGGCGCTCACCGCAGTCAAGGGCGGCGACGCGCCGACGACCGCGGTGCTGTTGTCGACCGACATGTATACGCTGATCGACGAGGATGCGGTCGTGCCGTTCGATAGCTACATCAAGACGCCGGAAGACCAGGCGTGGGTGAAAGGCTTCTACCCGGCGTTCATGGAGAACAGCCAGACCGGCGGCAAGACCTGGGGGATCCCGTTCCAGCGCTCGACGATCGTGCTCTACTGGAACAAGGAGATGTTCAAGGACGCGGGATTCGATCCGAACAAGGCGCCCGCGACCTGGGCGGAAATGGTGTCGTTCGCGCAGAAGCTCACCAAGCGCGACGCGTCGGGCAAGGTCACCCAATGGGGCGTGCAGATCCCGTCGTCGGGATTTCCCTATTGGCTGTTCCAGGGCCTCACCACCGAGAACGACGTGATCCTCATGAATCCCGCCGGCACTGAGACCTACTACGACAAGCAGGGTGTGATCGAGGCGCTGCAGTTCTGGATCGATCTGGTCAACAAGTACAAAGTGCACCCCGAAGGTATCGTCGAGTGGGGGACGACGCCGAAGGATTTCTTCGAGCGCAAGATCGCGATGATGTGGACGACGACCGGCAATCTAACCAACGTGCGGAGCAACGCCAAGTTCGAGTTCGGCGTGGCGATGCTGCCGGCGAACAAGCGTCGGGGCAGCCCGACCGGCGGCGGCAACTTCTACCTGTTCAAGCAGACCAAGCCGGAGCAGCAGGCGGCGGCGGTGAAGTTCATCCGCTGGATCACTTCGCCCGCACGCGCGGCGCAATGGGGCATCGACACCGGCTACGTCGCGGTGCGGCCCGATGCCTGGGACACGCTGGCGATGAAGAAGTACGTCGCCGATTTTCCGGCGGCCGCGGTCGCGCGCGACCAACTCCAGTACGCCGTTGCCGAGCTGTCGACGCACGACAACCAGCGCGTGACCAAGGCGCTCAACGACGGCCTGCAAGCCGCATTGACCGGCTCCAAGACTGCGGAGCAGGCGATGAAGGATGCGCAACGCGAGGCGGAGCGATTGCTGCGGCCGTATCGGAAGTAGGTGCGCTGCGTGCAATCGGCGAGCGTTTCGTAGGGCCGAATTGAAGGAGCGCAGCATGCGAATGAATTCGCACGCTGCAACTCCCGCGAACTTTGCACGAAGGCTAGGTACTTGACGCGAACAACGCAATGGCTCTACGGCTGGCTCCTGCTCCTGCCGGCCGCAGCACTGCTCGCGCTTTTCACGCATTACCCCGCCGCTGCGACGCTGTGGCAGAGCTTCCATTCCACGCCGCGGGCCGGGCGCGGCAGCGCCTTCGTCGGCGTCGACAACTATCGGGCGCTCGCCGACGATCCGATCTTCTGGCAGTCGCTGTCGAATAACCTCTGGTACGCGGGCGGAACGATTCCGCTGTCGATTGCGCTCGCGCTGCTGATGGCGGCATGGGTGAACGGCAAGATCGCCGGCCGCGGTCTGTTGCGACTCGCGTATTTCACGCCAACGATCCTGCCGATGATCGCGGTGGCGAACATCTGGCTTTTCTTCTACACGCCCGAATACGGGTTGCTGGAACGGATCACGAACGCGTTCGGGTTTCAGACGCATAACTGGCTCGGCAGCAAAAACACGGCACTCGCGTGCCTTATGGCCGTCACCGTATGGAAGGAAGCCGGCTTTTTCATGATCTTCTACCTGGCCGCGCTGCAGCAGATGTCGCCGCAGCTGGCGGATGCCGCCGCGATCGAGGGTGCGTCGCGGTGGTATTTTTTCCGCCGCGTGACTTTTCCCCTGCTCATGCCGACGACGCTTTTCGTGCTGGTCAACGCGGTCATCAACGCCTTCCGCTTGGTCGATCACGTCGTGGTGATGACGCGCGGCGGGCCCGACAACGCCACAGAGCTCTTGCTGTATTACATCTACGAGGTCGGTTTCCGCTTCTGGGACCCGGCGTATGCGGCGACGCTGACGATCGTGCTGCTCGCCGTGCTCGGATTGGCCGCGCTCGCCCAGTTCGGATTCCTCGAGCGCAGGGTGCACTATCGATGAGCACTGCGGTCCACCGCACGCGCGGGTTTGGCCTGGGGCTCGAGACCACCGGCGCGTGGCTGCTCGGCGCGCTGTGGATACTGCCGCTGGCCTACGCCTTTTGGACAGCGTTTCATGCGGCAGAATTCTCCACGCGGCTCACGCTGGCCGCGCCCCTGACTCTGGAAAATTTCGTCAGGGCCTGGCACGCGGCACCGTTCGCGCGTTACTTCGTCAACACGATCATTCTGTGCGCGATGATCCTTGCCGCGCAGCTCGTGCTGTGCACGCTCGCCGCGTACGCCTTCGCGCGCTTCGCATTCCCAGGACGCGCTCTGCTTTTCGCGCTGGTGCTGGTGCAGCTCATGGTCATGCCCGACGTCCTGATCGTCGAGAACTATCGGACGATGACGGCTTTGGGCTTGCGCGACACCATCGTCGCCATCGGGCTGCCGTACATTGCGAGCGCGTTCGGCATCTTCCTGCTGCGGCAGACGTTCAAGACGGTGCCCGCAGAGCTCGACGAGGCCGCGCGGGTCGAAGGTTGCACGCCGCTGCAGTTGTTGTGGAAGGTTTACGTGCCGCTGGCACGGCCGGTGTATCTCGCCTATGCGCTGGTCAGCGTGAGCTACCACTGGAACAATTTCCTGTGGCCGCTGATCATAACGAATTCGGTGGAGTCGCGGCCGTTGACCGTCGGACTGCAGGTTTTTTCGGCGACCGACCAGGGCATCGACTGGTCGATCATCACCGCGGCGACTCTGCTGACCACGGCGCCGCTGCTGATCGCTTTTCTGCTGTTTCAAAGGCAATTCGTGCAATCTTTCATGAGGGCAGGCATCAAGTGAAAATCCCGTCGGCACCAGAGAGACCCCCTCGCCCCGCTTGCGGGGAGAGGGTTAGGTGAGGGGCAATCAAGCGCGACAGCAGGTCTCAACTTGCGATGCACTCGACAGATGAAGCTCATCACCTGGAACACCC
Organism: Casimicrobiaceae bacterium; assembly: GCA_036506975.1. GTDB lineage: Bacteria > Pseudomonadota > Gammaproteobacteria > Burkholderiales > Casimicrobiaceae > PALSA-1003. The sequence continues at coordinate 814 of DASXQW010000383.1, read as the reverse complement.
AGTGGTGTCGTGGCGTCGATCACAGGGTCGACCCGGCGAGAATTGTCAAGCACGCCAAGGCAATCGCCGATTTCGACGTGCTCTGCCTGCAGGAGATCGCCAATAATTTTCCCGATCCGCGGCTGCCGGGGAGCCGGGGCGAGAATCAGTTCGCCGCGCTCGCCAGGTTATTGCCCGGATACCAGCCGGTGCCCGGCGTTGCGGTCGACGTTCCCGCGGAGGAAGGCGGACGACGCCACTTCGGCAACATGATCTTCTCCCGCTACCCGGTCGGCCAGGTGTTCCGGCATCTGCTGCCGTACCCCATCGACCCCGGCGTCAACGGCATGCCGCGCATCGCGCTGGAGGCGGTCGTGAGCGCGCCGTTCGGCGACGTGCGCGTGATCACGACGCATCTCGAGTATTACGGCGTGAAGAAGCGCACCGCGCAGATCGAGGCGTTGCGCGCGATTTATGCCGAAGGCAGCGGTCATGCGCGCTTCGGCACGATCGTCGACCGGGAAGGCGGGCCGTTTCATACCCGGTTGCGCCCGGCGGCGACGATCATTACCGGCGACTTCAATCTCGAGCCGAACGATCCGCTGCACGCGCGCATGTGTGAGCCGTTTGCCGACGGCACGCCCGCGCTTGCCGATGCGTGGGAAGTTTCCCACCCGGGCGAGCCGCATCCGTCGACGTTCAAGCTCTACGAAAAGGAAGAGCCGGGCGAGCCCGAACAGCACTGCGACTTTATCTTTGTATCTGCCGATCTCGTGCCGCGGCTGAGCGCGGTCCGCGTCGATCAGAAGACGCAGGCGTCGGATCATCAGCCGGT
>DASXQW010000382.1:0-1597 GCA_036506975.1 Casimicrobiaceae bacterium | reverse complement strand
GCCGGCGCAGCGTGGCACCAGTTTGCTGCCGCCCTTCCCGCGCTTCGCACACACGCCGAATCCTGGGCAGCAGCACTGGCCGTTCAATCCGACCTCGCCGAGGGTCTGATCAAGTTCTGTGCCGATCGAGTATAATTATTGGTTGTTCGAATCAATGGATTCAATGGATTAGCTTAGGTGCAATTATGAAAACCGCGCAGGAAGTCCGCGCCGGCAACGTCATCATGATCGGCAAGGACCCGATGGTCGTGCAGAAGGCCGAATTCAACAAGTCCGGCCGCAACGCGTCCGTCGTCAAGATGAAGCTCAAGAACCTCCTCTCGGGGTCCGGCACCGAGACGGTGTATCGCGCCGACGAGAAATTCGACGTCATCCAGCTCGAGAAAAAGCCGGTGACCTTCTCCTACTTCTCCGATCCGATGTACGTCTTCATGGACGAGGACTACAACCAGATCGAGGTCGAGAAGGAAAATCTCGGCGATGCGATCGCCTATCTCGAAGACGGTCTAGCATGCGAGCTGACGCTCTACGACGGCAAGGCGATCGCGATCGAGCTGCCGAACTCGGTCGTGCGCGAGATCACCTACACCGAGCCCGCAGTGCGCGGTGATACGTCGGGCAAGGTGCTCAAGCCCGCGAAGCTCGGCAGCGGTCTCGAGGTGCAGGTCCCGCTGTTCGTCGCAACTGGCGACAGGATCGAGATCGACACCCGCACCGGCGAGTATCGCCGCCGCGTCTGACGCGTACGCTTAACCGCCGCGACAAGAAACGGGCGCGCTTGAGAGACCCGAGCGCGCCCGTCCTTTTTCACCTCTCAGCCGCTTTCTTGCGGCCGCGGCGGCGCTTGACACGCCCGCTTCCGGGCGGCGCCTTCTGCATTCCGCCGCTGCGATGCTCGCAAGGTCCGCCGCGGCCGCTCAAGTTGCGCGCCGTGTTGATCAATGCGACGTGCGTGATCGCCTGCGGGAAGTTGCCGAGTTGGCGCTGCGCGCGCGGGTCGTATTCTTCGGCGAGCAAACCCACATCGTTGCGCAGCGCCAGAAGGCGTGTGAACAACGCTTCGGCCTCGTCACGACGCCCGGCAAGATATAAGTTGTCGGCTAGCCAGAACGAGCACGGGAGGAACATTCCCTCGCCGGGCGGCAAGGCATCGAGATCCGTCGTGGTGCGATAGCGAGCGACAAGCCCGTCGACCAGCAGGTCTTGCTGGATCGCAGCGAGCGTCCCGCGCACGCGCGGATCGGTCGGCCGCAGGAATCCGACCAGGGGTATCAGCAGCAGACTCGCGTCGACCTCGTTGGAGCCGTAATACTGGACGAACGAGCGCCGCGCCGAGTCATAGCCACGCCGGCAGACCTGGGCGTGAATCCGCGCGCGCAATCGGCGCCAGCGTTTGAGCGGCGCATCGAACCGATTCTGAACCGCGGTCCTGATCGCCCGATCGACGGCGACCCAGGCCATGACTTTGGAATGCGTGAAGTGTCGCTTCTCGCCGCGGACTTCCCAGATGCCGTTATCGGGCTCTTCCCAACTCTTTTCGAGGAAAGCGATCAGTACGCGCTCGAATCGCCACGCATCGGCGTCTGGGTCGAGACCT
>DASXQW010000381.1:0-37214 GCA_036506975.1 Casimicrobiaceae bacterium | reverse complement strand
GGCTTCAAGCTGAACGAGGCGTCGCTGACAGCGTACGGCGCGTGGGTCAACGGGCCGTGGTACGTCGGCGCGAGCGTTGGCGGGGGCGATCTCGACTTCCGCAACATCCACCGCACGATCACGCTGGGCGCCGGCAGCCGGACCGAAAGCGGGTCCACGCGCGGCACGCATCTGATGGGCCGCGTGCTCGGCGGATACTGGTTCAACTATGGCAACTGGATTCACGGCCCGTTCGCGCGGCTCACCTATCAGCAAGCCAAGGTCTACGGGTGGTCGGAGACGGGTACGAGCAGCACGGCGATGTCCTTCGGCCACCAGAAACGCGACTCGTTCGTGTCGAGCCTCGGCTGGCAGGCGGAAGGGAGCCTCGGCTGGGCCCGACCGTATGCTCGGGTAACGTGGGAGAAGGACTACAACAACGACGAGCGCACCGTGCGCGCCGGACTGGTATCCACGGGCGGCATCGGATTCGGTCTACCGGCGTTGCGACCCGACGACAATTACGCCTTGTTCGACGTCGGCGTGAGCGGCCAGCTCGGCAGCAGCAAGGTCACCGGGTTCATCAGCATCAACGCCACAGCGGGCAAGGATGACGGCAACTATCAGGCGGTCACGGTCGGCGTGCGCGTTCCGCTGTAGCAACGGCTTCGCGGTTCGCACTCAGGGCGGCTCTTGCAGCCTTTCCTTTCGTCGGTGACGATTCGAGGCAAACCGCGCGGGCCCTATGCCTGGTCGCGCGGCTTGCGCGGCGCGTTCGCGAACGCGCGGTCGTAGATCGCTCGCGGCAGGAGCCGGAGGAGCCGACCAGCCCAACGCATCTGCCACGGCAGGACATAGAAGCGCCGTCCCGCGGCGATCGCGCGAACGATCAGCCACGCCGCCCGCTCGGCAGAAAGCAGAAAAGGCATCGGATACGGGTTATTCGCGGTCATCGGCGTGGCCACGTAGCCCGGACAGACCGTGATCACTTCGATGCCGCTGCCCACCATCTCGACCCGCAGGCTTTCGAGATAGCTGATCGCAGCAGCCTTCGACGCCGAATACGCTCCGGCCCCCGGCAAGCCGCGAAAGCCGGCTACGCTTGCCATCCCGACCAGCTTGCCGGCTCGGGCCGCGCGCATTGCGGGCAGAAACGGCTGGAACGTGTACAGCATGCCCACCACGTTGATTTCGAACGTCGCGCGAAAGTCTGCGTTGTCCTCGGCGTGTTCGGTCAGCGTTCCGCGCGAGATGCCCGCATTGGCGATGACGACATCGGCGACGCCGTGTCGTGCCGTGAAATCGGCCGCCGCCGCGCGCAGCGCGGCGGCATCGCGAACATCGCCCGCATATATCTCGGGGGTCACCGGGCGCAGCGTCGCCGCGAGCGCGGCAAGCGCATCCGCGCGCCGGGCGAACAACCCGAGTTGCGCGCCTTCACCAGCGTATTGACGCGCAAGCGCGGCGCCGATGCCAGAGGACGCGCCGGTCAGGAAGACCTTCACGCGGTGCGCCGCGCGCTCCTGCCCGGCATAGCCTAAGAGCGATCAGGACTTCGCGCGCTCGGCGCGAGCTTTGGCGATCAACGCGTCGAGCACGGCGGGGAGCGCAGCGTGCTCGACGCGCCCGGTCACGAATTTGCCGTCGACAACCATGGTCGGCACCGACTGGATGTTGTAGGCGTTCGCTTGCGCCTTGGCGCGATTGAATTTGCTGTTCACCGTGAACGACGCGTACACGTCCGCCACGCGGGTCCGATCGAGACCGTGGCTCGCCGCCCAGTCAAAAAACGCCTTGTCCTGATACAAAGGCACGCCGTTTACGTGCACCGCTTTGAAAACTTCGGGTGAAAGACGCGCCTCATCACCCATGGCATCGAGCGTGTAGTAGATCTTGGCGAGCGCCTCCCAGCGTTGCTGGAACATCACGGGCACGCGGCGAAACTGCACGTCTGGGGGAAGCTTCTGAATCCAGGTCTGCAGGATCGGCTCGAGGTCGTGGCAGTGCGGGCAGCCATACGAGAAGAACTCGATGACCTCGATCTTCTTGCCCGTTTCCACCGGCTGCGGATTCCTGAGCCTCACATAATCCTTGCCCTCGACCAACTCGGCCGCGCCCGCCGCAGTCACGGCGAACCACGCAAGCGCGCCCAGAAAATGCATCGCCAATCGCTTCATCGGTGCTCCTGCAAGCAGTTATGCCGAAAATGGACCTTGGGCCAGTCGTCGACGTCAAAGTTCAATCCGCGGTTACGGCCCCTCATTGGTTCTTGATCACGGCAACATCGAAGCCACGGCTGCCGAGCTCGGTCTTCATACGGCCGAGCTCGTCGGTATTGTCGTAGGGTCCAAGCCGGACGCGGTAGCGCACCGTCTTGTCGGGCAACGACACGGCCTGAATCGACGCTTCCCAACCGGACAGCGCCAAGCGCGCCTTCATATTTTCGGCATCCGATGCACTGGCGAAGGCGCCCGCCTGCAACCAATAGCGATCGGCGGGTTTCGCCGTCTCGGTGGCCTTGCTCGTATCCGGAGCCTTGTCGAAAGGCCGCTCCGCGCCTTTGTCGGCGGCGCGTCGATCAACGCTCGATTTGGGCTCTTCCGCGCCGGGCAGGATCTTGTAAAAGTCGAAGCGCGGTTTATCCGGCGTCGTTCCCTGGGGGGCGAGATCTCCCTTGGCGGTGCGTGCGGGCTCCTTCGCAGTGCCGGGCGTCTGCAGCGGCGAAGTGAGTCCGCTCCGGCCCAGAAAAAAAGCGACCGCGGCGGCGATCGACAAGCCGAGCACCAGGCCGATGAAGATGCCGAGCAGCGTGCTGCCACGTCCGGCCTGCCTGGCTCGGGGCCCGGCACGCGAGTGCCGTAGCGGTTGTTTGCGAAGCATCGGAAGTCTATTACATCTTCTCCGGCGCACTGACGCCGAGTATGCCCAATCCGTTGCGCACGACCTGGCCGGTCGCTACGACCAATGCAAGACGTGCGCGGCGCAACACGGGATCGTCGACGAGAAATTGTTCCGCATTATAGTAGCTGTGAAATTGCGCTGCCAGTTCCTTCAAGTAGAACGTGACCAGATGCGGCGCAAGTTCGCGCGCAGCGACCGCAAGCTCGTCGGGAAAATCCGCCAACCGGCGCAGCAGCGCCTGTTCGTATGGACTCGTCAGCGCTGACAAATCGGCATCCTTCAACATCGCTGGCGCCGTTGCCGGCGATATCCCGGCCTTGTCGAGGACGCTGCACACGCGGGCATGGACGTATTGCACGTAATAGACCGGATTCTCTTCGCTCTGCGAGCGCGCGAGATCGATGTCGAAGGTGAGCTGCGAGTCCGCCTTGCGCATCAGGAGAAAGAAACGAACGGCGTCACGACCGACCTCGTCGATCAGATCGCGCACCGTGACGTAGTCGCCAGCGCGCTTGCTGATCTTCATCTCCTCGCCACCCTTCATCACGGTGACCATCTGGTGCAAGACGTAGTCGGGATAGTTTTGCGGGATGCCGATGTCGAGTGCTTGCAGTCCCGCGCGCACGCGCACGATCGTGCTGTGGTGGTCGGCGCCCTGCTCGTTGACGACGCGTGCGAATCCGCGTTCCCACTTGGTCACGTGATAGGCGATGTCCGGAACGAAGTAAGTGAAGCTGCCGTCGGAGCGCCGCATGACTCGGTCCTTGTCATCGCCGTACTCGGTCGTCTTCAGCCACAGCGCGCCGTCCTTCTCGTAGGTCTTGCCGTTAGCGACGAGACGATCGACGACAGCTTGCACATTGCCATCGGCGTAAAGCGCGGATTCCAGATAGTAATGATCGAAGCGCACGCCGAAGGCCGCCAGATCCGCATCCTGCTCGTGCCGCAATGCGGCGACCGCGAAGCGCCGAATCTCGTCGAGGTCATCCGCGGCGTGATCGTCCGGATGCGCGGCACAGTACGCGGCCGCAATGTCGCGAATGTAATCTCCGCGATACCCATCCTCCGGGAACGGCACCGCCGGATCGTAGGTCTGGCGCACGCGCGCCTGAACGGAAAGTGCGAGATTGGCGATCTGCGCACCGGTATCGTTGTAATAGAATTCGCGGTGGACTTCCGCCCCCTGCCACTCAAGCAATGTCGCGATCGCATCGCCGACCGCAGCACCGCGTCCATGGCCCACGTGAAGAGGGCCGGTCGGATTCGCGGATACGAATTCGACCATCGCGCGACCGGACATCGCGCTCGCAGCGCGGCCATAGCGGCTGGTTTGGTTGAGAATGCGGGTGACGACCGCCTGTCGCGCCGCCGGAGACAGAAACAGGTTGATGAACCCGGCACCGGCGACTTCGACGCGTTCGAGCCAGGGTGAAGGCTCGATGGCTGCCGCGACCGCGGCGGCGAGCTCGCGCGGATTGCGCTTGAGCGTTTTGCCGAGTTGCAATGCGGCGTTGCTCGCGTAGTCGCCGTGCTGCGCCTGTTTGGGACGCTCGAGCGACAATGGCGGAACCGGTTGGTCCGGCGCAATGCGCGCTATCGCCGCATGCAGGCAAGCGGCGAGTTCGGAGCGGGGATCGGTCAAGGCGGCGGGAGCCGTTGCCGGCGATGGCAAAGCTTGTGATTATAGCTTGAGCGCTTATACCTTCACCGTCGTGCAGTCACGCAAACTCGAGTGGATCGACGTCGATTGTCCAGCGAACGCGCCGCTGGCGCGTGGTCTCGAGCAGCGCCCTCCAGCGCGGCAGGAATTCATGTAACGCCGACCGCTCGGAGCTCTGGACCAGAACCTGCCCACGCTCCAGCCCTGCGCGCCGCGCGAGCCCCGCCGGCACCGGCGAATACACTTCACAGCGAAGCTCGCTCGCGGCGAGCAACGCGCGGCCGTGCGCAACCGCCCGCTCGAGGAATGCGGTAACCGCCTCCCGTCCTGGCGCTTCGGCAGTCAGGAGCGCCAGGTGCGCAAAGGGCGGCAAGCCGAGGCGTTCACGCTCGGCGAGCAGTGTCTCGGCGAAGCGGTCGTAGTCATGATCGACGAGGGCGACATAAAGTGGATGGTCCGGAAAGTCGGTCTGCACCACGACCTCGCCTGCGATGATGCCTCGTCCGGCACGCCCGGAAACCTGCTCGAGCAGCGCAAACAGCCGCTCGGTCGCGCGGAAGTCGGCGCTGTAGAGCGCATTGTCGGCGCCGAGCACACCGACCAGAGTGAGGCGCGGGAAATCGTGTCCCTTTGCGAGCATCTGCGTTCCGACCAGGATATCGACTTCGCCCGCCGCTATGGCACGTCGCATCGTCGCAAACGTGCCTTTCCGCCGCGTGCTGTCGCGGTCGACCCGCAATACTCTTGCGTTGGGATAAAGCTCTGAGAGCGCGCGCTCGAGCCGTTGTGTACCGTAGCCGAGCGGCAAGAGATCCTGGTTGCCGCACGCCGGGCACGCCGTCGGCAGCGCTTCGGTATATCCGCAATGGTGGCAGCGCAGCGCTCCGTCGTCGCGGTGCACGACGAGCCTTGCCGTACAACGCCGACACATCGCCTTCCACGCGCACGCGACGCAAAGAAGCGATGACGCGAAGCCGCGCCGGTTGATGAAAAGCAGCGTCTGCTCGCTGCGCGCCACCCGCTTGGCGATCGCCTGGCGGAGCGGTGCTCCGAGTCCTTCGCGGGTATCCGGTGCGCGATTCGGAACGAGGCGCACCGATGGCAGCACCGACCGAGCGATCGCGCGCTGCGGCAGCCTGAGCCAGCGATAGCGGCCGCGGCGCGCGTGCGCGTAGCTTTCGAGTGACGGCGTTGCACTGCCGAGAATCACCGGCACATCACGGAGTCGCGCGCGATAGACTGCGACGTCGCGTGCGTTATACCGCACACCGTCCTGCTGCTTGAATGAGGCGTCATGCTCTTCGTCGACGACGATGAGCCCGAGCCGTGGCAACGGCGTATAGACGGCGAGCCGCGTGCCCACGACAAGCTGCGCGTCACCCCGCGCTGCGGCGAGCCAGCGCGAAAGCCGCGCTGCGGATGAAAGGCCGCTGTGGACCACGGCTAGGCTGACACCGGGCAGCGCACTGGCGACGCGCTGCTCGAGCTGCGGCGTCAGATTGATTTCCGGCACGAGCAGGAGCGCTTGGCGGCCGGCGGCGATCGCGCGCGCGACGGCGGCAAAATAGACCTCGGTCTTGCCGCTCCCGGTGACACCTTGCAGGAGCGAGGGAGCGAATCGGTCCATCCGGGCCATGACGTCGATGACCGCGGCTTTCTGTTCGACGTTGAGAACGATGTCCCCGGCAGCGATTCCTGACTTGTCAGGCACAGGCTCGACGAACCGCTGCTTGCGCCAGACGCCGAAAGTCCGCCAAGCATGGGCGCCGACACGGCGGAGCTCGTCGGTGGCTACGCCTTCAGGGGCGTCGAGGACGCGTGTCAGCTGCTGCAGCCGCGCCGATCGTCTGTCCGCATGTCGCGCGAGCGCGGCCCGCCCACATGCGGTGAGCCGATAGCGCCCTGCCAATGGCTCGCGCGAGGCCGCGGTCGAGCCCAGTGGTGGGAGTAACTGTGCGAAGCACTGGCCGATGGGTTGTTGATAGTATTCGCTCACAAACCGGGCCAGCGCGCACAAGTCCGGAGGCAATTGTGGCAGCGCCGTGACGATTTCGTCGACCGGCGCAAGGCGCTCAGGAGCAATAGCCGTCGCGTCGACCCGGTCGACCGCGACGCCGATGAGCCGCCGACGTCCAAGCCGCACGCGCAGCACGCTTCCGCTCTGGATTTCGAGACCGGAAGGCGACCAGTAGTCGAAGAGCTGGTCGCTCGCTACCGGCAGCGCTACGCGAACGATAGCCACGAAGTCGGGTCCCGTGGCTCTGCGTCTAGTCGCATTGCGGCGAGGAAAAAAACTGACATGCGATTGTATTGCTCTGGATCTTAATAGCTGGCACCAGCATTACATCCCAAGTCATTCTTTTTTCAGCTACTACACTAGTCGCGAGTCAAGTGTGGATAAATCTGTGCGTAAGTAAATGCTGCAATGCACGCGTTTGGTGCTATACCGCACATTGGGTCCATCACTTCGTCGGAAAAACTCCTGAATATTATCTATGAATCATGAAGTTAGATCACAGCGGCGGCACCTCGTCGCTCGTCCTACTGGGAGGCGCTACTGTGATGGCCCGTGTGCATAAGTAGGGCGCGGGAGAGCACGTTTTAGGATTTTGTCAAGCCCTCGCAAACCCAGGCACTGCGCGGTTTTCCGCCGATTTTCCCTCAGCGAACATCGCCAGTTTGTTCGCGCTGTCCGCGCGAATACGCATGCACGCAAGTGACCAATGCGGCAACATTCTCGGGCGGCGTCTGCGGAAGAATGCCATGGCCCAGGTTGAATATGTGTCCCGGGTCCGGACCGGCGGCGCCAAGCACCGCTTTTGCTTCGACCTCGATCGCCGCCGGCTTTGTCAGCAGGACCTGCGGATCGAGATTGCCCTGCAGGGAGACGCGGGAGCCGACCGTCGCGCGGGCGACAGCCATGTCGGTGGTCCAGTCCAGGCCGACTGCGTCGCAACCACATCCGGCTATACGCTCGAGCCATTGGCCGCCGCCCTTGGTAAAGACGATCGTCGGCACCTTTGCCTTGCATTCCTGGTGCAGGCGCGCGAGCACGCGCTCGATGTACGCAAGCGAGAACCTCGCATACGCTCCGGCGGCGAGGAGCCCGCCCCAGGTGTCGAAAATCATCACGGCATCGGCACCATGACGGACCTGTTCGCTCAAGTATGCGGTAATCGCCTCGGCGTTGACCTCGAGCACCCGGTGCAGAAGATCCGGCCGCGCGTACAGCAGGCGGCGCGTCCGCGTGAAGTCGATGCTGGCGCCGCCGTCGATCATGTAGCAGGCAAGCGTGAACGGGCTTCCAGCAAAGCCGAGCAACGGCAGGTTGCCGTCGAGCGCGCGCTTGATCTCGGCCACCGCATCGAAGACATAACGCAAGCGAGCCTGATCGGGCGCTTCGAGTCGCGCAATCGCGGATTCGTCGGCGAGGGGGTGCTCGAAACGCGGGCCCTCGCCTTCGCTGAACGATAGTCCCAGGCCCATCGCATCCGGCACTGTAAGAATGTCCGAGAAGAGGATGGCCGCATCGAGCGGATAACGCGCGAGCGGCTGCAGCGTTACTTCGGTCGCGAGGGCGGGGTTTGCACACAGCTGCATGAAGCTTCCCGCCCGGGCACGCGTCGCGTTGTACTCGGGCAGGTAACGCCCCGCCTGTCGCATCAACCAGATCGGTACGTAATCGGTGGTTTCGCGACGGAGCGCGCGCAAGAACGTGTCGTTGCGCGGTCGGATCATCGCAGGTACCTGAGCTCCGGGGCTGTGGCGGCCGGGCCGGGTACGCGGCATCGATGACTCAATGGGCCGGAAGCAAGGGTCGCCCGCACAACCGCTGCAGCATGGCGAGCGGGGAGCTTTCAGGATCGTAGAGCGCCGTGACGGGCAGATGGATGGTTTGCTCGAGCATGTACTGCCCGGATACCGCCGCGTGCATGACCTGGTCGGAAAAGCACAGCCATGTCGCTCCGGGAGGAAAGCGAACCGTCTGCTGGGGACAATCTCTCTGGTAGCCGAGATCGGCCTTGGCTTTGTCGTGCATACCGAGCATCAGATGATCGTACTCGCTGCGGATTCCCTTGGTCACGTGCAACAACGCCAGCAACGCAGCTGTCCCCGGAAGTTGGCGGCGAATTTGCGGCAGGAACCTCTGGGCCATCGCAGCGTATTCTTCGCCGACGCGCCACACCCGATCCTCGACCGGGTTGACGTTCGAGAATACGCGCAAAATCCGTTCGCCGCGATTCGGCCGTGAGGGAAAGGCGTCGATGTGCAGCCGCGAATCATCCTTGCGCCAGGACAAAGTGCGTCCGACGGCGGGCTGCGGGCGAAAGCTCGTGCGCGCGCGCTTCACGTACGGCGCGTAACGCGGGAACAGCCCCGTCACCAGCTCCCCGGCGCGTTCCGCGAACCGAGCGATCATCTGCGCCAGAGCGGCAAGGCTTTCCGGGTCGCCGCGCGCCCCCTTCAGCTCGTTGCCTTCGAGGCTGATGTTCTTCGCGCGATCGTTGGACCAGCCGGGCGACAGGAAACGGCGCTCATCGGGCGACAGCGCGAACGCCAGATGGGGCAACAGCAGAACACCGCCTCCTTCGAGCGTACTGATCGCCGTCTGCTGCTCTTCGGGCGCGTTCGGCCGCCAGCTTGCCAGATCCAGCGAAACGATTGGGGTCATGGGCCGAACGGCGCGCTGCGAATCGCGACCAGGCTCGAGCTAACGATGCAGAGGTTCCCTGGCGTGCGCGGCTATTCCGCGTTGCTGCGCTAACGAGGCAGCTCCGAGCTGCCCAAGAGAAATTCGTCGACTGCGCGCGCACACTGTCGGCCTTCGCGAATCGCCCACACGATCAGTGATTGGCCGCGCCGCGTATCGCCCGCCGCGAATACCTTGGGCACCGATGTCTGGTAGCTCTCGGTGTCGGCGGCGACGTTGCCCCGGGCGTCATATTTGACGCCGAGCTCGTCGAGCATGCCTTCGTGCACCGGATGCAGATAGCCCATGGCGAACAATACGAGATCGGCCTTGAGCTCGAACTCGCTGCCCGGTACATCGTGCAGCCTGCCGTCCTTCCAATCGACGCGGCACGCCGAGAGTGCCTTCAGCTTGCCGCCCTCGCCCTTGAATGCTTTCGTCTGCACCGCCCAGTCGCGCTCGCAGCCCTCCTCGTGCGATGTCGACGTGCGCAATTTCATCGGCCAATAGGGCCACACCAGCGGCTTGTTCTCGTGCTCTGGCGGCTGGGGCAACAACTCGAATTGCACGATCGACGCAGCCCCCTGACGATTCGACGTGCCGACGCAGTCCGAGCCGGTATCGCCGCCGCCGATGACGACGACGTGCTTGCCGTGCGCCGTGAGCGGCGGGACGTCGGCGTCGCCGGCGACGCGGCGGTTTTGCAGAGGCAGGAAATCCATCGCGAAGCAGATGCCGTCGAGCTCGCGCCCGGGCACGTCTAGATCGCGTGCATCCTCCGATCCCGCGGTTATTGCAACGGCATCGAAGTCGTCGAGCAGTTCGAGCGCCGAAACGCCGCCCACGCCGCGGCCGCCGACGTGCACGCCGACCCGGAATTCGACCCCCTCGGCCCGCATCTGTTCGACGCGGCGATCGATGTGGTACTTCTCCATCTTGAAGTCCGGGATGCCGTATCGCAGCAGTCCGCCGATGCGGTCATTCTTTTCGAACAGCACGACATCGTGACCGGCTCGAGCGAGTTGCTGCGCGCAGGCCATGCCGGCGGGACCAGAGCCCACCACGGCAACACGCTTGCCGGTCCTCGCAAGCGGCGGCTGCGGAACGACCCAGCCCTCTTCCCAGCCGCGATCGATGATGAAGTGCTCGATCGATTTGATGCCGACCGGATCGTCGTTGATGTTGAGCGTGCAGGCCGCCTCGCACGGGGCGGGACACACGCGGCCGGTGAACTCGGGAAAATTGTTGGTCGAGTGCAGGACGTCGAGTGCCTGGCGCCATTGATGGCGGTAGACCAGATCGTTCCAGTCCGGAATGATATTGTGGATCGGGCAACCCGATTGGCAAAACGGAATGCCGCAATCCATGCAGCGCGCGCCCTGCTTTGCCGCGTCGTCATCCTTGAGCGTCAGGATGAACTCGCGATAGTTGCGTACGCGCTCCTCGATCGGCAGCGTGACTTCCCGGATGCGCTCGAGCTCCATGAAGCCGGTGATCTTTCCCATCACGCGGCCTCAGTGCGAACTGCCGCGCCGCAGGCGCGCAGACTGTGCCCCTCTGCCAGCGGGAGAGGGGCTAGGAGTGAGGGCCCAAGGGGAAGGGCCGGACAGAATCACGAGCACGTCTGTCACGCGGTCTCTCTTTGCCTGCTCGCGATCGCCTTGTCCGTCTTGATTTTCGCCGCGTACTGTTCGCCCAGCGCGCGCCGATACTCGTAGGGAAAGACCTTTACGAACCGGCCGCGTGCCGTTTCCCAATGGTCGAGTATCGCCAGCGCGCGCGTGCTGCCCGTGAAACGCAAGTGCCGCTCGATCAAGCCGCGCAGGAGCAGTTCGTCGGGCTGCGCCGCGTGGGCCAGGCGTCCCTTTCCCGCTGCCGCCAGCTCCAGCTCGGCCACTGCCTGCTCCGCCTCCGGCAGGACGCGCTCCAGCGTCACCATCGAGGCATTACAGCGCTCGGCGAATCTTCCGTCTTCGTCGTAGACATAGGCGATGCCGCCACTCATGCCGGCGGCGAAATTGCGCCCGGTACGCCCGATCACGACGACGGTGCCGCCGGTCATGTATTCGCAGCCGTGGTCGCCGGTGCCCTCGACAACGGCGGCGGCACCGGAATTACGCACGCAGAAGCGCTCGCCGGCGACGCCGCGAAAGTACGCTTCGCCAGCGATCGCCCCGTACATGACCGTGTTGCCGATGACGATGTTCTCTTCCGGCGTCGCGGGCGATTCGGGATCGGGGTAGACGACGACTCGGCCGCCCGAGAGACCCTTGCCGACGTAGTCGTTGGTTGCACCCTGCAGTTCGAAAGTAACGCCACGGGCGAGGAACGCGCCGAAACTCTGGCCCGCAGTCCCGGTGAACGCGACATGCACTGTGTCCTCGGGCAAGCCTTCGTGCCCATAGCGGCGGGCGATCGTGCCCGAGAGCATCGCACCGACCGAGCGGTGGGCGTTGCGGATCCGATATTCGAGGCGCAGCGGCTTCTTATGCTCGATCGCCGCTGCGGCGTCGGCAATCAGGCGATGGTCCAAGGCGCGTTCCAGGCCATGATCCTGAAGCTCGCAGTTGTGCCGCGCGACCGTCGCCGGCATCCTCGGCTGATAGAAGATGCGCGAGAAATCGAGCCCGCGTGCCTTCCAGTGGTCCAGCCCCTCGCGCATGTCGAGCAGGTCGGAACGGCCGATCAGCTCGTTGAAACGCCGGATGCCCAGCTTCGCCATGATTTCGCGCACTTCTTCGGCGACGAAGAAGAAGTAGTTGACGACATGCTCGGGTGCTCCGGTGAACTTCTTGCGCAGCTCCGGATCCTGCGTCGCGATTCCGACCGGACAGGTGTTCAGATGACACTTGCGCATCATGATGCAGCCTTCGACGACCAGCGGCGCCGTCGCGAAGCCGAATTCGTCGGCGCCGAGCATCGCACCGATCGCGACGTCGCGTCCCGTCTTCATCTGGCCGTCGACCTGCACCGCGATCCGTCCGCGCAGACGGTTCAGCACCAGCGTCTGCTGTGTTTCGGCGAGTCCCAGCTCCCACGGAGTCCCGGCGTGCTTGATCGACGATTCGGGCGACGCGCCGGTGCCGCCATCGTGACCTGCGATCGTTACATGGTCCGATTTGGCCTTGGCAACGCCGGCGGCGACCGTGCCGACACCAACTTCGGAAACCAGCTTCACGCTGATCGACGCCAACGGATTTGCGTTCTTCAAGTCGTGAATCAGCTGCGCGAGGTCTTCGATCGAGTAGATGTCGTGATGCGGCGGCGGCGAGATCAGACCGACGCCGGGAACCGAGAAGCGGAGTCGCGCGATGTATTCCGAAACCTTGTGGCCGGGCAGCTGGCCGCCTTCGCCGGGCTTGGCACCCTGCGCCATCTTGATCTGCAGCTGGTCGGCGTTGACGAGGTACTCGGCGGTCACGCCGAAGCGGGCAGAGGCCACCTGCTTGATCTTGGAGCGCAGCGAATCGCCTTCCTTGAGCGGAACGTCGGCGACGACGCTGTCGATCCGTGACGCCAAGGTCTCGCCCTTGCGGATCAGCGGGTAGCGGCGCGCGTCCTCGCCTCCCTCGCCAGTGTTCGACTTGCCGCCGATGCGATTCATCGCCACCGCAAGCGTCGTATGTGCCTCGGTCGAGATCGACCCCAGGCTCATCGCGCCGGTCGCGAAACGCTTGACGATCTCCGCGGCGGATTCGACTTCGTCGAGCGGCACCGGTTCAGGCGCGAACTTGAACTCGAACAACCCGCGCAACGTCATCAGCCGCTTGCCCTGCTCGTTGACCATCCGCGCATAGTCGCGGTAGGTCGCGTAGCTCCCTGCGCGCGCCGCGTGCTGGAGCTTCGCGATCGAATCCGGCGTCCACATGTGCTCTTCGCCGCGGACGCGATACTGATACTCGCCTCCGGCGTCGAGCGCGCCGCGCAGCACGGGGTTGTCCCCGAACGCGAGCTGATGGAGCCGGAACGCTTCGTCCGCGACCTCGAACAGTCCGATGCCCTCGATGTTGCTCGCGGTCCCCGTGAAGTACTTCTCGACGAACGCGGAGCTCAGTCCGACCGCCTCGAAGATCTGCGCACCGCAATAGGATTGATAGGTCGAGATGCCCATCTTGGACATGACCTTGTACAAGCCTTTGCAGATCGCCTTGACGTAACGCTTCGCCGATTCCTCCGGCGACACTTCGGGCACATACTCGTGCAGCTCGCCGAGCGACTCGAGCGCCAGGTACGGGTGGATCGCCTCCGCGCCGTACCCGGCGAGCAATGCGAACTGGTGCACCTCGCGTGCCGAGCCCGTCTCCACGACCAGCCCGGTGCTCGTGCGCAGACCCTTGCGCACCAGATGCTGGTGTACCGCCGCGGTGGCGAGCAGCGCCGGGATCGGCATCAACTGCGCCGAAACCTTGCGGTCGGAGATGATCAGGATGTTAGAGCCGAGCTTGATCGCGTCCTCGGCGTGCGCGCAAAGGCTCGCGAGCGCGGCCTCCATGCCCGCGGCGCCCCACGCCGCCGGATAACAGATATCAAGCTCGAGCGAACGAAATGTTCCGCCCGTGAACAGATCGATATGCCGGATCTTCTCCATCGCCTCAGCGGTGAGAATCGGTTTTTCCGCCTCCAGCCGCATCGGCGGATCGGTCTCGTCGGCGTCCAGGTCGACCGCGAGCAGGTTCGGCCGCGGGCCGATGAAGGTGACCAGCGACATGACGAGTTCCTCGCGGATCGGGTCGATCGGCGGGTTCGTCACCTGCGCGAAGAGCTGCTTGAAGTAGTTGTAAAGGACCTTGGGCCGGTTCGACAGTACGGGCAGCGCCGCGTCGTTGCCCATCGAGCCGACGGCTTCCTCGCCGTTCTGCGCCATCGGTGCGAGGATGATCTTGATATCCTCCTGGCTGTAACCAAACGCCTGCTGCCGGTCGAGCAGCGGTACGGCCGACTTCTGCGGCGGTGCCGGATCGGGCAGAGAATCGAGCGCGATGCGCGAACGGTCGATCCACGCGCGATACGGCTTGGCTGTCGCCAGCGTCCGCTTCAGCTCCGCGTCATCGATGATCCGGCCCTGGTCGGTGTCGACGAGCAGCATCTTGCCCGGCTGCAGGCGCCATTTCCTGATTACCTTGCGCTCGGGAATGTCGAGCACTCCGACTTCGGAGGCCATGATCACGTAATCGTCGTCGGTGACGATGTATCGCGCCGGACGCAGCCCGTTGCGATCGAGCGTGGCGCCGATCTGCCGGCCATCGGTGAACGCCATCGCCGCGGGCCCGTCCCAAGGCTCCATCAGCGCCGCGTGATACTCGTAGAACGCGCGCCGATCGTCGTCCATTAACGGATTGCCAGACCAGGCTTCCGGAATCATCAGCATCATCGCGTGCGCGAGCGGGTAACCGCCCATGAGCAGGAGCTCGAGCGCGTTGTCGAACGAAGCAGAATCGGACTGTCCGTCGTAGATCAGCGGCCATACCTTGTCCAGATCGCGACCGAGGACGGGGCTCGCGATCGCCTGCTGCCGCGCGCGGATCCAGTTGACGTTGCCGCGCAGCGTGTTGATTTCGCCGTTGTGGCATACCAGCCGGAACGGATGCGCAAGATCCCAGGTAGGAAAGGTGTTGGTCGAAAAGCGCTGATGCACCATTCCCAGCGCCGACATCATGCTCTGATCCTTGAGATCGCGGTAATACTCGCCAACCTGGTGCGCGAGCAGCATGCCCTTGTAGACGATGGTGCGCGTCGACATCGATGGCACGTAAAATCCCTTGCCGTGCCGGAGCTTCAGCGCCTGGATTGCATGGCCGGATTTCTTGCGGATGATGTAGAGCTTCCGCTCCAGCGCATCCTGTTCCATGTCATTCGTGCCGCGGGCGATGAAAACCTGCCGGATCACCGGCTCGACCTCCTTGGTCCGTTCGGACAAGCCGGAGTTTTCGGTTGGCACATCGCGCCAGCCGAGCAGTATTTGTCCTTCACTCGCGATGGCGCGTTCGATTTCCTGCTCGCAGGCCATGCGCGACGCGGGCTCCTTGGGGAGGAACACCATTCCGACGCCGTATTGCCCGATCGCGGGCAAGGTGAGGCCCTGGCGACCGCAGACGCGTCGCAGAAATGCATCCGGCAACTGGATGAGGATTCCGGCGCCATCGCCCTGCAATGGGTCGGCTCCGGTGGCTCCGCGATGAGTGAGATTCTTCAGTATCTGCAGGGCTTGAGTGATGATCGCGTGGCTTTTCTGGCCTTTGATATGGGCGATAAAGCCCAGGCCGCAGGCGTCATGCTCGCGGCGCGGGTCGTACAGGCCCTGTTTGCCGGGTGGGTAGCCCGAGTCTCTGGCAGTCTGATTCACGTCGTCCTCACCGCTTTTCGCAACGACAAGCACGTCGATCCTACGGCTCGTTTGCACCGAAACGTGCTCCACGGCGCCCCGGCGCCGAAGCCTTTCTCATACTAGCCATATTGTTGCATCGCGGCAACCAAGGTCAGGCTTAGGGGAGTGCTTGGGGTTCACGACCGTCGAAAGCACTTGCGCCGGCCAGGGACTTGCGCTTTAATCTTAACAAAGTCATCTATATGCTTGTCGCAACGTTCAAAACCGCTGGTCGCCTCCAAATCTTTAGGACATCATCATCAGGGACCCGTTCATGGCGCCAAACCGTGTAAACGCTCGCTGGCTGCGGTCCATCTCCGCCCTGCTCGCGCTCGCGACGCTTGCCATTCTGGGCGGTTGCGGAGGCGGAAGCGGTGCTCCGAACAACCCCTTCGCACCACCGCCGACGACACCCGGTCCTCTGTCGATATTGCCGTCGGTGGCGACTGTTTTTTCCAACACGCCGGCGATCCTGACCATCACCGGCGGCGTGCCGCCGTATTTCGTAGTGTCGAGCAATACGGCGATCCTGCCCGTCGGCGCGTCGGTGACCAACGGCCCGATCGTGCTGCTGCCGGCCAACGTTCTGGCGGATACGGCCGTTTTGATCACGGCGCAGGACTCGGCCGGGACCAAGGCCATGGCGACCGTCACGGTCAAACCCGCGCCGATCTTCAATACGCTGACGATCACACCAGCATCCGCGGCATGCGGCGCGAACACCATCTGCTCTGGCCAGACTGCGACTGCGTCGGTGACAGTCACCGGCGCCGGCGGTGTCGGTATTCCGAACCGTCAGGTCAGATTCGATGTTGTTTCGGGCGCGTTCGCCATCCAGAGCAACGACCCTGCGAACCCGCTGGTATCGACGCTCACCGTCGTGTCGGATCAGTTTGGCGTTGCGCGGGTGATCATCCAGGCGAGCGCCAATGCCCCGACTCAGCCCGCGCTGCTGCGCGCGACCGAGCTCACGACAGGCAACCAGCAAACCGCGCAGTTCACGATCGTACAGACGATCAATGGCGCTGCCGTGCTGTCGGTGGTGCCGGACACCGCGACGATCATCGGACCCGACACCACGCAGTGTTCGAGTGGCTTCCGGATCGACTACTACATCTACGGAGGTACGCCGCCGTACACCGTGGTCTCGACCTTTCCGACCGCAGTGACCCTTGTCAACTCGACGGTGCTCGCCCCCGGACTGCCATTCAGTGCAATTACAAACGGCACTTGCGTCAATCCGCTGGTGTTCTCGATCCGCGACTCGATCGGCCTGCAGACGACGGCCAGGCTACTCAACCTGCCTGGTACGACGGCTCCGCCGACGCCGCCGACGCCGCCACCCCCGAGTGTCCGCATCTCGCCATCGTCATATACGGCGGCCAGCGACGGTGTGCCGACAGCTCCCACCAACGGCGGTACCTGCCCCGGGCCGTTCACGTTCGTGGTTCAGGACGGAACGCCTCCCTACAATGTCGTCGTGGCTCAGCCTGCCGGCCAACCCCCGGTTACCCCTGTGCCATCGGTTGTGACCACATCGCCGGGAACCGTGACGGTGAGCGGTCTTAATTCCCCCCCAGCAACGGGCGCCTTTTTCACCTACGAGATTACCGTCGGCGATTCAAGCGTGCCGCAGACGTTCGATCAGGCAACCATCAGGTGCACTACGCCCTGATTAGGAACCAGTTGTAGGGTTTACAGCGCGGCGCCCCTGGCGCCGCGCTGTTTTATTGCGCGCGATTTTCAGCCGAGAATAGCGCGTAAATCGGCCTTCGCAGCGGAGCGATGCACAATGGCGCGCCCCAGCGCCTCGAGCAGGACATACCGCCTCGTCCCCGACTCGGTTTTCTTGTCGCGCAATGTCAGATCCAGCCAATGCTCGACGGCGATCGGCGGCGCATCGGTTGGCAAATGCGCGTGCGCGAGCAGCCGCCGCAGTCGCTCTGCATCTGCCGAAGAAAGGCCCGTCAACTGCTGCGACAGGTCGGCGGCGAGAACCATTCCCGCAGCGACGGCTTCGCCGTGCAGCCAGCTCCCATAGCCCGTCGCCGCTTCGATCGCGTGACCGAAGGTATGTCCGAAGTTGAGCAGCGCCCGGTCGCCGGTTTCGCGCTCGTCGGCGGTCACGATCTCAGCCTTGATGCGGCAACTTTCCAGCACCGCATGCACGACCGCTTCCGACTCGCGCGCGAGCAATCGATCCATATTCGCTTCCAGCCATTCGAACAAGGCGAGGTCGCGAATGGCCCCGCATTTGATTACCTCGGCAATGCCTGCGATGTACTCGCGGTCGGGCAAGGTGGAGAGTGTCGCCGTGTCGCTGATGACGGCGCGGGGTTGGTGAAATGCGCCGATCATGTTCTTGCCCAGCGGATGATTGACGGCCGTCTTGCCGCCGACCGACGAGTCCACCTGCGCCAGCAAAGTGGTGGGAACCTGGATGAGCGGGATGCCGCGCTGGTAGGTCGCCGCGGCAAATCCGGCCAGATCACCGATCACGC
The DNA here is from genome assembly GCA_036506975.1 of Casimicrobiaceae bacterium. Classification (GTDB taxonomy): domain Bacteria; phylum Pseudomonadota; class Gammaproteobacteria; order Burkholderiales; family Casimicrobiaceae; genus PALSA-1003. Next base: position 19,119 of record DASXQW010000381.1, on the reverse strand, counting down.
CGCCCCCCAGGGCGATCAATGTCGTGGAGCGTTCCGCGCCGAGCTCGAGAAGGCGGGTGTGGACTTCATAGAGCGTTGCCCAGTCCTTGTGCGCTTCCCCGTCCGGGACAACGATGGCTTCATTGCTGATACGGGCCGCAAGAAGCGCGGCCTGCAGGACATCGAGATGAAGCGCTGCGACGATCGGATTGGTAACGACGATCGCGCGGCGGGACCGGAGCGGCGGCAGCAACTCGCCGCAATGCGCCAGAATCCCCTCGCCGATGTAGATCGGGTAGCTGCGCTCGCCGAGCGCAACGGTCAAGGTCCGCACCGGCTCAAGCTCGCGCAGCGGCTCGAAGTTGCTGTTCGAGGCGATGCGCGAGGCGGCTCACTTGCTCGCGATCCGACTCGACGACCACGTCCGCGACCTCGCGATAGAGCGAATCGCGAGCCGCATACAGCTCTTGCACCCGTGCAAAAGGATCCGGAGCCTGCAGCAGCGGCCGGTGCTTGCTGTGGCGGGTGCGCTCCCACAGCGTGGCGGGCGGTGCATGGAGGTAGAGCACCGTTCCACCCTGCTTGAGCTGGTCGCGGTTCGATGGACGCAACACCACCCCGCCGCCGGTGGAAAGCACGATATTGTTTTGGACGACGAGATCGGCGAGGACGGTTGCTTCGCGGTCGCGGAAGCCAGGTTCGCCCTCCAGCTCGAAAATGACCGGAATCGTTACGCCAAGCCGACGTTCGAGCTCGACGTCGGCGTCGAAGAATGGCTTGTCCAGGCGTCTGGCGAGCAGGCGGCCGAGCGTCGACTTGCCGCAGCCCGGCATGCCCACCAGAAAAAGATTGCCCCGATGCAGATGCATCGAGGCATTGTAGTTTAACGGCGATTCGGGCGCGAGTCGCTGCGGGCTCGCGCGGCTAGCGTACCGCCGTAACCGATTCCTTGATGATTCGTGGCGTGAGGAATATCAAGAGCTCGGTCTTGTCGAGCTCCTTCCCCGTCTGCTTGAAAACGTAGCCCAGAATCGGAATGTCGCCAAGGAGCGGGACCTTGGTCACGTTGTTGTTGATGGTTTCCTCGTAGATGCCACCGATGACCGCGGTATCGCCGTTGTTCACAGCGATCTGCGTCGTCACGTTCTTGGTGTCGATCGACGGTACCGAGCCGCCGCCCTGCACGGGAACGAACTGGCCGACGGCGTCCTTCCTGATCTCCACCAGCATGATGATCCGGTTGTCCGGGGTGATCTGCGGCGTGACGTCAAGGGCCAGAACCGCCTTCTTGAATTGCACGGTTGCCGGAGCATTGGCCGACCCCGGGGTCACGTACGGGATCTCGGTGCCCTGCTCGATGTGGGCCTTCTGATTGTCGGCCGTGACGACCCGCGGACTCGAGATCACCTTCCCCAAGGTGTCCGCCTCGAGGGCCGAAAGCTCAAGGTTGATGAGGTTGCCACTTCCAAGGTTTATCAAGGTGAGCGCGAGCTGTCCTGCGGGGTTCGGGACCGGAAGGTTCACGTTGAGTTGCGGCGGATCCGAGTAGCCCGCGCTGGCGATCCCCGAAGCCAGCTCATAGGGCGTCTGAGTCCGCGTTTGGCGGGTACATGTCGTGCCGCTACAGGTCACGACCGGCGTCGTCGACAGCGAGCCGCCGAAGCCGCCGGCATAACGGCGTTGCAGCGTGAACCCGGTCTGAACCCCGAGGCGGACACCGAGCTGCCGGCTGAATTTGTCGCTCGCGATCACGATGCGGCTTTCGATCAGGACTTGCCGCACCGTGACATCGATCTGGCGAATCACGCGTCGCACTTCTTCCAGGCGCGACGCCGTGTCCTGCACAAACAGGATATTGGTGCGCCGATCGACGACGGCGCTGCCGCGCTTGGACAGCATTTTCTGCTTCTCGTCCGCAATTAGCTTCTGTACGTCGTCGGCCTTCTGGTAATTGAGCTGGAACATCTCGGTCTGCAGCGGCTCCAGGTCGCTGATCTGCGCCCTGGATTCGAGCTGCTGCCTTTCCTTGACCGCCAATTCCTCACGCGGCGCGATCAGAACGACGTTGCCGTTCTTGCGCATGTCCAGACCCTTGGTCTGCATGATGATGTCCAGCGCCTGATCCCAGGGGATATCCTTGAGGCGCAGCGTCAGACTGCCGGTGACCGTGTCGCTCGTGATGATGTTGAGGCCCGTGAAATCGGCGATGACCTGAAGCACTGCCCGGACTTCGACGTTCTGGAAGTTGAGCGACAGCTTCTCGCCCTTGTAGCCCTGCCGCGTGCCCTGCGTCAGCCTGTTCGGGTCCTCCTGAATCGGCTTGATCTCGAGGATGAACCGGTTCTCGGCCTGATACGCAGAGTGTTCCCACAGCCCGCGCGGCTCGATCACCATCCGCGCGTTCGCGCCTTGCGCAAAAGTGTCAATGGTCGCGACGGGCGTTGCGAAATCGGCGACGTCGAGCCGCCGCTCGAGGTTCCGCGGCAGCGCCGTCCTGAGAAAATCGACGACCAGCGTGCGCCCCTGCTGGCGGATGTCGATGCCCGTGGAGCTGTCCGACAGGTCGACGATGATGCGGCCTTCGCCATTGCGCCCGCGCCTGAAATCGATATCGCGCAAAGCGTGGGTCACTTCACCGGGCCGCGCCTCCGCGAACCGCGATACGATCTGCGTTTCGGCGGTCGCGGCGCCGGCCGCCTGATCGGTCAGCGTCACGAGGATGGTATTACCCTCCATCTGCGTGTCGAACGACTGCGGCTTGTTCAGATTGAACACGACGCGCGTCCGGTTGCCCGCCTGCACGACATTGAGGCTTCGCAGCGCCGGGTCGCCGACCTCCTGCGCGGTACGGCCGAGGCCGTTGCCGGTGTCCGGAAAGTCGAGCGCGATGCGCGGCGGGTTGGTAATCGCGAAGCCCGCAGGCGGATTGGGCAACGGTGCCTTTAGCGTGAACTTGATCACGGTTCGGCCCGAGCTCGCCTTGGAAACGCTCACCGCATCGATGCTGTTCCCAGCCTGGGCCCAGACCGGTCCGGCGTTTAGGGCGACGATTCCAGCACAGAACGCGGCAATAACCGCGCACGCGCGCCCGCGGAAACGTAGGGATTCGGTGGAAGGCAAGGGGCTCATCGTCTTCGCTCCTGTCTTTGATCCGTCACGTCCGCGAGCTGTAGAGTGCTCGATCGCTCGGTCCAGTCTCCGGTGCCGTCCTGGACGAGCTCCTTGAGCCGAATCTCGTTGTCGGTGATGCCGATGATCACGCCGAAGTTCTGCCCGATGTAATTGCCGACCTTGACCTGGTAGATGTCCTTTTCCGTCGTCCGGACGAGCGCGAAGGTAGCCCGGCCCCGCTGCATCGTGCCGACCATCTGCAGCGACTCCAGCGGATAGGCCTCCAGCGGCTCCTTGCGCCGCGTGAGATCGGGCGCCAGGTTGCTGCCTCCCTTGAGCGGCTCGATCTTTCTCGGTTTGAACGGATCAGGCAGATCGAATGCGTTGTAGGCAAATGGTTCGTAGGGCTTGACCTGGGGCAGCGGATCGAGCTTGCCCTTGGCGCCTTTTCCCTGTTCCTGCATCCAGGCACGCAGATCCTGGTGGCTTTCGCCCGCGCAACCCGCGATGAGAAGCGCGACGCCTGCGCAGAATGCGACGCGCAATCTCATTTCTTGCCCTTCGCGTCTTTCGCCGACCGGCGCTGCCTGGCGACCTCGTCTTCATCGAGGTAGCGGAAGGTCTTGGCAACGGCGTCCATGGTCAACGTTCCCTTGTCGTTCGCGATAACGATATCGTTAAGCGTCACGATTCGGGGAAGCTGCGCGACATCGCTTGCGAAGGCGCCCATGTCGTGATAGCTCCCGGTGACTTTGACGCTGATCGGGAGCTCGGCGTAGAAGTCCGCCAGCCTTTCCTGGGTCGCCGGCTTGAACAGTTCGAATTGCAGGCCGCGCCCGAGACCGGCCTGATTGATGTCGGTCAGCAGGGCGTCCATCTCCGACTTGTTGGGAAGCTGCTTGAGCAGTGCGCCGAAGGATTGTTCGATCTCGCGCAATTGCTGCACATACAGCTCAAGATTGACGGCCTTGGCCTTCTTCGATGCGTACGATTCTCTGAGCTTGCTCTCTTCGGCCTGCACTCGATCGAGCGCGTCGAACTGATCGCGCCAGTCGAGCAATCCGCCCGCGATCACGATGACCACGAAAATCAGGCCAAGCACCGCGATCTTGGGCAGCAGCGGCCAATTGCCGGCCTCGCGGATATTCAGTCTGCGGATGTCGTCGAGCGTCATGCGGGAGCACCCTTCGCGAGCGCGGATGCGCTCTTGCCGGACGCCTTTGCTGGCGGCGCCTTGCCGGGCGGCGGGGCGCCGGCCTTTGCGTCGCCCGCGGGGGCCGCTCGCTTGACCTGCATGGCGAGCGTGAACTCATTGACCTTCTGCCTATCAACCGCCACCGAACGGATCTCGATGAGCTCGGGCGCGGCCAGCCATGGCGAGCTCTCGATGTTGCGCATCAGCGTCGAGACGCGGGCGTTGGACTGGGCGTAGCCGACCAGCGTTACACGGGCGCCGTTTTGCCTGACCGTCCTTAAATAAACGCCGTCGGGCAGCTGGCGGACCAGCTGGTCGAGCAGATGTACCGCTTCGGTTCTGTTCGCCTGCAAGGTTTCGACCACCTGCTTGCGCGCCAGCAGCGCCTGAGTCTGGTCGCGGAGTCGGTCGATTTCCTTGATCTGCTCGTCGAGCTTGGCGATCTCGGTCTTGAGGAGGGTGTTACGGTTGTTCTGATTGTCGATCCGCGCCGCGATCACGACGTGGCCCAGACCGACGACGGCAATTCCCAGGATCGCCAGCCCGACCGCGACCGAGACGAACTGTCGTTGGCGCGCCTGGCGCTTCTGTTCCCGGTGGGGAAGCAGGTTGATACGGACCATGTCAGTTGAAGCTCCGCAAGGCGAGACCGCAGCCGATCAGCAGCACCGGCGCATCGGCGGCAAGCTGGCGCGGCCGGATCCGATCTGACACCGACATATTCGCGAATGGATTGCCCACGATCGCATTCACCCCGGCGCGCTTGGCAACGAGCTCGTCCAGCCCGGGCACCAGCGCGCAGCCGCCCGCAAGCACGACCTGGTCGACCTGGCTGTATGAGGTCGAGGTGAAGAAAAACTGCAGCGCCCGGGTAATCTCGAGGGCGAGCGTTTCCATGAACGGTTGCAGCACATCGGCGTCATAGTTCTCGGGCAAGCCGGCATTCTTCTTCGCCGACTCCGCCTCCTCCGGCGAGAGATTGAAGGCGCGCTGAATCTCGTGCGTAAGCTGGTTGCCTCCGAACGCCTGGTCGCGCGAAAAAAGGATCTGATTGTTCCGCAGGACGTAGAAATGCATCACATGCGCGCCGATGTCGACCAGCGCGATATTCTGGTCGCGGCCGTTTGCCGGCAGCGACGGAGCGATCATCTGGAAAGCTTCCTCGGTGGCGTAGGATTCGACATCCATCACCCGCGGTTTGAGGCCGGCGGCCTCGGCAATCGCCACCCGGTCTTCGACCTTCTCTTTGCGCGATGCTGCAATGAGCACCTCGACCTCATCCGCATTGTTCGGCGCTGGGCCGAGGATCTGGAAATCCAGATTGACCTCGTCCAAGGCGAAAGGAATATATTGGTTGGCCTCCGTTTCGACCTGGAGTTCGAGTTCTTCCTCCGTTTGCCCGGTTGGAACGATGATTTTCTTGGTGATGACCATTGCCGCCGGAAGTGCGAGGGCGACATTGCGGTTACGCGATCCGAGGCGCTTGTGCGCTCGCCGCAGCGCATCGGCGACCTGGTCGAGGTTGGCGATGTTGCCGTCGGTGACCACGTCCTTGGCCAGCGGCTCGACGGCGTAGCGTTCGAGGCGGTACGCGCCCTTGCCGGTTTCGGACAACTCGACCAGCTTGAGCGCCGACGAGCTGATGTCGACCCCGATCAGCGGGGGCGAGCTCGCCTGCAAGAACGAAAAAGTGGAACCGAGTTTTTCCTTCAGCATGGGAAGGTTAGGCGATATACATATAAACTACATTAAATGCTAGCAGCAAGTATAAACCATGGCAATTTCTTTTTTTCAAGTTTATCTCGCTTGTAACCCTGCATATAATCGCGGCTCCCGTCCCAGCCCCGGTTAACTTTCATTCATCTATGCTAAAGCGTTGGCTTATCTACTTGGCGTCCGTCCTGTTTGGCTTGGCGCTAGTCGGGACTCTGCTGGTTGCGTTCGTTTTTGCCCTTCTTTACCCCACTTTACCGACACTTGAGGCCCTGACCGACTACCAGCCGAAGATCCCGCTCCGAGTGCTCTCCGCCGAGGGCGAGCTGCTCGGGGAATTTGGCGAGGAGCGGCGAGCGATCGTCAAGATCAAGGAAGTACCCGAAATCATGCGGCGGGCGATCCTGGCGGCCGAAGACGAGCGTTTCTACCAGCATGGTGGCGTGGATTACATTTCGGTGCTTCGGGCGGCCTTGACCAACGTCGCGAGCGGAACGCAGCAAGGCGCAGGCACGATCACCATGCAGGTCGCCCGCAATTTCTTCCTTACCCGCGAAAGGACATTGACCCGCAAGCTGCGCGAGGTCTTGCTCGCCTACAAGATCGAGGCCAACCTGTCCAAGGACCAAATCCTCGAGCTATATGTCAATCAGATTTTCCTGGGCCAGCGGGCTTATGGCTTCGCCGCCGCGGCGCAGATCTATTTCGGCAAGCCGCTAGCGCAAATCGACGTTGCGGAGGCGGCGATGCTGGCGGGATTGCCGAAAGCGCCTTCAGCCTACAATCCGGTGGCGAATCCGAAGCGGGCGCGAGCTCGCCAGCTCTATGTTTTGCGACGCATGCACGAGCTGCGGTTCATTGGCGATGGTGAGCTCAAGCAGGCACAGGACGCACCCCTCGTAGTGCGGCAGACCATCCGCGATGCGACCGCACACGCCGAATTCGTCGCCGAAATGGTGCGGCAAACGATGTTCGAGACCTACGGCGAGAGCAGCTATACCCGCGGGCTCACCGTGTATACGACAGTGCGGAAAGCCGACCAGGACGCGGCCTATGCTGCAATGCGGCGAGGGGTGATCGACTACGATCGGCGCCATGGCTATCGAGGGCCGGAGGCCTATGTCAGCCTTCCAAGCGATCCGGCGGAGCTCGAGCAAGCTCTCGATTCGGCGTTCCAGGACGTTTCGGACAGCGATAATCTCGATGCCGCGATCGTCGTCGCGGCCTCGCCTGTCGAAGTTCAGGCGGTGCGCAGTGACGGCGAAACGATCGCGATCAACGGCGACGGTCTCAAGTTCGCAGCTCGCGCATTGTCCGACAAGGCGCCGGCGGGAATCCGCATCCGCAGGGGAGCGGTGATCCGGGTAAGTCGCGACGACAAGGGACGCTGGCAAATCGGCCAGATGCCGCAGGCCGAGTCGGCGCTTGTGTCCGCGCGGCCGGCGGATGGCGCAATCCTGTCGCTCGTTGGAGGGTTCGACTTCGACCGCAACAAGTTCAATCACGTCACCCAGGCGCAGCGTCAGCCGGGTTCGGCATTCAAGCCTTTCATTTATTCGGCGGCGCTCGAAAAGGGCTTCAGCCCAGCGACCGTCGTGAACGACGCGCCGCTGTATTTCGACGCGGCTCAGACCGGTAGCGAGCCTTGGGAGCCCAAGAACTACGATGGGAAATATGAAGGGCCGATGCGACTGCGGACGGCGCTGATGAAATCGAAGAACTTGGTCACGGTTCGCGTCATGCAGGCGATCGGACCCAAGTACGCCCAGGACTACATCAGCCGTTTCGGCTTCGACCCCAGGCTACACCCGGCGTACCTCCCGATGGCGCTGGGGGCAGGCGCCGCGACGCCGCTGCAGATGCTCGGCGCCTATTCGATCTTCGCCAACGGCGGCTACCGTATCACGCCCTATCTGATCGATCGCGTCGTCGACAGTCGTGGCAACGTCTTGTCCAATGCTCAGCCCGTTGCCGCAACCGAGGGTGCCGAGCGCGCGATCGATCCGCGTAACGCATTTATCATGACCACGATGATGCGCGACGTCGTGCGCGCCGGCACTGCGGCCCGGGCGATGCAGCTCGGGCGGCAGGATCTCGCCGGCAAGACCGGAACGACCAACGACAACGTCGATGCCTGGTTTTGCGGCTTCAACGCGTCCATGGTGGCGATCGCGTGGATCGGCTTCGATCAACCGAAAACGCTGGGGACGAACGAGACCGGTGCGGTCGCCGCGCTGCCGATCTGGATTAACTTCATGGCCAAGGTGCTCAAGGGTGTGCCGGAACGGCCATTGCAGCCGCCCGAGGGCGTCACCATCGCCAGGATAAGCCCGGACACAGGCTTGCGCGAGCCGGAGGACCGCGGGGGGATTGTCGAATACTTTTACTCCGAGTTTCCGCCTAAGCTGCGCGAGGACCTGCCCCCCGCGCCAGGCAGCGGCAGGGCCCCGGGCGAGATCCGAAACCAGATTTTCTAGGCCCCATGCCTCGCACCGACTCCCCACGGGCGCTGCGCAATCGGGCGCGCATTGCCCAGGCCGCGGCGCGGCTGATCGCCGAGCACGGATTGAACGACTGGCAAGCCGCCAAACGCAAGGCCTGCCGCCAACTCGGCTTACCTGAGCATGAACCGCTACCGGGCAACGAAGAGGTAGAACAGGCGTTGCGCGATTACAACACTTTATTTCAAGGCACGGCCCAGATCGCCTCACTTCGGGCCCAGCGCGTCGACGCCTTGGACTGGATGGAAAGGTTGTCGCAGTGGAAGCCGCTGCTCACCGGCGCCGTCGCCGCCGGTTGGGCTACCGAGCACAGTGAGGTTCGGCTGGAACTCGAGGCGGAAGATGCCAAATCGGTCGAACTTTCACTGATCAATGCCGGGATTGCCTATGCGTCGGTTCCTGCGCAGCGGGGCGATGGGCAACCGCAGTTGCGCGTCGAATCGCCGCAGGCCACGATACGTCTCGTAATCGTTTCTCCGCAGCAGCGACGAAACCGTCCGCGGCGCGAGCGCGTTGCCAGCGCGGAGGAACGGCTGACCCCGACCCAACTTCGCGCGCTGCTCGCCGACAAAGCTCGGCTCTAGGCTACGCCCGCAGCCATTCGGCCGCGGCCAGCGCGAAATAGGTCAGGACAGCGTCGCCACCGGCGCGTTTGAACGCCGTCAGCGTTTCCAGCACGCAGGCGCGCTCATCGAGCCAGCCGCACTGGCCTGCGGCCTTGAGCATCGCGTATTCGCCGCTGACCTGATATACCACCGTTGGAACCCCGAAGGTGTCTTTTACGCGCCGTACGATGTCGAGGTACGGAAGGCCCGGCTTGACCATGACCATGTCGGCGCCTTCCTTCAAATCGAGGTATACCTCCCACAGCGCCTCGTCCGAGTTCCCCGGGTCCATCTGGTAGGTGTACTTGTCACCGCCCTTGAGATTGCCCGCCGAGCCTACCGCATCCCGGAACGGTCCGTAGAAGTTCGAAGCGTACTTGGCCGAATACGCGAGAATTCGCGGCCGATCGAAAGCGGCCTTATCGAACGCTGCGCGCAACGCGCCGACTCGCCCGTCCATCATGTCCGAAGGGGCGACGACGTCCGCGCCGGCTTCGGCGTGACACAACGCCTGACGCGTCAAGGCTGCGACCGTGGGATCGTTGACCACATAGCCGTTGGCATCGATAAGCCCGTCCTGGCCGTGACTGGTGTAAGGATCGAGCGCGACGTCGGTGATGATGCCCAACGGCGGGAATCGGTCTTTCAACGCGCGGACCGTCCTGGGCACAAGACCTTCCGGGTTCCACGCCTCCGCTGCGTCAAGCGACTTCAATTCGCCGCTGATGACCGGGAAGAGGGCGATCGCGGGCACGCCGAGCTCGAGGCAGCGTTCGGCATCGTGGAGCAGACGATCGATGCTTTTACGCGCGATCCCCGGCAAGGACGGCACCTCGTCCTCGCGCCGATCGCCTTCCTGAACAAAGACCGGATAGATCAAGTCTTCAGCGGCGAGGCGGTGCTCGCGCATCAACCTCCGCGAGAAGTCGTCCCGGCGCATGCGGCGCGGCCGTCGTTCGGGAAACTTTCCGGCAAATTGCATGGGCAGAATCGACGTGCACGGTTGCCGGCTCGATCGTGCCAGCCGGGTTCCGGCAGGCCGCATCGTAGCGTGCGCACGCGCTGACCGGCAAGCGGCGCGAGCCCGCAGCGTCGCCAGTCGCCCCACGCGCAGCGTGGGGATCGCGCGTGGCGAGTCGCGGCATGAGACCGACGCGATGCGATTCAACTTGCGATGACCAGGCAAGGAGGCCGAGGTGCGAGCGTGCGGCGAGAGATGCGCCGCGCTCGCGTAGGCGTCATCGTCCTGTTGCTCGTCGTCGCCGCGCAGCTCGCCATCGCGCCGGCGCACGCGGCGATATTCGACGACGACGAGGCGCGCAAGCGCATCGAGTTACTCAAGGGCCGCGTCGATCAGCTCGAAAGCTCGCTCAATGCACGCCTCGGCACGCTCGAGACGACGATCAAGAGTCAGGGGCTGGTCGAGCTTCTCCACGACGTCGAGCAGATCAAGGCCGACATCGCGAAACTCCGCGGCCAGTACGAGGTGCTGACCTACGAGCTCGAGCAGGCGCAAAAGCGCCAGCGCGATCTGTATCTCGATCTCGACGGGCGGCTGCGCAAGCTGGAAAGCGCCGCCGCGCCGGCGGCGACCGGCCCGCCCGCCGCGGACAGTACGCCGGCGACAAGCGCCGGCGCCTCGCCCGCCGGAACGCCGGCGCGTCCGCTTGCGTCGGCAGCCGACATCGTCACCGAGCAGCGCGCGTACGACGCCGCGCTGGACCAGTTCAAGACCGGCAATTATGCGGCCGCGGCGGCGAGCTTCCAGGCGTTCGCGCGCGCGAATTCGCGCAGTCCGCTCGCACCCTCGGCGCTGTACTGGGCGGGTAATGCGCAATACGCGCTCAAGGACTTTCGCACTGCGATCGCGACGCAGCGCCAATTGATGGCGATGTATCCCGACAGCCAGAAAGTGCCCGACGCGATGCTCAATATCGCGAGCTGCCTCACCGAGCTCGGCGACGCCGGAGGCGCGCGGCGCACCCTCGAGGACCTCGTCGCGAAATATCCCAGTGCCGAAGCGGCCGGAAAGGCGCGGCAGCGCCTTTCCGGGCGGTAAGAGCCTTGCCGCGATCATTCGCATCGCGACTCGTCGCGTGGCAGAAAAACCACGGCCGACGCGACCTGCCGTGGCAGCGTACGCGCGATCCGTACCGCGTCTGGCTCTCCGAGATCATGCTGCAGCAGACGCAGGTCGCGACCGTGATTCCATACTATGGTCGCTTCCTCAGCGCCTTTCCCGATATTGCCAGCCTCGCCGCGGCGCCGCTCGAACGCGTGCTCGAGCTATGGAGCGGGCTTGGCTACTATCGCCGCGCGCATCTCGCGCATCGCGCGGCCAAGGCAATCGTCGACGAGCATGGCGGTGCATTCCCGCGCGACGTCGCCGCAGTCGCGGGCCTCCCGGGCATCGGCCGCTCGACTGCGGCGGCGATCACGGCGTTCGCGTTCGGCGCACGCGGCGCAATTCTCGACGGCAACGTCAAGCGCGTGCTCGCGCGGCATGCCGGCATCGCGGGGTTCCCGGGCAATTCCATGGTCGAGCGCTCTCTCTGGCGGCGCGCCGAATCGTTGCTTCCGGCAAAGGACATCGAGACGTATACGCAGGCGCTGATGGATCTCGGCGCGACGGTGTGCTTGCGCCAATCGCCGCGCTGCGATGCGTGCCCGGTCGCAAGCGATTGCGTCGCCCGGCGCGACGGCCGCATCGATGAGCTGCCGGCACCGCGGCCGAAGAGAGACTTGCCGCTGCGCACGGTCTCGGTGCTGCTACTCGAGCGCCACAACGAGGTGCTGCTGGAAAAACGGCCGGCGATCGGCATCTGGGCCGGCCTGTGGAGCTTGCCCGAACTTGCACCCGACGCCGATGTGGTCGCGCATTGCCAGGCACGTTTCGCCGCTGCGGTCGCACTTGAGCCGCCGCTGCCTGCGATCGAGCACGGCTTCACGCACTTCCGCTTGACGTTGCACCCTCAGCCGTGCGCGGTGCACACCTGGCCGCGCGGCGTTGAGGAGCCGGGCCTCGTTTGGCTGCCGCTCGCGGAAATCGCCGGTGCGGCGTTGCCCGCGCCGATCAAGAAGCTGCTGCGGCAGCGCGCGGGTGCATAATCTCGCGATGTTCGGGACGAAGAAGCATTTGTCTGCGGCGCAACTCTTCGCAGCCGTAGTGTTCGTCGCGCTGTACACGTCTGCGGCGCGGGCGCAGGACTATCCATCGCGGCCGGTGCGGGTGGTCGTGCCGTTCTCCCCGGGGGGCGCGGTCGACGGGCCGATGCGCGTGATCGCGCAGGAGCTCTCGAAGCGGCTTGGTCAGCAGGTGATCGTCGACAACAAGCCCGGCGCGGGCGCGACTATTGGCACCGACGTCGTCGCGAAGGCATCTGCAGACGGCTACACGCTGTTGCTCGCTTCGCAGACCAATGCGATCAGCGCCACGCTGTATCCCAAGCTTCCCTACGAACCGATCGAGGACTTCGCGCCGATCTCGCTGATCGGTCGCGAGCCCGGCGTGCTGGTCGTCCATCCATCGCTGCCGGTCAAGACGTTCCAGGAGTTCGTTGCGTACGTGAAGGAGCGACCCGGCCGGATCGATTACGCATCGTCGGGCAACGGCAGCGGCCAGCATCTCTTCGTCGCGCTGCTCGCGTCGATGACCGGGATGAAGATGAATCACGTGCCGTATCGCGGCAGCGGCCAGGCGACGGCCGATCTGCTCGGCGGACAAGTGCAAGTGTCGATCCCGGGAACCGCCGGCATGGTCGGGCACATCAAGGCGGGCAAGCTTCGGGCGCTGGCGGTGACCGGCGCGAAACGCTCGCCGCAGCTCCCGGATGTGCCCACCGTGATGGAGTCGGGCGTGCCGGGCTACGAGGCCTATGTCTGGATGGGTCTGCTCGCGCCGAAAGGGACGTCGGCAGCGATCATCGACAAGCTTTTTCGCGAGCTAACGCAAGTGCTTGCAACCAGCGAAGTGAAGACCTACATGTCGAGCGCCGGCATCGAGATCGTCGGTTCGACGCCCGCCGAGTTCGGGGCGTTCTTCCGCTCGGAGAAGGAACTCTGGGCGAAGGTCATCCGCGAAACCGGCGCAAAGATCGACTAGCCGGACCAGGCCAAGGAGTCCTAGAGCGAGCGATGGACAAGGCAACGCAAGTGACCGGCGTCGAGCACTGGGCGCAGAAGCAAACGCCCGACGGCGACGTCCGGCTGTTTCTATGGGAAAAGTACGTCGACTCGCCGGAGGGCAAGCCGGCCGTGCTTTTCGTTCACGGATCGTCGATGGCTTCGCAGCCGACTTTCGATCTCTTCGTTCCCGGACGGCCGGATTCGTCCGCGATGGACTGGTTCGCCGAGCGCGGGTTTGTCTGCTGGACCGTCGACATGGAAGGCTATGGGCGATCCGGCAAAGAGCGCGACATCTATTGCGACATCGCCAACGGCGCCTACGATCTTGCTGCGGCGACCGAGTACATCATCCACATGCGCGGCATTCGCGCGTTCATGGTTTACGGGATCTCATCGGGGGCGCTGCGCGCGGCGCTATTTGCGCAGCGCCATCCGGACCGCGTGTCACGCCTGGCGCTGGACGCGTTCGTGTGGACCGGGAAAGGCGCTCCGACGCTCGAGCAGCGCAGGAAGAAACTGCCTGAGTTCCTCGCCACCAAGCGCAGGCCGATCGACCGCGCATTCGTGCATTCGATTTTCCAGCGCGATCATCCGGATACCGCGGAGCCGCGCGTCGTCGATGCGTTCGCCGATGCGATCCTCGCCCTCGACGACTCGATGCCCAACGGCACCTATATCGACATGTGCTCCAAGCTTCCGGTCGTCGATCCGGTGAGGATTACGATGCCCACGCTCATCCTGCGCGGGCAATACGATGGCATCGCGGCCTTCGACGATCTGGTCGAATTCTTCAAGCGGCTGCCGCATCCGGACAAGCAGCTTTCCGTGATGGCCGGCATTTCGCACGCGAGCTTCCAGCAGAAGAATTACCTGATGGTCTATCACATCCTGCACGCGTACTTCACGCAACCGGCGCCGGTATACGTCGGACCGTCGTAACCGTCGCTGGCCGAATGAATTCGGCCCTACTTTGAAGGTTGCGCGCTCGTTGCGCGCATGTCGGCGGGCAACAGCGCGTCGGCGCGCTCGCCGTACTCGTTGCGAAACGCCGCGAGCTCCTTCGCCGCTTCGTCAAGCCGGCCCGCGTTCTTCAGGTCGCGAATGCGCTTGATCCACTCCTCGACGCTGCGCGCGGATGCCTCCTTCGCCTTGGCTTCGTCGGCAGTCGCGACCTTCGCCGTCGCGACCCGGCCTTTCGTCTGCGCTTCTTCCGTGCTCGGCGCCGCGGCGGAACGTGCAACCTGAGCCGCCGGTGACTTGGCCGGCGTATTCGCTGCAGCGTTGCGCTCGTCCGCGTAAGCATCACGTCGAGGCTCGGGCGCCGCGGCGGGGAACGGCTCACTGCGCGGCGGCGCGGACATCGCGGGTGCCGCCGCAGACGGTGACGGCGCGGTATTTACGGCGGCTGCGTCGGACTTGGCGCTCGCAAGCTTCTCCTGCGCCACGAGCTCGCGCTTCGCCGCCAGCGAATCCTTCTGCGTGTCCCCTTCGGTTGCCGGCGTCTGGGTGCGCTCTCCGGCGAGACGGCCCGACGCCGCCGTCTGAGCGCGCCTCGCTGGCGCTTGGGCGGCGGGCGACGGCGTTGCGGGAGGCGAGGCTGCGGTGATCGCTGCGGATGGCTCGACGATCTTCTTGTCGGCAGGCGCGACCTGCCGCACGACATCCTTGTTCGCTTCGCGCGGCGCAAAGGCCATGTCGGCGACGATGGTCGGTGCGATCTGCTCGGGTGGCGTCAGCTGGATAATGCCGACCGCAAGCACGGCCACGGTGGCGGCGGCCGCGAGCGGGTACCACCAATGCTTGTCTCGCTTGCGCGGCGCCGCATCGACCGCGCGCCGAGCCGCGGCGCGAATCGCGGCGTCGAGCGACAGCGGCGGCTCCTCGCGGCTCGCCGCGTTCCACGCGGCGTTGAGTCGGCGGTCGTGTTCGGTCTCGTTCATCCCAGGCTTTCCTGCAATCCGTCGTCGAGGTCCACGAGATCGCCGCGCAGCTTGGAGAGCGCGTAGCGCAGCCGGCTCTTCACGGTCTCCGTTCCGACACCGGTGACAGCGGCGATCTCGGTGAGCGACAGGCCAGCTTCCTGCTGCAGCAAAAACGCCTCGCGTTGCGCGGGCGGCAGCGCCGCGACGGCGGCGCGCAGACGTTCGCCGAGCTCGCGGTTCTCGGCGCGAACGCGTGGATCGTCACCACGAGCGCCGGGCAGCGCGGCGACGGTTTCCTCATGCGCCTCGTCGTCGGCGGAGACGAGCGTCAGATGCGCGCTCGCGCGGTAGTGGTCGATCAGCCGGTTATGCGCCAGGCGGTAGAGCCACGTCGTGAACTTGGCAGTGGGCGCGTAGCTCGCGCGAGCCCGGATCAGGTTCATCCATACGTCCTGGAAGAGCTCGTCGGCGACACCGCCTTGGCGGCACTGACGCAGCAGATAGCGGTACACACCGCCCTTGTGCCGGGCGTAAAGCGCATCGAACGCCGCGGCGTCGCCCGCGGCGTACGCGAGCATGAGGTCTTCGTCGGTCGTCGCGGCGAGAGCGGGCATGGCCCGCCCAGTATGCGAGGCGGGCCATGCGGTGGCAAGCGAGCCTCGATATCGTCGCGGCCTCCTTGTGCGGTTGCGCGAAGCGTCGCGTCGCGCGTCGGCCGCCAGCGCCGACTCGCCTCGCGCGAGCCCCACGCTTCGCGTGGGGCGACGGGCGACGCCGCGGGCTCGCGCCGCTACTGCCCCCGCGGATCCGGGACGAAGCGCCCTGCATCAGGAAACGGATTGGGCCCGTACCGGGCCAGCGGCGGCGAGCCAACGGGCACGCCCTGCGCGAGCAGATTTTCGTACGAATCGTAATAGATCGCGATCGTTTCCGCCGGCGTATCGCTCGCGCGCTCGAACCGCGTGTAGCTCGCATACGAGGTCTCGCTGCGGCCGTGGCCGGTGCCCAGGCGCTCCTGCATCGACGGCGCGACCGAGCCGCTCGCGGCTTCCTTCGCGTCCGCGGCCGCGTTCGCCGCAGGCGCCGGCGTGGACCGGCCTTCCGCGCGCGCCGCGTCCTTGGGCCGGAATTCTTCGAGCGCGATCGGCCGCGCCCGCTCGCGAAAGACTGCGACACCGATCACTCCAACGTTGTCCGGCCGGCCCGTGCGCGCGGCATAAGAATCGGGCAGCGCGGTGAAGTAGAACGCCGCGGTCCGCGCCATGCTCTTGCGCCAGCCGGCGATGTCGGCACTCTCGTAAGGCGCGAGCACGTAGCCGGATTGTTGCGTCGACGCCGTGTCGCCGGTGATGACATTGACGCCATCGACGCTCATCACCGCGAGGACGCGACCGGCGCCGCCATTGCGCACCCGGATCGTGTATTCGTTGCCAGGCTTGCCGACGACATAGCGCCGGCCCTGATGCCAGTACATCGGCAGCACGCGACCTTCGGCGCGGTCGACGATCTCGACGGTCGCCTGCGTTCGCGGCAGGACGCCGTGCGCCTGGCTGTCGGCAACAAACATCGCCGCGGCGAACGACGCGACGAGCGCGACGCCGAACATCGAATGCTTCGCTGCTTGCGACATGGTTTCTCCTAGCCGCAGCTCGATCGGTGCGGTTCATCCTGTTAACGGCGCAGGCGCGGTTTCGGGGCTAGGTTCCCGACCATGCATGCGATAATTCGCCCCCGCCTGCCGAGGATGCCGCAGGGACGGAGAGTCGCCGTGCAAAACCTCCAACAGCTTCCCGCGCTGGTCGCGTGGTGCGCGTTCGGGCTCGCCGTCGTATTCGGCGCGGTGGCGAACCGGGTCAACTTCTGCACCATGGGGGCGGTGACCGATCTAGTCACCATCGGCGACTGGCGGCGCATGCGCATGTGGCTGCTCGCGATCGCGGTGGCGATCACCGGTGTGACATGGCTCGAGGCGACCGGGCTCGCAGATCCGGGCAAATCGATTTACACGACAGCGCAGGTCGCCTGGGCGTCGCACCTCGTCGGCGGATTTCTCTTCGGCTTCGGCATGACGCTCGCCTCGGGTTGCGGCAGCAAATTGCTGGTCCGTGCGGGCGGGGGCAGCCTCAAGTCGATCGTCACGCTGGTCGTGCTCGCGATAGCAGCGTACATGACGCTGAAAGGCTTGTTCGCCGTGTGGCGCGTCAACACGCTCGACACGCTGCGGCTCGATACGAACGCCTTCGGCGCCGCGCATTCGGACCTGGGCAGCGTGGTCGCGGCATTGAGCGGCGGCGGCTCGGTCAAGCTTGCGTTGTCGCTTGCAATTGCCGCGGCCGTCGCGGTCTTCGCGTTGGCAAGCCGCGATTTTCGCGAAAGCCGCGAGATGATCGCGGGCGGGCTCATCATCGGCGCGATCGTCGCCGGGGGGTGGTACGTCACCGGACACCTCGGGCATATCGCTGAGGACCCGCGGACGTTGGAAGAGGCATTCATCGCCACCAACTCGGGAAGACCGGAGTCGTACAGCTTCGTGGCGCCGGTGGCCTATACGCTGGAACTTCTGCTGCTGTGGAGCGATCAGTCACGCATCGTTACATTCGGCATTGCGGGCGTCCTGGGCATGGCGGTCGGATCGGCGGCGATGGCCCTGGCGACTCGTACCTTCCGCTGGGAAGGGTTTGCATCGACCGAGGATCTGGTCAACCATATCGTCGGTGGCGTGTTAATGGGATTTGGAGGCGTGATGGCGCTGGGTTGTACGATCGGGCAGGGCCTTACGGGTATTTCGACCCTGGCGATCGGTTCCTTCATCGCCCTGGCGGCAATCATCGCCGGCTGTGCGACGGCGCTGAAATATCAGTACTGGCGCGCGGGCTAGGCTGCTGGTAAAACGGAAATATGATCGTTTACGACCTGATCTGTAGACGTCAACACCGGTTCGAGGGCTGGTTTGCCTCGGCCGATGACTTCGCGCGCCAGCGCGACGGGACGTTGATCCGCTGCCCGCTATGCGACGACGCCGCGATCGAGCGCCGCCCGTCCGCGAACGTCCAAGTCGGCCGCGCCGCCGCGCCCGCCGAAGACCAAAGCGAAAGCCCCGCGGAAGACCGGAAGGAAGTCGCGGTCGCCGGTGGTGACGGGCACGTGCTCAAGCTCATGCGCCGGTTGATCGCTGAAACCGAGAACGTCGGCCGCGCCTTTCCGGAAGAGGCGCGCAAGATTCATTACGAAGAAGCTCCAAAGCGCGGGATACGCGGCCAGGCCACGCCCGACGAAGCCGAGGCGCTGCGCGACGAAGGGATCGACTTCATGTCGCTGCCAAGCGTTCTCACTCGCGATTTGAATTGACACGAAGGCATGGCCGTTCGTCCTGAGCTTGTCGAAGGACGACGGCGTTGTGGTTCGACAGAGCCTGTCCTGAGCTTGCCGAAGGGCTCACCACGAACGGCCGTAACATTGTATTGCGCAACGTCGAGACCTTTTGCGCGAGGGCGCGCGATTGGCTATAATTCGCGCCCTTCGGCGGGCCGTTAGCTCAGGTGGTAGAGCAGCGGACTTTTAATCCGTTGGTCGCTGGTTCGAGTCCAGCACGGCCTACCAGGACAAATCCGTTCGTTGATACCACGCGAAGGTTCGCGATTCGCGGCCGCGTCGTGCGCGTCTTTGGAATCGGCGGCGGTATTCCACCGATGAACGGAGGGCGGTGACGACGTCGTCGATCGTCGTTGCTCGAGCGCTACGCCAGCCTCCCACGTTCGTCGGACTTGGAAGGCCGTCCGTCCCATCCGGGGTTTCCCTGCAAAATTACGAGGTTAGACTCGGCTCCACTTTGTGACCGGGATCCCCATGGCACGCACGCGCAACCGCGGTTTCACGCTGATCGAGATGATGATCACGGTGGTCATTGTCGGCGTCCTGGCGGCAATTGCATATCCACAGTATCAGAACTACACCAAACGCTCGAACCG
>DASXQW010000380.1:0-6694 GCA_036506975.1 Casimicrobiaceae bacterium | reverse complement strand
GCGCTCTCGCCGACATGCTCAATCCCCTGGTTGGAATGCTGAGCCGTCATCTGATCGTGGCGCAAGCGTCCCTGCACTCCGACGCTTCGCCGCAGATCGAGCTCGTCATGCGGCGCAGCGGCGCCGATGCGCGCCTGGAATTGCAGCGCCGCGACAACGCGGAAACGACGGCGGCAGTCGCGCGGGCCCGCCGCAGCCTCGCCCGCGTCGCACGCTGGGCGGGCCTCCTGCCGCTGACGCCTCTCGCTCGCCTCGGTGCGCCAGGCAGCAGCTTTCATTGTGGAGGAAGCTTCCCGATGCGCGAGAACCCGGAGGTTCTGGAGACTGATGTTCTCGGTCGGCCGGCCGGATTGCGCCGCATCCACCTCATCGATGCCTCGGTGTTTCCCAGCATTCCGGCGACGACCATCACCTTTTCCGCGATGGCCAATGCGCATCGCATCGCCACGAGTGTGGCGCGCGCGTCATAAGAGCATCGACTCGCGCCTGGGATCGGCCGAGCCACCCAGGTAACGCCACCGGATGTACTCGCGCGTGCGACTCAAACCCGCTTCGAG
The DNA here is from genome assembly GCA_036506975.1 of Casimicrobiaceae bacterium. Classification (GTDB taxonomy): domain Bacteria; phylum Pseudomonadota; class Gammaproteobacteria; order Burkholderiales; family Casimicrobiaceae; genus PALSA-1003. Next base: position 6,137 of record DASXQW010000380.1, on the reverse strand, counting down.
ATCGAATGCGGGCGCGAAGTCCAAGTCGCGGCGCGCCTTGGCGATGCTGCAACTGCCTTTCGAAAGATACAGGCGAGGGTCTTCGTCGGCCGGACGGTAGATGGAAGCGCCGCCGCGCTTGCTCGCCGCGACGACACGGGCACGGAGCTCTTCCATCCGTTCCTCTCCAACCCACTGGCGGAGGACCGCGAGCAACCGGCGCGCCGGACGCCAGGTGGCGATGGTCAGCGGATCGCTCCTTAGCGCCTCCAGCACGGACCGCGACCTCGCTCCGGGCGGAGTCGCGAGCTCGTCGCTATAGTCGAGCGCGCGACCGAGCGCATGCGCATAGCCGCCGATCAGCGCGCCCCAGTCGAATGGAACAGCGCCCGAGATGATATACGCCTCTCCTGCGGCGCCTTCCTGGCATGCCGCGGCGATGAGCGCGTCGACCACGTCGTCCACGTAGACGCCGCTGCACAGCCCCAGGCCGTCGCGCGGCAGCTCCACCCTTCCTGCGCGCAGCCGCTCGACGAAGCGGTCGGTCCACAAGCTGCCGAAGGGTCCGTAGACGATGGTCGGCTGGAGCATCGTCGATGGCAGCGCGCCCGTCGCGGCACGCTCGACGAGGTCGATCTCCATTGCCCGCTTGGCGGTCTTGTACTCGCTTCCTGGCGCGTCCCTGGGGGAACCTTCGTCGAGCTCGCCCGATGGCCAGTCGTCATACACCGCGATCGAGCTCAGATGCACGAAGCGCCGCACGCGGCTCCGAGCGCAGGCGTCCGCAACGCGGCGATGCACGGCGAGGTTGTAGGCGCCCGAACGCGAAAGATCGTATGCGAGGCTGAAGACGATCTCCTGTCCGCGAGTCAGCGCGTCGAGCTCGGTAGTCGTCCCGAGGTCGACCGGGACAAGCCGAACGTCGAATCGCGCGATCCGGCCGGCTCGCTTCAGGTTGCGCACGGCAACCGTGATCTTGGCGCGATGCTCGGCGAGTCTCTCGACCAGCCGCGCGCCGATGAAACCGGTCGCGCCCGTGACGAGGACTGCGCGGCCCGCCAACGCCGGCTGCGTGGCTGGCCTCTGCGGGTGCTCGGGAGGCCCTTCCCAGGCATGGATGAATCGCTTACGCATCGCGTAAAGGCCGGTGAGCGTTTCGACCGCGTTCACCGCGACAAGAATGTCCGGCAAGGAAGGCGGCGGATTCGCGCAGGCTTCGAGCCACTGCTCGATGCGGCGCCGATGCAGGAGATCGTCCGAGCGATCGCCGCCGGTGCTTCCCGCGTCCTCAGCGCCGCGGTCACCCGCCAAGGCTTCCGGTTCCGCCCGGAGCGTCAGCGTTTCGAGGTCGAGCTCGAGCCGGCCGAGGGTGCCGGTCAACACCACCGAATTGCGTAATGGTCTGAGCCGGCTGACCTCGACGATCCCTGCGGCGCCCGCGGCGGCCGAAATGTGCGCGACGGCCTCGGCTTCCACGCCGCCGTCACTGTCGTCGGCAAGGCTGCCCGCCGTCAGCGGACCCAGCCACCACGCCAAGAGGTCGAGCAGATGAATGCCAGGGTCGATGAGAGCCCCTCCTGCCGCGATGCGCCGATCCCAATAGTCCGGCGATCGTGCCGCAGCCGGCGCCGCGCCGCCGAAGCGGACATCAAAGCTGACGAGCGACCCCAGGCGTTCGGATTGCAGCAGCGAGCGCACGCGTTGCACGCTCGAGGCGAACCGCAGCTGCGAACCCGCGAAAAAGCCTGAGCCGGCGCCGATCCCTGTCGGATCCGCGCCCGCGCACGCGGCCGCTGCCAGTGCTTCCGGCGCGCAAAGAACGGACTTGGCTGCGAGCGCGAGCTCGCGCAAGGCGCGGGCGCTGCCGGCGCCGATCCCGGTGACGATCGCCGCATCGAATCGATCCAAGGCGCTTCCCGGTGTCGGGACGACCGTTGCGCCCCGGGCCAGACGCCGCGCAGCCGCCAGATCGGGATCGGCGAAAATCGCCGGCCGCAGCCCGAGGCGGCGCAAGGCTGGGAGATAGGCTGCAGCGGCGGCGCCGCAGCCGATCAGCGCAATCCGGGTCGCGCGCATCCCGAGCTCGATCAGGCGCGCATTGCGCTCGAGAACGGCCGCCCTAGCGCTTCCGCATACGTGCGTTCGAAGATGCGGTGCATGCAGGACGGAGAGAAGCGGGGTTCGCCGGCACGTGCCAAGGCATTGGCGGCAAGCCGCGCACGCAGCTCATCGTCCGTGCAGATCGTGCAGACCTGCAGGGTCAAGGCGTCGACGTCGCCGATGGGAACCACCTTGCCGACCGCATCGTCGACGATCTCGCGCACACCGCCAGCGTCGGTCGCGACCACGGGCAGGCCCGCCTGAAACGCCTCAACGACGGTGAGCGGCAGCCCTTCCCAGCGCGAAGTCAGCAGAAACAGGTCGGCCGCAGCCAGGAACTCGTGCGGTCGATCGCTATAGCCGATAAAGGTCAGATGTCGCTCGATCCCTGCCGCGGCCGCCCAGCCACGGACATCTTCGCGCAGCGGACCGTCGCCGACGACGGCGAACCGGATGTCGTCGTATCGCGCCACGGTTCGCCTTGCGACCTCGACGAGAACATCGATCCCCTTCTGTTGTGCGAGCCTCGCGACCGTCACCACCAGGCGCCGTCCACCCTCTCCGAGGAGCTGGCGGCGCAGACGCTGCACAGCGGCCCCGTCGAGCGCGGGCTTCGCCTCGACACCCAGGCCGATGACTTGAAGCTTTGCTGCCTTCACGCCGCCGAACCGCTGCAGGTCGTGAGCGCTGCGCTGGCTCGGCGTGATCACGCGCCACGCGGCCACGCGCGCGATGCGCCCGAAAGCGGCCACGCGCTCGGGTTCCGACCCGTGGTAGCTCACCAGCGTCGGAATCGACAACCCGATGCTCGCCAGGCGGGCGACGAGGGCGGGCGCGCTTTCGTGGGCGTGGATCAGCTCGACGCGTTCGGGTCGTAGAAGCGCGCGCAGACGTAGCGCGGCGCGGACCGCATTGCGCAGCCGGCGGACAAGATCGCCGCCTTCCTTTGCGACGCCGTCAAGGTCAAGCGGCAGAAAGCCAGGGTCGAGACTCTGGTTCATCCAGTCGCCGGGTGAGCCGGCGAGGGTGACATGGTGCCCCTGCTCGCGCAGCCACGCGCTCAGCCCCAATACATGACGTTGAATGCCGCCCGGCCGAAACGCGGTGCAAATCTGCAGCAAGCGCATTGGGCGAGCGCGCGTCTCGAGCGGACGATCGTTCATTCGGCCCGGCCCGAAGACGTCGAGAAGAGCGACTTGACCCGGATGACCCGGCCCAAATCACGCACGAACGCACGGTCCACCAGGGGCGCGAGCGCGCCGAACGCGACGAGGCCCAAGCCGCTGGCCATCCAAGGATTCGCGGCGAGCCATTGCGACGCGAGCAGGATCGCGGCGGCGAGCACCGCGGGCACGATGCACGGGGCCGCAGGCGCGGCGCGCACGCGCAGCGTAACAAGCGCCTGCGCCAACGCCCAGATGACGAGACACGCCAGCAGGATCGTCGCGCCGGCACCAACGGTACCGAAGCGGCCGATCAGCAGCGGCCCGGCGGCAATGGCCACGACGCAACCCCCGAGCTGGGCGGCGAGCATGTCCTGCGGGCGACGTGCCGCGACCAGCATCCAGCGCGCGTGGCCGGAGAGCAATGTCACGGGAAAGGTCCACACCAGTACGCTGAAAGCAGGAGCGGCCGCCTTGAACTTGTCGCCGAAGAGCAGCGCAAGCAACGGCTCGGCGGCGAGCGTGAGCGCCAGAGCCAAACCGATACCGCCCCAGGCGGCGACGCGGAACGAGGCACGCGTAAGGGCTGCCATCGCGCTGGGATCGGCCAGCATCCTGCGCGCGATCAGGGGATAGAAGTTGAAGTGATAGATCCAGCTGAAGGTGACCAACGAAACTGCCAGCCGGTGCGCGGCGCCGAAATACGCCGTGTCGGTCATGCCGGCCATTCGGGCCAGCATCATCAGCGGCGCGTATTGGATCAATGCCCAGACGATCGCGGCCGCGCCGATCGACGAGCCTTCGCGCACTAGCGAGAGCATGTCCCGCCAGGCGAATCGGAGCTTGAGCGGCGCGATCTCGCGCCGCTGCATCGAGAGCAGATACAGCGTCGCCGCCGCGACCGATACGATCTCCATCACACCGATCAGGTTCACGTCAGCGCTGCCGGCAACGAAGGCAACGACGCCGACCGCAAAAACCGCGACTCGGATCGTTTGGGCGAAAGCGATGGAAACCTGCTTGCCAAAAGCCTGAAACAGCCACTCCTGTTTCCACGGCAGCAGGAGCACGCTGACCGCCACCAGCGCGACCAGCGTCACCGCGCGCGAGTCGTTGGCAAAGAGCCAGGCAAACAAGATCATGCCGGGCGCGATGATCACCGCCAGGCAGAATTGCGCGGCGGGCACGATGGCGGCCAGCTTTTCCGGAGGTTGCTCGCCTTGCGCAAGCCGGCGCACGCCAACCGAGCCAAGGCCGCCGTCGATCGCGAGCGCGGCAAAAGTCGCCAAGCCAAACGCGTATTCGACTGCGCCGTACTCGGGAGTGCTGAGCTTGCGGGCGAGGTAAGCGAAGGCGACGAAAGCGATGAGCTTGGAGACGACCTGACCCAACCAGAGGACAGCCACGCCGCGCAGCATGTTCAAGCCCTCGCCGGGGAGCTTGCGTCGCGCGCCGCGCGGCGGCCTTGGTTGCGCCCGAGCGCGCGCGAGTGGAGCCGCCCCAACGCGTGCCGCTTCAGGCCGCCTGGTTTTCCGGAGTCCGTTTCAGCGGTGCCGCGGCCTCGGAGTAATCGACCCGCTCCTCCGGTTTGAGCGGCGTGGCACGCACCCAGACCTTGGCGCCGAGCATCGATTTGGCGAGCTCGACCGGCTGGAAGACGATGCTGGGCCACATGAAGATCTCGTTGGTGCAATAGCATTCCTTGCGGCTGATCGAGCCTCGGATCTCGCCCGCGTGCTGTGAGTACCAGATTTCCCGGAAGGAATTCTTGCGCAGATTCCCGATCGGCGGTCTCTGCTCGCACACGCCCACATCGCCATTGGCATGGATGACCGCGGTGAGCACACCCGCGCGGCACGCCACGAATTGCCGCTCCTCCTCGGCGCTTCTGAGCTTGGCCCATTGCAGCATGGGTTCGACGATCGAGCCGTATCGCGTCTGTTCGCGATCCGACCACAGGCGACGGATATACGAATAGAGATCCCGATACTCCTGCAGAGCAGGGCCCTTGAGCGTGGGATTCTTGCGATCTCCGCGGATGATCGCCAGATTGTGATGCATCATCTGCGGGCAGCGATCATAGAGGAACGTCGTGAGCTGCTTGATCTCGGCCATGTTGCGCTCGGTCGCGACCGAGATCGCGTGGATCTGCAGGCGCGGGTCCTCCTTCTGCAGCGCCGCGAGAGCGTCATAGGTCTGCATCGCCTTGCGGAACGAGTTCGGCGTCTTGCGGAATTCATCGTGGAACGCAGGCATGCCGTCGAGCGAGAGCTCGACCACGAACAATTTGAGGCTCGGCTCCTCGAGGACGCCTCGGATCATGCGGACCGTCTTATCGGTATACCAGCCGTTGGTCGGTACGTAGATTTCCTCGACTTCGTTTTGTTTGATGAACTGACGGCAGATGGCGTCGAACTCCTTGCGCAGGAAGGGCTCGCCGCCGGACAAGTTGAGATTCTGGACCGGGCCCAACTCTTCGGACAGCGCCACGATTTCCTGGAAGGTCAGGTCATCGCGCTGATTGAGCTGCTTCCAGTAGAAGCAGTGCTCGCATTTCATGTTGCAGAGCGAATTGATGAACAGGATGAGGAACGGCGGGCTGGGCACCTCCGGGAAAGCGAGGTTCTGCCAGTTGATCCTTGCGTGTCTGACGACACGCTGCATAGTCTCCTTCATCAGATTCTCTTCAGGCGGTGCGAGCTTTCGACGCATGTCCCGCAAAAGGCGGGTCATAATGATAGCATCGGCTGCGAAGGACGTCAGCCTCGCGGTCGATCGTCGAAGGTTCTGGAACCGAGCGCGCAATGCCGAAGATTTCAGTCGTGATCGCATCGAAAGTCGGCGCCCCGTTTATCGATCAATGTCTCGACTCCGTCCGGGTCGAAGCTCAAGCGC
>DASXQW010000379.1:0-3978 GCA_036506975.1 Casimicrobiaceae bacterium | reverse complement strand
TGGAACTTCGCGCGCAAGCGCGAGCCGGGCCGCGCCAAGGTCCGCGCGTTCAACCCGACGATCGAAGAGCATGGCTGGCAGTCGACGCATACGGTCATCGAGATCGTCAATGATGACATGCCGTTCCTCGTCGACACGGTGACGATGGAGGTAAACCGAAACGGGCTTACCTTGCACCTGATCGTGCATCCGTTGCTGGCGGCGACGCGCGGGGCCGACGGAACGCTGTCCGGCCTCGCGGCAGAGGATGGGTCCCCATCGCGTCGCGAATCGTTCATTCATGTCGAAGTCGACCGCATCACCGACCAGGAGCAGCTGGACGCTCTTGCCGCCGGCGTCGCTCGTGTTCTCGGCGATGTGCGCATGGCCTTCGAAGACTGGCAAAAGATGCACGCCCAGGTGGAAGCGATCGTGGCGGATATCGAGCGCAATCCACCGCCTATCGCGGAGGACGAGCTTGCCGAGGGCAACGCGTTCCTGCGCTGGCTCGCCGACAGCCACTTCACTTTCCTCGGCTATCGCTGCCACGACCTGGTGAACATCGAGGGAACGGACGCTCTCAAGATCATCGCGGGTTCGAGCCTCGGCATATTGCGCGAGGGCGAGCAGAAGGCGGTCGCGACCAGCTTCGCGGCGCTGCCGGCGGAAGTACGGGCCTACGCGCGCGTGCCCGAGCTGCTGATCATCACCAAGGCGAATTCGCGCTCGACGGTGCATCGTCCCGGCTATCTCGACTACATCGGCGTCAAGCGCTTCGATGCCAAGGGCGAGGTGTGCGGCGAACACCGTTTCCTTGGGTTGTTCACGTCGACCGCGTACAGCGCCAGCCCGGCGGATATTCCGCTGCTGCGGCGCAAGACCGCCAACGTCCTGGCGCGGGCGCAGCTCGCGCCGGGTAGTCATGCCAGCAAGGCGCTGATCAACATTCTTGCAACCTATCCGCGCGACGAGCTGTTCCAGATCAGCGAGGATGAGCTGCTGCGCACGGCGATCGGGATCCTGCATCTCGGCGAGCGGCAGCGTTTCCGGTTGTTCGTCCGGCGAGATCGCTTCCAGCGCTTCCTGTCTTGCCTGATCTATGCACCGCGCGAAAACTACACGACCGAGCTGCGCGAGAAGTGGCAGACGATCCTGATGCAAGCATTCAACGGCACAAGCTCGGAATTCAACGTTCACCTGTCGGAGTCGGCGCTGGCGCGAGTCATGATCATTGTGCGCACGACGCCGGGCGAGATTCCTGATTTCGACGTTCGCGATCTGGAGACGCGGCTCGCCACTGCGGCACGGCGCTGGGAGGACGATCTCAAAGAGGCGCTGATCGATTCGCTGGGCGAAGCTCGCGGCAACGAATTGTTCCGCCAATTCGGCGGCGCCTTTCCGGCGGCCTACCGCGATGACTTCGCGGCGCATGCGGCGGTGCCCGACATCGAGATGATGGCGGAACTCGCCGATGCGGAGCCGCTGGGGATGAGCCTTTATCGGCCACTCGAAGCCGCGCCAGAGACGCTGCGCTTCAAGTTGTTTCACTTCGGCGCGCCGGTGACGCTGTCCGACAGTCTGCCGATGCTCGAGCGGATGGGCCTCAAGGTACTCGACGAGCATCCGTACCGCATCGCGCCGGAGGGTTCTCCGCCGGTGTGGATGCACGACTTGGGGTTGTTCTCGTCGGTCAGCGACAGCGAGGTCGAGATCGACGAGTTGCAGGTCGTGTTCGAGGACGCGTTCGGACGCGTATTCCGCGGCGAAGTCGAGAACGACGATTTCAACCGGCTCGTGGTCGCGGCGCGCCTGCCCGCCGAAGAGATCGTCGTGCTGCGTGCGTACGCGAAATACCTGCGGCAGATCGGGTTTCCTCTCTCACAGGCGTTCGTCGAGGCCACGCTGGCAGCGCACGGAGATATCGCGCGGCAGCTTGTCGATTTGTTCAAGCTGCGCTTCGATCCCGCCGAAGGCGTGGGCGTCGGCGCGCGGACCGCGGAGCAGGTCCGCGCGATCGAGGCGGCGCTGGAGGCCGTCGAAAATCTGTCCGAGGATAGGGTGCTGCGCCAGTACCTCGCGCTGATTCAGGCGACCACACGCACCAACTTCTGGCGGCGCGACGCGGCGGGGCGCCGCAAGAGTTTCCTGTCGTTCAAGTTCGATCCCTCCAAGGTGCCCGGGCTACCGGAGCCCAAGCCGATGTTCGAAATCTTCGTCTACTCGACGCGGTTCGAGGGCGTGCATCTGCGCGGGGGCAAGGTCGCCCGGGGAGGGTTGCGCTGGTCGGATCGGCCGGAGGATTTCCGCACCGAGGTTCTGGGCCTCGTCAAGGCGCAGATGGTCAAGAACACGGTCATCGTTCCCGTCGGTTCCAAGGGCGGGTTCGTGCTCAAGCGCGCGCCTTCGCCCGCCGATCGCGAGGCTTACCTCAAGGAGGGTGTGGCGTGCTACCAGAATTATCTGCGCGGCCTGCTCGATCTCACCGACAACCGGGTCGGCGACAAGATCGTTCCACCGCCCGACGTGAAGCGTCACGACCCCGACGATCCGTATCTGGTCGTCGCCGCAGACAAGGGTACGGCAACCTTCTCCGATTACGCCAACGCGATCAGCAAGGAGTACGGCTTCTGGCTGGACGACGCCTTCGCCTCCGGCGGATCGGTCGGCTACGATCACAAAGTGATGGGCATCACCGCACGCGGTGCCTGGGAATCGGTCAAGCGGCATTTCCGCGAGATGGGCGTCGACACGCAGACGACCGATTTCACCGTCGCCGGCATCGGTGACATGTCGGGTGACGTTTTCGGCAATGGCATGCTGCTCTCGCGTCACATCAAGCTCGTCGCCGCGTTCGACCATCGCCACATCTTCCTCGATCCGCACCCGGATCCGGAGTCGAGCTTCAAGGAGCGCGAGCGCGTGTTCAAGCTGCCGCGCTCGTCGTGGGCGGATTACGATGCCAAGCTGATCTCGGCCGGCGGCGGCATCCATCCGCGCAGCGCCAAGTCGATCGCGGTCACGCCGGAGGTCAAGGAGGCGCTGGCGATCTCAGCCAATGCGCTCACGCCGACCGAGCTTGTCAACGCCATCCTCAAGGCGCCGGTCGACTTGATCTACAACGGCGGCATCGGGACTTACGTCAAAGCGCAGTCCGAGACGCACGCGCAGGTCGGCGACCGCGCCAATGACGCGCTGCGCGTCAACGGGCGCGAGCTCCGCTGCAGGGCGTTCGCCGAAGGCGGCAACCTCGGCTGCACGCAGCTCGGTCGCATCGAATACGCGCTCTCCGGTGGCCGCATCAACACCGACGCGATCGACAACTCGGCAGGCGTCGATACGTCCGATCACGAGGTCAACATCAAGATCCTGCTCGGGCTGCCGATCTCCGAAGGCGAGCTGACCGAAAAACAGCGCAATGCCTTGCTCGCGGAGATGACCGACGACGTGGCAGCGCTGGTCCTGCGCGACAATGTGTTCCAGACGCAATCGCTGTCGGTCACCGGGCGGATAGCGCCGCATCTCCTCGACGCGCATCAGCGCTTCATCCAGTTTCTGGAGAAGACGGGGCGGCTCAACCGGGCGCTGGAGTTCCTGCCGAGCGATGAAGAGATCGCCGAGCGTCGCGCCAAGGGCATCGGTCTCACCAGCCCGGAGCGCGCGGTGCTGCTCGCGTACAGCAAGATCTGGCTGTACGACGAGCTCCTCGCCTCGACTTTGCCCGACGACTCGTGGGTCGCGACAGCGCTTGCGCGCTACTTCCCGAAAGCGCTGCGCGAGGGCTATGCGACGTACATGCCGCGCCACCCGCTGAAGCGCGAAATCATCGCCACCTACGTCGACAACAGCATGGTCAACCGCGTCGGCAGCACCTTCGTGCACCAGCTGCTCGAGACGACCGGCGCCAAGCCGTACGAAATCGTCCGCGCGTATCTGCTCAATCGCGAAATCTTCGGCTTCGTCGAGCTGTGGAAGGCGATCGAGGCGCTGGACAACGAGGTC
>DASXQW010000378.1:0-13975 GCA_036506975.1 Casimicrobiaceae bacterium | reverse complement strand
TCGAGATACTTCCAGTAATTGGTGTAGAGCTGTTTGCTGTAGCCCTGCACCCACGGCTGGACGTAATCGTTCTGAAGCCGGAAGATCGTCGGCAGCAGCGGAACGTAGGTCGACGTGAGCTCCGACGCCTGGCGCGCCGCGGCGATGCGGCCTTCCTCGTTCGGACTCGCGTAGAAGCGGTCGACCGCACGATCGAACTCTGCCAGGCGAACGCGCGCCGTATTCACCGTCGGCGGCTGACGGCTGTCGAGCTGGTTCAGCTGCGCGTAGCCGACGGGAACGCCGCCGTACCCGCCCGCGTAGATCTGGAATTTGCCTCCTTCCAGCTCCTTGATGAAGTCCTGAAACGGAGTGAGATGGAAATCGCTGCGCAACCCGATCGCGTCGAGGCTCTTCTTCCACAGCGTAGCGGTCTCACGCGAGATCGCACCGGTACGCAGCGACATCGTCAGCGTAAGCGGCTTGCCGTCCGGCGTCTTGCGATAGCCTTCGGGGTCACGTGCCTTGTAGCCGAAGCGATCGAGCAGAGCGTTCGCCGCGCCCGGATCGTAGGGTAACGCGGGCAGCGACGGATCGTAGCCGGCAACGCCGGCAGGCACGAGTTGATTCGCCGGCAACGCCTGGCCGGCGTAGACGACGTCGATCAGCGTCCGGCGGTCGAACGCGAGGGCCATCGCCCGGCGCAACGCGATCCGCTCGTTGCTCATGCCTCCGACGACCGGATCGGCGATATTGAAATAGATTGCGAACAGGAACGGCTCGGGGAAGACGTGGCGCATGATGCCGCGTGCCGCGTACTCGGGCTTGAGCTTGCCGTCGGCGAGGAACCGGCTTGCTATCTCGGCCCGCAGCTCGACGTAATCGAGCATGCCGCGCTCGAACTCGAGCATTTGCGTCACGTCTTCCTCGATGACGTTGAGCTCGACGACGCCGATCTGCGGCAACGTCTTTCCCTGCATGCTTCGAACGAGCGCCGCGTGCGCCGGATCGCGGCTCGACGGAAAGCGCAGCGCGCGATATTTCGGATTCGCTTCCAGCACGATGCGCGATCCACGCTTCCATTCGCGCAAACGGTACGGTCCGGTCCCGACCGGCCGCGCGCGGATATCGCCGTGCGCGGCCTCGACGACTTCGCGCGCGCAGACCAGGTAATTGAGGATCGCCTCCGCAATCGGATAATTGACCTGCGTCAGCTTGAGCTGCAGCGTGTACCGATCAAGCGCCCGCAATCCCTCGATCGGGCGGTCGTAATCAAGCTTGCCGCTCTCGCGTGCAGCGTCGACGACCGCGCGCGCGCCGACGATGAGATCGGTCGAGACCGGTGCTCCGCCGCGTCGCAGATTCGGATCGAGCCAGCGCGTGATCGAGTAGACAAAATCCTGCGCGACAAGCTCGCGCGGCTTGCCCTTGAAGGCAGGATCGTCGGTGAAGTAGATGCCGGGCTTGAGCCGAATCGTCCAGGTCTTGCCGTCGGCGCTGATCTCCGGAGGGCCGGCCGCGGCCACGGGCGCGAGTATCGGCGTCGCCGCGAGGTAATCCCATTCGTAGAGGCCCTCGAAGATCGCGGCGATGACGCGGAACGAGGGGTCGTCGTTGTATTGATGCAGGTCGAGCGTCTCGATGTCGAAGGTCGCCAGGCGCAGCACCTTGTTCGGATCCGCGGCTCCGACGCTGCAGCACACGGCGAGCGCGAGCACCGGCACCAGGCGCGATACGCGTCGAATCGTCTCAGTGCACATCGCCTCGCCTCGCGCTGTCCACGGTCCCTCGACCGGCCGCGACTTATGCACGATATGGCGCCCCTCACAAACGAAGTACAGCGCAAGAAAAAGCCGCCGCGGTTCCAGCGCGGCGGCTCGCTCGATCAGGTTGATCAGCGGTTAACCCGCAGGCGGCGGCGGAACATAGTAGCGACGAGGTCCATATCTCGGTCCCGACGGCACTTGGTTGCCCTTGGCGTACATGCACTGCACATACGCCATGTCGTAACGCCGTTGCATACCATAGTACGAGTACCCGTACGCGTTGCTTCCGGCCGCACTGCCCAGAAGCAGGCCGGTACCGGCACCGATCGCGGCGCCCGGACCGGCACGCCCCGTGGCCGAGCCGATGATCGCGCCGGCCGCAGCGCCCAACACCGTACCGCCGACGGCGTTCGCCGTCGCGGCATTCGCCGCGACCTGCTCCGCGCCCGGCCCGAGCGAATATTGGGCGTATTGCCGGCACGAAACGTCGTCGGCACGGAATTCATCGAAGCTCTTGGCCGTTCCGGGGAGTGCCATGACCGCCGGACCGGTCGGTACGGTCACGCAGCCGACCAGAGCGAGTGCGCCAGCCAAGGCTGCGAAGTGTGCGCCCGTGCCCATGTGATCTCCTCAGCGCTGTCCCGGAGCGCCCGGCCCCGGCACGCTTTGCGGAACGACGCGCAGCCACCCTGCGGCGCAGGTTTGAACTTGGGGGTAGTAGCCCGCCGGATCAGGACAGTAGTATGAATACTGCCCGCTGCGCGGCTGGTTGTATTCGTCCTGCTGGATGTAGCTCGACTCTCCATATTCATACGGATAGTAGTCGGCATAAGGGTAATAGCCGTAGTACCCGTAGGAGGGGTAATAGAGCGGGTAGTACCCTGGCCACCATCCCCACCACGGCGCGCCGAAGCCGACGCCGACGAAGACGCGGGACCCATGGCCATGCCAGTTACCACGGTGCCAGTTACCGCCATTCCAGCTTCCGCCTGAATGCCCACTCCAGCTGCCGGAATGCCCGCTGGTGCCGGCGTGCATGCCGCCACCATGAGAGCCGCCGCGCGTCTGCGCATCGGCAACACCGATGCCGCCGACCAAAGCGACAGTGGCGAGCAGAATCATTGCAAATCGTTTCATAAAAGCCTCCTTCAGCTACGCCGTTAGACTAGACCCACCCATCCGAGTTCGTCCACAAGAAAAATCCTGCAGGGATCCGCGCCGCGCATGGAGTGAACAGGTGCCGGCACACCGGCCATCCATGGGCTTGAAGCGCCGGCTGGTGCACTCCAGTTTGCTACAATCGAAACATTGGGTCTTCGGGAGCAAGCCATGGCGGAGCAAACCGGTGCCCGCGCCGGCGAAGCCAAGATGGACGCCGCCTCGCTTTATCGCGAGGAAATCTACACCGACCGCGCCGCCGGAACGTTGCGCGTGCTCGTCCCGGTGAAGGCCGACGGGTCTGCCGATACGGCGCGGCCGACGCTTTTCATCGGCGAGGCCCAGATCCTTACCAACATGGGACCTTTGCCGATCAGCTTCGAGGTCGATGCCAAAAACCTCTCCGAGGCGATCGAAAACTACGGCGAAGCCGCAAAAGTCGGTGTCGAGCGCGCAGTGCGCGAGTTGCAGGAATTGCGCCGGCAGGCGTCCTCCTCGATCGTGTTGCCCGGCGCCGGGGCCGCCGCGGGGCTCACTGGAGGGTTGCCGCCCGGGGGCCTCGGCGGCGGCAAGATCAAGCTGCCGTGACGCGGCAACGGACCGGGGCGAAGTATCCACGTATCGGCTCGATGGTTACCGAACACTCGCTCGGCTAACGTCCGACTTCCTGTAACGGTTGACGGCTACAATGTCGGCTCGGAAGCAATGCATGCGATTCCTCGCGCCGCCCATCGTCACGCTGGCCATTTTGGCCGCGCTCGCCGCGATGCCTGCGGGCGCGACGCTCAACATGAACGAAGGCTTGTGGGAAACGACCGTCAGCGCCGACGGGCAGGCCCACTCGGCCAGCGCCAAATGTTATACGCGAGGGGACATTGCCGAGATGGAGAAGCTGCTGCGGGGCAAGTCGTCGCGCGTCGACGGCATCTGCCGCTATGCTGACTTCACGCAGTCCGGCGACAGCGTCAACTATACGATGACCTGCCGCCTGGGCGACGATGAGCAGACCAGCGCCGTCTCCGCCACCTATCGCGGTGACTCGGCCACCGGCACCATCCGCTCGGCCGGCCTCACGGTCACCGCGTCGAGCCGGCGCATCGGCAACTGCACGGAGAGCTCGTTTGCGAGATAGCCGCGCGCCGGCAGATAAGACGTAGACGCGCGCGAACGGCGCACCGATGTCCGACGACAAGCCGCAGGGCCTCGCGCGCGGTCTCACTCATTATGGCGATGCCGGCTTCGCGCTATTCCTACGCCGGTCGTTCGCCCGCTCGATGGGCTATTCGAAGGCGCTGCTAGCCCAGCCCACGATCGGGATCGCAAGCGCCGCTTCCGATTTGAACAATTGCCACCGCCATTTCCCCGAGCTGATCGACGCGGTCAAGCGCGGCGTACTCGCCGCGGGCGGCCTGCCGCTCGCGTTTCCGACGATTTCGCTCGGCGAGGTCTTCCTCCATCCGACGAGCCTGATGTATCGCAACCTCATGGCGATGGACGTCGAGGAAATGTGCCGGGCACAGCCGCTGGACGCAGTTGTTCTGGTCGGCGGCTGCGACAAGACCGTCCCCGCGCAATTGATGGGCGCTGCGTCGGCCGGCGTGCCGGCGATCGGGCTCGTCGCGGGACCGATGCTGACCGCGCGCCACGATGGCGAGCGCCTCGGCGCCTGTACCGATTGCCGGCGCTTCTGGGCGAAGTTCCGTAGCGACGAGATCGATCGCGCAACGCTCGATCGCGTCGAGACGCGGCTCGCGACGACCGCGGGAACATGCGCGGTGATGGGCACCGCCAGCACGATGGCGTGCGTCGCCGAAGCTCTCGGCATGCTGCTGCCGGGGACCGCCGCGATTCCGGCGGTGCACGCGGACCGATTGCGCGCCGCGGAGGCGACCGGCCGCGCTGCGGTCGCGCTCGCGCACTCGCGACTGACGATCGATCGCATCGTCACGCCGACCGCAGTCGAGAATGCGCTCAAGGTCCTGCTCGCGATCGGAGGCTCGACCAATGCGATCATTCATCTCACGGCGATCGCCGGACGCGTCGGCATTCCGGTGTCGCTGAAGCATCTGAACGAACTCTCCGACGCGACGCCGGTGGTGGTCGATCTGAAACCTACCGGCGCGCATTACATGGAGGATTTCTTCGCCGCGGGCGGAATGAGCGCCGTGCTGCACGAGCTGAAGCCCTTGCTCGATCTCGATTGCCTCACCGTCACCGGCGAGCGCCTGGCCGAGCGGCTCGCCGCGCCGCCCGAAGGGGTCGATCGGACGATCATCCGCACGCTCGATGCTCCCTTTCATCCGACGGGCGGCCTGGTTGCGCTGTTCGGCTCGCTGGCGCCCAGCGGCGCCATCCTCAAGCGCTCGGCTGCCGACGCGCGGCTCTTCGAGCGGATCGGCCGTGCGGTTGTTTTCAGCTCGCCCGCGGATCTTGCCGCGCGTATCGACGATCCCGCGCTCGACGTCGAGCCCGACGATTTTCTCGTCATGCAGAATGCGGGGCCGAAGAGCGGCTACGGGATGCCCGAAGCGGGCTACCTGCCGATTCCCGCGCGGCTTGCGCGCGCAGGCGTGAAGGACATGGTACGCATCTCCGACGCGCGCATGAGCGGCACGGCTTATGGCACCGTCGTGTTGCACGTGTCGCCCGAAGCGGCGATCGGCGGCCCGCTTGCGCTGGTGCAAACAGGCGATCGCATCCGACTCTCTGTGCGCGAACGCAGCCTCGACCTCGAGGTCGACGCCGCGGTACTCGCGCGACGCAAGGCGCAATGGCGCGCTCCGCCGTTGCCGCCGCGGGGCTATCAACGCCTGTACGCGGAGCGCGTGTTGCAGGCGGAGGAGGGTTGCGACTTCGATTTCCTGCGCCCGCAATGCATTGATTCGTAGGTTATCGAGACGTTTGTCCGACGCCGAAATCGGACGTTCTCCTACGCGCAAATCAGACTGTGGCCGCTTTCGCGCGCCACGCTGCGCGACTAGATTGGGACCGTGACATCCCCACCCGGGAGCAATCGATGACACGGAAATTGAACAAGGTCAAAGAATCGTTGCGACGCACGCGCGACTTCGCCGCGGGCCTGCTGATCGGAAGCGCGGCCATCACCCCGGTCTTTGCCGCCGCCACCGATGTGACGATTGACGATTTGAGGATCCCGATCCTGATCGCATCGTTCGTATTATTGTTGGCGGGGCTGGTGTTGAAGGCGATGCGCGGAAGAACTGCACGGCCGCCACAGCCTGCCGGCCCGAAGGAATTCAGCGAAGGTATCGGACAGTATCGCCTGCAGCTGGGGCGTGGTGATGCTTAGCTAGTGCAGGCGCTGCCGCACCTTGCGGCTGGCCTCGCGCCGCTGGGCGCGCCGCTCGGCGCGGTTGACGCCTTCGCCACTGCGTCGCGCCAGCCAGAAGCGGTGAATCAGTACCGCAGCGATCGGCAGCTCGTCGATCATGCCGAGGCGCTTTTCTTCGGTGTCGACCCAATCGAGATATTCCGGATCGTGGTCCCCGTACGCCAGTGCCTCGATCGGCAGCATCCAGTCGCGCGTCGCTTCGCTCGCATAGAGCGGTTCCCATGATTCTTCGCGCAGCAGCACACCGTTCATATAGCCTTCGCACCAGGCGCTGGCCTCCGGTGGGGCGGTTTCCTCCTTCCGGCCTTTCTCGCCCGCGCGGCCTTTGACGCCTTCCTCTGGACGATAGAGCAGCGGCTTGAAACGCGTCGGCGAGTCGGTGAGCGTGCGCACGATGCCGTTTTGCAGCCGCAGGATCAGCGCGAGGATGCGCTCGGCCTGTTCGTTGTCGGCAAAGACCGGCGATACGCTGCGCTGGCTGTCGCTCCAGACGACCGGGAGCCATTCGGAAGGCTGGATCAGTTCCGGCCCGCTGACGATCGCGGTGAGGAATCCGTCGAGCATCTCGAGGTCCATGCAGTCCTGAGGCACCGCGTTGGATCCGAAGAAGGCTTCCAGCGCGTCGTATTCGGACTCGGAGAGCGGTTCGTCGAGCTTGTTGGATTCGGCCATGGTTATACGTGTATCAGAAGCCTACAATGATCGCCCGGGACGCCGCGAAATGCAAATGCGGCCCCTGCGCGTTCGCGCTCAACGCCGCAGCGCGTGACTCGCGTTCAACGCCGCAGCAAAGACCAGCACCGCGCCGGCCTGATGCGCCGCCGCGAGCGGCAGCGGCACGACCAGCAGCAATGTCGCGATGCCTAGTGCAATCTGAACGACGAGCAGCACGACCAGGAACGAGGCGGCGCGGCGCACTTGCGTACCGACCTCGGGCGAAGCGTGAACGCGCCACGCGAACCACGGCACCAGCGCCGCCAAAACCCACGCGAGCAGGCGGTGATCGAACTGCACGGTGGTCATGTTGTCGATGAAATTGCGGTACCACGGGTCGAGTAGCAGAAGCCCGGGCGGTATCCAGTGACCGTTCATCAGGGGAAACGTGTTGTACGCGAAACCGGCGCGGATTCCCGCGACGAGACCGCCCGCCAGAACCATCACGTAGATCAGTGCGGTGAGAAGAACAGCGAAACGCCTGAGCGAGGGCGTGCCGGCGCTACCCGTCTGCGCGCGGGACAGCGACAGCGCGACCCAGAACATCGCGCCGAAGATCAGGAACGCGAGCCCAAGGTGCGCGGCGAGACGTAGCTGCGATACGCGCGGATCGTCGACGAGCCCGCTTTGAACCATGTACCAGCCGAGCGCACCCTGCGCGCCGCCGAGAACGAAGATCGCAAACAACGCTCCGGCGTAACCGCGCGGAATGCGGCGGCGGGCGAGAAACCACAGATACGGCAGCAGGAACGCCACGCCGATCACGCGCCCGAGCAGGCGGTGCGCATACTCCCACCAGAAGATGCGCTTGAAGGCGCCGAGGCTCATGCCGGGGTTGATCTGCCGGTACTCCGGTGTGGCTCGATACTTGGCGAAAGCGTCGGCCCAATCCGTTTCGGTGAGCGGCGGCAAGGTGCCGACGATCGGCTGCCATTCGGTTATCGACAGTCCCGAGTGCGTGAGCCGCGTCACTCCCCCGACCACGATCAGCGCGAACAGCAAGGCACAGCAGAGGAACAGCCACGTCGCGACCGCGTGCCGGTCGCGCGCAGTGGCATCGGCGCGCTCGGCAACTTCGCGCGCGGCTCGATCGATCATTTCCATTGCGTGATTCTGCCATAGCGGCAACACGGGGGTGCCGGCGCACGCGGCGATCAGCCCCGGTTCCCTGCTGAACCGGCGTAGTGATACTCTTGGTCTTCGTCGACCGCATCACCTCGAGCGTTTTCCTCGATTTCGTGCCGCCAATGCTTCGTCTGAAGCGCCCGTCAAGGCGCGGCCTGCCACGCCGCGGTCGCTGGTGCTCGTGGATCGCATCGTACGCGCTGCTCACGCTGGCCTGGCCGTCTGTGGGTCTCTTGCCGTGGGTCGGGATGGACTTGACGGCAACAGACCACGCCGCGGAGCAGCACACTCAGCACTCTCATGCCTCGCCATCGTCTGCGCCTCATGAGCACCAAGGCGAGGCTGCCGATATTCCGGGCAGCCCGACTCACCCGGCCGATCACGACTGTTTCCAATGCCTAGTCCTCAAGCACCTGTCGCGCTGCGTTCCTTCCGAGCCCGATCCGCCGACAATCGCCTGGCAATCGGGTTGCCCGGTTCAGCCCCGCGACCAGCTCGAGTCGCAAATCGCGGGCCACATCGCTGCGCTACCTCCCGCCCGCGGCCCACCCCTCGTCATCGCCTGAAGCAGTTCACCTCGGCGGCTTGATCCGTCGCGTGCTGCCGCCAACCCTGTCCGGCATCCAGCCGTCGCGGTGGCGGCGGCAGCATCGTTTCGAGCTGCTGCGAACGATCGTATGCGGAGGGCTTTGCGATGACTTCATCATCAGCATTGCTGGCAGTGCTGGCCATATCTTCAAGCCTCGTTGCGTGCGAACCGGTCTCGGCGCACGGGTTCGCCGGAAAGCGGTTTTTTCCGGCAACGCTTGCGACCGAAGACCCATTCGTCGCCGACGAGTTGTCGTTGCCGACGATTGCATACAGCAAGCAGCCGGCGGGCGAGGACTCCCCCGCTACGCGAGAGACCGATTTCTCCATCGATGTGTCGAAACGGGTGACGGAGAATTTCGGTATCGGCTTCGGCGCAACCTACAAGAGGCTGCGCCCGGACGAAGGCGACACCCAGCGCGGGTTCGACAATCTCGCCGCCAGCGTGAAGTACAGGTTCTACCAGAGCGACGAGCACGAGACACTGTTGTCGGCGGGCATCGACTGGGATATCGGAGGCAGCGGTTCGAAGCGCGTGGGCGCCGAATCCTTCAGCACCATCACGCCGACGCTTTTCTTCGGCAAGGGCTTCGGCGATCTGCCGGCGGAGGCGAAGTTCCTGCGTCCGCTCGCGGTGACCGGACTCGTCGGCGTCGGTATCCCGTCGCGCGCGGGCACCACGACGGTCAGCGACGAGGGCGAGGTCAGCGTCGAGCGTCATCCGCACACGCTCCAATGGGGCTTCGCCATCGAGTACAGTCTGCCGTATCTGCAATCCTTCGTGCAGGACGTGGGCTTACGCGAGCCGTTCAACCGGATGATTCCCGTCGTCGAATTCGCCATGTCGACGGCGCTCGATCGCGGAGCGAGCGGCACGACGGGGACGGTGAATCCGGGGATTATCTGGGCTGGCCAGTATGTACAGCTCGCAGTGGAGGCGGTGATCCCTGTTAACAGTCGCAGCGGTAACCACGTGGGCTGGATCGCGCAGCTGCATTTCTTCCTCGACGATCTGTTTCCCGGGACGATCGGGCGGCCCGTTTTTGGCAAATGAGTTTGGCAAATGAGTTTGGCGAATGAGTTTGGCGAATGAGTTGGGCAAATGAGTTTCCCCAATAGAATAAAGCGATGGTTGTCGAGGCTTTTTTTTGCGTTCGCGTCGGCGATGACGTTCGTCTCGCTCGCCGGCGCGCACGCTTTTCTCGATCATGCGACTCCCGCCGTGGGCAGTGCAGTCCATGGAGCGCCGGCGCAGGTCAGGCTGTGGTTCACGCAGCAGCTCGAGCCCGCCTTCAGCTCCGTGCGTGTCCTGGACCGCAGCGGCAAGCAGGTCGACAAGGGTGATCCGCAGGTCGACCGCGCGGATACCATGTTGCTGCAGGTGTCGTTGCCGCAACTCGCGCCCGGAACGTATCGCGTGGCGTGGCGCGTACTGTCGGTCGATACGCACGTCACCGAGGGCGACTTTACTTTCGATGTCGTACCTTAGCGCACGCGGGTCGCGCACGCTGAGCAAGCGGCGATGAACGTGCTGTTCGCTGCGGTTCGGGCGGTCCATTTCGCTTCCGCCATACTGCTGTTTGGCGAGCTCGTGTTCGTGCTCTGCGTGGCGAAACCCATGTGGCGCATTGCGGACAACATGAGCTTGGACGGAAACGACGTTTCCCGCTGGTCCGTGCGGATTGCGTTCTGGGGCCTCGCGGCGAGCATCGCGTCGGGCGTTGCATGGCTCGCCATCCAGGCTGCCGTCATGAGTGGCATGCCGCTCGAACAGGCGCTCAATCGCACTACCGTCGGTCTTGTATTGAGCGAGACGCTTTTCGGGCGCGTCTGGCTCCTGCGCGCGGTCGTCGGCATCGGCCTTGGCGCGCTCTTGACTGCGATCATCATGGCGCGGGACGACAGGCGCGGCTCTCGCCTGACGATGGGCGCCGCCGTGCTCGCCGGCGTTTACCTCGCGTCGCTTGCCTGGGCGGGACACGCGGCCGCCGGACCTCCGGCGGAGCGCGGCCTCCATTTGACTTCCGATGCCGTGCATCTGCTCGCCGCGGGCGCCTGGCTCGGCGCGCTCCCGGGACTCGCGTTCCTGCTGGGCCGAGCGCAAAGGATGTCAGGCGTTCCGTCGGCCAACACAGCGGCGCACCTCGCCCGACGCTTCTCGGCGCTCGGCGTAGTGAGTGTCGGCGCGCTGTTGGCCGGCGGGCTGGCGAACACCTGGTACCTGGTTGGCGACGTGCCGGCCCTCGTCGGCACCGATTACGGTCGGCTTCTTCTTGCCAAGCTCGCCTTGTTTGCGGCGATGCTCACGCTGGCGCTCGTGAATCGCCTGCGTTTGACGCCCCGGCTCCACGATCGCGAGGCGCTGCACAGGCTTCGCCGCAACGCACTCCTCGAGGCTGCCGCGGGACTCCTGGTAGTAACCCTCGTCGGCGTCCTCGGCATCACAGTTCCCGCGGCGCATCAGGCGCCCGTCTGGCCTTTCGCTTATACGTTGAGCTTGGAACCCGTATATGCATCGGTCGGCATAAGCACGGCGTTGGTGTTTGCCGCTTCCCTCGCGCTTGTCGCCGCCGGCATGGTGCTGCGAGGTTTCCGCATGAGGCGATCCGCCCTCGGGATCTCGGGACTCGCCGCGATTTGCATCGCCGTGTCGAGCAGCGCGTGGCTGCTTGCAGTACCCGCGCATCCGACGTCGTACCTGACATCGCCGGTGCGCTACACCACGACATCGATCGTCAGCGGTTCCGCTCGTTTCGCCCGGGACTGCAGTGGCTGCCACGGCAGCCAAGGTCGCGGCGATGGCGGCGCCCCAGCCTCGCTCGCGATCAGCCCCGCGAATCTGATCGAACGCGCGTCGCAGCATCGCGCCGGCGATGTCTTCTGGATAATCGCGCACGGCATCCCGGGAACTCCGATGCCGGCCTTCGCACCGCAACTAACCGACCTGGAGATCTGGGAACTGATCCACTTCCTCCGCGCGCAGGCGGAGGTTGCAGATGCCAGAGCGCTGACTCACCGAGTCGAGCCGTGGCGGCCCCTCGCGGCACCCGATTTTACATTCGAGATCGATGCGCAACCGCAGGAATCTCTGCGCGAGCAGCGCGGACGCTTGGTCACGCTGCTTGTCTTCTATACCCTGCCGGATTCGCTGCCGCGCCTACGCGCGCTCGCCACCGCGGAGCGCAGCTTCGCAGAGGCTGGCGTACGCGTCATCGCCGTGCCGCTGGTCATATCTTCACTCTCCGCCGCCAGGCAGAGCAGTAATGACGGCAAGTCGATTTTTGCGATCACTCGTCCGGACGTGGCCAAGGCTTACGAGATGTTCGCGCGCCGGGGAATTGAGTCGGGAGACGACGCGCCCGCACACGTCGAGTTCCTGATCGATCGCCAAGGTTATCTTCGCGCGCGCTGGATCGGCATCCCCGATGCGGCGAAAACCCAAGCCGCCGAAATGCTCGCTCAGATCGAGCTGCTCAACCGCGAGCCACCCGGCAGACCGCCCGCGCAAGACCACGGCCATTGATCGCAGGAAGCCTTGTTGAATCACGCTTGCTATTTGTGCGCGGCTCCGCCCATCGCCCCCATGTCCTCGACCCACACTGAAATCAGGATGGTTCCGGCGTCCTCGAAGGTGAGCGTCAGTGGAAACTTTTCACCGATCTTGAGCGGCTGCTTCAAATCGAGCAGCATCAGGTGGTAGCCGCTCGGTTTGAGCTCGAGCCTGCCACCCGCTCTCACTTCGACCGATGGCACCGCGCGCATTTTCATGATCCCGTCCTCGAGCGCCATCTGGTGCAGGACGACGCCGGCGGCGATCGGCGTGGACGCGCGGAGCAGCCGGTCGGGTTCTTTGCCGGCGTTGTCGACGGTGAAGAACACCGCGCCGGTCCTGGCGCCCGGTGGCGTAGCGCGGGCGAACGGGTGATCGATCCGCAAAGCATCGGCGCGGTACTGGTGAGCGCCCAGCGCCGTGAACGACACTGCCAGCGCGCAACAGAGGGCGAGCGACCTTTCCGTCAAGGACAGCATTGCGGACTCACGCAAAACCCCCGGATCATGTGGCGCGAGTATACCGTGCCATGCTGCCGGACACTCGAGCTCGCGCAACGCGAGCGCCCCGCGTGCGCACCGTGCACGGCAAGCCGGGCTACGCTTCGGGGCCAAGGTTGACACCCGGGCGCCGTCGCGGTTGAATGCGGTCCGGTCACTTGACTCATAAGCGAGATGGCCGCACCGCAATGCGGCGCAGCATCGCTCGCGTCCGCGAGCGGATACGATACGCAACCTGTTGGAGGTACCGATGCATCCATTCCTGCAAGCGCTCTCGCGCGGCGCCGCGGTGCTGGCGCTGGCCTTTTCGTTCGACGCCGCCGCGCAGCAAGCGATCACGCTGCACGGCGCGGTCCAGTTCAACGACGATCACGCCTTCACCAAAGCTCTCGTCAAATTCGAGGAACTGGTCAAGAAGTATTACGGCAAGCCGGTCAACTTCGTGCTGCACAAGAACAGCGAGCTGGGCCTCGAGAAGGACTACTTCGCCTACATGAACCAGGGCATCTCCGTCGACTACGGCATCGTCTCGCCGGCGCACATGTCGACGTTCTCGAAAGCCGCGCCGTTCATCGATGCGCCGTTCCTGTTCCGCGATCTCGACCACTGGAACAAGGTTCTCGACGCCGACACTCTGAAGCCCGTCGCCGACGAGGTCGCGCAAAAGGCAGACGTGATGCTGATCGGATTCGCTGGAGGCGGCACGCGCAACATCTTCGCCAACAAGCCGGTGCGTAATATGGCCGAGCTCAAAGGCCTCAAGGTCCGCGTGCAGGGAGCGCCGATCTGGAGCAAGACGTTTACCGCCGCGGGCATGTCGCCGACGGTGATCGCCTACGACGAGGTCTACAACGCGATCCAGAACGGGGTGATCCAGGCAGGCGAAAACGAGGCCGCGGGTGTCGAAACGATGAAGTTCTACGAAGTCGGGCCCAACCTCAACATGACGCAGCATGCGATCACCATCCGGCCGATCTGCTTCTCGGGCAAGACGTTCAGGAAGCTGCCGCCCGACCTGCAGGCGGCGATCCTCAAGGCGGGCAAGGAAGCGGGCATCTACGGACGCCAGATCGAATCGGGCGAGGACGCCGCCAAGCTCGAAGCGATGGAGAAGGCCGGCAAGCTGAAGCGCATCGCCTTCACCGATCGCGCCGCGATGAAGAAGGCGGTCGATCCGGTGATGGCCGAGTACGCGAAGGAAATCGGCGCCGACGCCATCTACAACAAGATCAATTCGATGTAA
>DASXQW010000377.1:0-1883 GCA_036506975.1 Casimicrobiaceae bacterium | reverse complement strand
CGCACCGAGATGTCGCCGCAGGTCCGCAAAGGCTCTCGGTTGTTTCGGGCCAAGCCGAGCAAAGAGCTGGTCATGCGCCGCCAGCTCGTGTTTCCACAGATCGCGTTCCAACCGCATCACCTGCCCGAAGCGCTCGGAGCTGAAGTCGAGGCCGCGCCAGTCGAGATCGCGATATTCGGGCTGCAATCCGAGCGCCGTCTTCACTCCGTGCGCCCGATCGCGGCAGCGATCCACGATCCATTTCAACACGCGCATGTTCTGCCGAAACCCGGGCCACGCGAATTTGCCGCTCTCGTCGGTGCGAAACCAGTTGACGTTGAAAATTTTGGGCGGCCGAGCGACTGCACCGCCCATCGCGAGCCAGTGCTGGAAGTAGTCGCCGATGTGATAACCGCAGAAGGGCAGCATCGCGAACGGATCGCGCCGGACTTCCCCGACTTTGCCGGTTGCCGCCGCGGTCGTCTCGGAACCCATCGTCGCGGCCTTGTAGACGCCGTCCTCCCAACTGGTCGCCTCGACGACGAGGGGCATGGTATCCCTGCGCCGCGCGCCGAAGATGAACGCCGAGATCGGCACGCCTTCCGGATTGTCCCACTCCGGATCGAGCGAAGGACATTGTGTCGCGGCCACGGTAAAGCGCGCATTGGGATGCGCAGCCTTGCGCCCACAGTCGGGAGTCCACGACAGGCCCTGCCAGTCGGTGAGATGTGGCGGCGGCTCGCGCGTCATGCCTTCCCACCACACATCGCCGTCATCGGTCAGCGCTACGTTGGTGAAAATAACGTTGGCCTTGAGGGTCTCCATGGCGTTGGGATTCGACTCGTACGACGTGCCGGGCGCGACGCCAAAGTATCCGGCTTCGGGATTGATTGCGTGGAATCGGCCGTCGGTTGCCGGCTTGATCCACGCGATGTCGTCACCTATCGTCGTCACCTTCCAGCCTTCGAATCCTTCGGGCGGGATCAACATGGCGAAGTTCGTCTTGCCGCAGGCGCTGGGGAAGGCGGCAGTCACGTAGGTCTTCTCTCCCTGCGGCGAAGTGACGCCCAGGATCAGCATGTGCTCGGCGAGCCAGCCCTCGTCGCGGCCCATCACCGAAGCGATGCGCAGCGCGAAGCATTTCTTGCCCAGCAACGCATTGCCGCCGTAGCCCGATCCGAAACTCCAGATCTCGCGGCTCTCGGGAAAGTGCACGATATATTTGTGCTGGGCGTTGCATGGCCACGCCGTGTCCTTCTGGCCCGGCTCGAGCGGCGCGCCGACCGAGTGCACACAGGGCACGAACGCTCCGTCGCGGCCGAGTTGATCGACCACGGCGCGGCCCATGCGCGTCATGATGCGCATGCTGGCCACGACATACGGGCTGTCGGTCAGCTCTACGCCGATGTGCGCGATCGGGCTTCCGAGCGGACCCATGGAGAACGGGACGATGTAAAGCGTGCGCCCGCGCATGCAGCCTTCGAAGAGCGCTTCGAGCGTCGCGCGCATTTGGTCCGGCGCTACCCAGTTGTTGGTGGGGCCTGCGTCGTCTTCGCGCGCGCTGCAAATAAAGGTGCGGTCCTCGACCCGCGCAACATCGGAGGGGTCGGACCGCGCAAGATAGCTGCCGGGCCGTTTCGCCGGATCGAGCCTGATCAACGTGCCGCTTGCGACCATTTCCTCGCACAGGCGGTCGTATTCTTCGCGTGATCCATCGCACCACGCGATCCGATCGGGAAGCGTGCGGTCAGCGATCCGCCGCACCCACGCAACGAGTCCCGGATGGCGCACCCATGCGGGCGCCTGCACGGCGGCGGCCGCGACGGCGAAACTGGAGTCGGAGTGATTCATGGTTTGGACGAGGATGCGAAAGACGGATGCGGCACGCGGTGCAACGCGACCAC
>DASXQW010000376.1:0-1576 GCA_036506975.1 Casimicrobiaceae bacterium | reverse complement strand
ACCCTCGCCCTCAAGCTCGCCACGCATCCGGCCTTGCTCAAGCGCTACCGCGACCGGCTCGCCGCCAACCGCCACACACACCCCCTGTTCGACATGGCCGCCTACGCGCGCGACTTCGAAGACGCCATGGAGCGCGTGTGGCGCGAGCACCGCGCGTAGCCGTGCCCTCTGCCGTCGCATCGCCGTCACGGCGCAACGCGCCCTGTCCCTGCGGCAGCGGCAAACGCTACAAGGAGTGTCACGGCGCGCTCGGCTCCGGAGCGCCTGTCGAAAGCGCCGTGGAAGAGTTGCTGCGCGAGGCGCGGGCCGCATTCAGCAGCGGTGATCGCGTCACTGCACGAACGTTGTTCGATCGCGCGCTCGCGCTCGACGCGATGAACCCTGAGGCCAACTTTCACCTCGCCAACTCGTTGCGCGAGCGGGGCGAAATTTCCGCGGCGATCGAGCACTACAGGCAGGCATTGCGGCGCGCGCCCGCGCACTCCGGCGTGCTCAATAACCTCGGCCTCGCGCTGGAAGCATCCGGCGAGCGAGATGGCGCGGAGACCTGCTATCGCGACGTGCTCGCCGCCGAGCCCCAGCACGCCGACGCGTTGGGCAACCTCGGCAGATTGCTGTTCGAGCGCGAGCGCTTTGCCGAGTCTGCGGCGGCCTACGACCGTCTGGTCGCCATCGGGCGCCAGTTGCCGCCTGCGGTATGGGTGGGGCGCGCGATCGCCCAACAAGGCATCGGCGACCTCCCTTCAGCGGAGGCGAGCTTTCGCGAAGCCGCACGGCTCGCCCCGGACGATTGCCCCATCCAGCTCAATATCGGCACGGTGTGCTCCGAGCAATACCGCCACGAAGACGCCGAGCAGGCGTGGTTGCGAGCGCTGGAGCTCGATCCACGCAATCTCTATGCATTGTCGATGCTGGCGTACGGCCGCCAGCATCGTTGCGATTGGCGCGGACTCGACGTGATCTATACCGAAATCAACAGGCTCCTGGAGGCTGAAGACCCGGACGGCAGCGCCGGCAGCCACGCTAATCCTTTCCCGGTGCTGTCGATGCCGACTTCGCCGCGCGCCCGCCTGCACGCGGCAAGACTCTGGGCAAGAGGGTTCGCTGTGCCGGCGCGAGTGCCACCTCCGGCGGTCGCGCTCGCGCCGGGCGAGCGCCTGCGCGTGGGATTCGTCTCATCGGACTTCGGCGAGCACCCGATGGCGTTCTTGTGGATGGAATGCTGGGAACGCCTGGACAAGCGGCGCATGGAAACCTTCGCTTACGCCATACGCCGTCCCGACCCAGGGCCGATCGGCGCGCGCATCGTGAACTCCTTCGCGCATTTCGGCGACATCAGCGTCGAGACTACGGCACAGATCGTGCGCCGCATTCAGGCCGATCGCATCGCTATCCTGGTAGACCTCAACGGCTACACGCGGCATTCGCGCGAGAGGATCTTCGCGCTGCGGCCGGCGGCGGTGCAGGTCAATTGCATTGGTTTTCCGGGCACGCTCGGCGCGCCGTGGTACGACTACATCTTCACCGACCGCTTCAGTCTGCCGGAGCGCTTGACGCCGTTCTACAGCGAGCGGCC
>DASXQW010000375.1:0-1560 GCA_036506975.1 Casimicrobiaceae bacterium | reverse complement strand
GGCCGCTCGCTGTAGAACGGCGTCAAGCGCTCCGGCAGACTGAAGCGGTCGGTGAAGATGTAGTCGTACCACGGCGCGCCGAGCGTGCCCGGAAAACCAATGCAATTGACCTGCACCGCCGCCGGCCGCAGCGCGAAGATCGCCGGGCGAGCGTGCATGGTGTAGCCGTTGCGATCGATGAGAACGGCGATGCGATCGTCGCGGATGCGCCGGGCGATGCGTTCGACCGGTTCGTCGCTCACGTCGAAAAAATGCTCGAAGGCCCTTTCGATCCGGTTGGCGAAAGCATCGTTACCCCTGCGGAGGCTGTAGGCAAACATTTCCAGGCGACGGCGGTCGATGCGCTCCCAGAATTCCATCGATAACTGAGCGGTCGGGTGCTCGCAAAAATTGGCGCAGACAAATGCCACACGCAGGCGTTCGCCCGACGCGACGCTTAGCGGTAGCGGCTCGGCTCGCGGCGCCGCTAACGCGATCTTTCTCGCCCAGCGCTGAGCGACATGCAACTGCGCCAGCGGCGACAATGGCATCGCCAGCGCGGCAAATGGCTCGACTGGCACGGGACCTTCACCGCCTTCGGCGGCGAGTATCGCCTCGAGCGGTGCGAACAGCTCGCCCAGCGCGGCCCAGGCGCACCGATGCTGGCGCGCGCGCGCGAGCATCGACAAGGCGTACGCGCTGCGCGGCGCCAGCTCGACGCTTCGACGTAGCGGCTCTTCGGCTTCTGTGTAACGCTGTTGGCGGACGTACAGAGTGCCCAGATATGCGTGGAGCGTTGCGTCGTTGGGCCACCGTTGGGTGGCTGCGCGCAAGCTTGCCTCGGCCCCCGCGATATCCTGCAGTCGTTCTTGGGACAGCGCGCGGAGCAGGTGGATCGACGCCGGAGCATCGCAATCGAGCGCAAGAAGCCGGTCAGAAATCGCGATGGCTTCGACATACTGCTCGCGCTGGAAGAGCAAGTGCGCCAGGTTGATCAGCGCGCCGACATCTTGCGGCCGCAGCGCGAGTATGGCGCGGTAGCAAGCCTCGGCGCGTTCGATCTCACCGCAAGCCTTGTACACCAGACCGAGATTGTTCAGAGCGCTCGCATGATCCGGCACGGCGCGCAATACTCGCTCGTAATGCGTCACGGCATCCGCGTACTCACCGCGTTCACGGCTGCGGTTGCCGAGATAGAACGAAGCCTCGGGATGGCTTGGGTCGGCCTCCAGGACTCGCCGCCACGCGTGCTCCGCGGCGGCTGCGTCGCCGTGCGCGGAAGCATCCTCTGCCACGCGCAATAGCGCGTCAGCCGCGGCAGCGGTTGCGCGCTCGGGTGCGGCGGGGTTGCCGCCGTGGCAATCCTGGAAGCGTTTGCCGCTGCCACAGGGGCACGGCGGTTGGCGCGACGATGGGGACGACATTTTGCGGGGGACAGGCGGATTCAGGCGCGCGGCGAAGTGTGATTTTCCCATGCACTGAGCAGCAGGTCATCGAGCGCCCGGGTAAAGCGCGCCATGTCGAACAGCGGGTGCGTGAGACGATGGGCGGCAAGCCGTTGCCGCCAGGCTTGGAGCCGCG
>DASXQW010000374.1:0-19312 GCA_036506975.1 Casimicrobiaceae bacterium | reverse complement strand
CAGCGATCCGTACATCCAGGCTATCCGCGTCGCGGTGTACCGGCCGGGCGTGCTGCGCGTCGTGCTCGACCTCAAGTCGGAAGTCAATCCGCAGCTCTTCGCATTGAAACCGGTCGGCGACTATGGCCACCGCGTCGTGCTCGACCTCTATCCGCTGACGCCTCTCGACCCGCTGATGGCGCTGCTCGAAATAGAGCGCAATGAGCGCCTGCGCGAACCGGCAAGCACGGAGTCGCCGGGCGACAAGTCGGTCGCGGCGAACGATCGCGCGGGCAGGTCGGCGTCGAGGCGACGTATCGTCGTTGTGATCGATCCCGGCCATGGCGGCGAAGACCCGGGAGCGATCGGGCGCCGCGGCACCTACGAAAAGAACGTCACGCTCGCCATCGCCAGGAAGCTGAAG
Source organism: Casimicrobiaceae bacterium (assembly GCA_036506975.1). Lineage (GTDB taxonomy): Bacteria > Pseudomonadota > Gammaproteobacteria > Burkholderiales > Casimicrobiaceae > PALSA-1003. The sequence goes on along the minus strand of DASXQW010000374.1, from coordinate 18,909 downwards.
GCGCTCCTCGACGACGAGCCGGGAATGCGGGCGGTGCTCACCCGTGACGACGACTATTTCGTGCCTCTCGGCGTCCGTGTGCAGAAGGCGCGCCGCGTCCAGGCGGACCTGTTCATTTCCATCCACGCCGACGCGTTCACGACACCGAGTGCTCGCGGCTCGTCGGTGTTCGCGCTCTCAGAGCACGGCGCGACCAGCGCTGCCGCACGCCGGCTGGCACAGCGCGAGAACGAGGCCGACCTGATCGGCGGGGTCAATCTGAACGCCATGGAGCCGATCCTCGCCAGGACCTGGCTCGACATGTCGCAAACGGCGCAGATCAGCGACAGCCTGCGCGTCGGCCGCTCGGTCCTCGACGGCATCGGCGCGGTCAACGCGCTGCACAAGGGCAGCGTCGAGCAGGCCGGATTCGCGGTGCTCAAGGCCCCGGACATTCCGTCGATTCTGGTCGAGACCGCATTCATCTCCAATCCCGACGAGGAGCTCAAGCTCCGCGACGAGGGCCACCAGCGAAAATTCGCCGCATCGATGCGTTCCGGGATCAAGCAGTATTTCGCGCGCAATCCGCCGCTGGCACGGGCCGCTACAGGTTAGGCGACGGGTCGGACGCGGCCGATGGTTCGCTTCTTTCTGGGCTTTCTCGTCCTGCAGGCGCTCCTGTTCGGTACGGAGCTGACGCCGTGGGCGCAGCGCTGGTTCGTCGTGCCCTGGACCGACACGCTCGCGGCGATCAGCGCGGGTATCGTCAAGGTCTTCGATCCGGGTGTGATGGCGGACGGCAAGGTACTGCAGAGCGGCAGCAGCGGCTTTGCCGTATCGATCGAGGCCGGATGCAACGGCGTCGAAGCAACGATCGTGCTCGTAGCCGCGATCCTGGCCTTCCCTGCGCCGTGGAAACGCAGGCTTGTCGGACTCGCCATCGGCATCGTCGCCGTCCAAGGCCTGAACATCGTCCGCGTGATCAGCTTGTTCTACCTCGGCCAATGGAGCTTCGAGGCGTTCGATTTCGCGCATCAATACGTATGGCAGGCGCTGATCATGCTCGACGTGCTCGTCGTCTGGCTGCTGTGGGTGCGTACGCTGCCGCGCGCGATGCCGGCGCCTGCTGCCGCCTGATCAGCTTGGGCGCGATGCAGGACGCTTCGCCCGGCCGGTTCGTCCTCCGGGTCGCGGCATGGCTGCCGCTGGCATTCCTAGTGTGGTATCTCGCCGGACCGGTTCTCGCGTGGCCGATCGCGCTCTTGACCGAGGGAGTAGCCAAGGTGGGCCTTCGCGATCTGATCCAGGGCGTCGAACAGCAAGGACATCTGCTTACCATTGTTTCGACACTCAAGCCGGCGCTTGCCACGACCGAACAGAGCGCTACCGGCGTAATCTCGGTCGAGGTCAACACGCTGCTCTACAGCTTCGGCTTGCCGATGCTCGCAGCACTTATTCTGTCGGCGCGCGAGCCGCATCCGGTGCGCAAGCTTCTCCTGGGCTACGCCGTGCTGGCCCCGCTTGTCGTTTGGGGATTGGTCGCGGAATTCCTCAAACGCGTCGCTTTCGACACCGCGCCGTCGGTCGCCGCGCAGACCGGATTCGGTCCCTTGCAGCGCGAAGCGATCGCCTTCGCTTACCAGTTCGGGTCGCTGATCCTGCCGACGGTCGCGCCAGCCGTTTTCTGGGTGCTGACGCACCGCCGTTTCGTCGAGGGCTTTCGCGTCCGCGACGGCGGCGCCGGCAAGACCAGTTAGGTTCCTTAGTAGCCCGCGCTGCCGACGCTGTGGCCGGCGCGCTCCAGAGCGTCGATCGCCGCCGCGCGTTGTGCCTCCGGGATCAGAACGTAATCCGTGTCGTAGGTCGCGAGCGCGAATACCGAAATATGCGCGGTCGCGAGTGGTCCGGTCACGCTCGCGAGGATGCCTGTCTGATCGAGCGGCAGCGGACCGGCGAAGCGGAGCGCGCGCCAGCCGCGGCTCGCGCTGATGCCCGCCGGCACGCAGGATTCCGCGCAGACGACCGACAGCTCGTCCGGAGTGCGCGTAATCGACCACCAGGGCGCCGCCGTTGCCCACAGCGGCACCGGATCCCCGGCCTCCAGGCGGCAGATCGCAATCGCTTCGGGCAGCAGCGTCAGGGAATGCCGGCGCGCCATTAGGTTGGGTTCCTTAGGCGTTTGCCACGCGCATCTTGCGTTCGCGCTCGCGTTCGCGCAGCACGCGCCGTTGCACCTTGCCGGTCGTCGTCATGGGCAGCGCCTCGATGAACTCGATCTCCTTGGGATACTCGTAGGGCGCGAGAAACTGCCGCACGTGGCGCTGGATGTCTTCCTCAAGGGCGCGCGAGGGCGTCTGTCCCGGCGCCAGCACGATGAATGCCTTGACGATGTTGCCTCGCGTTTCATCGGGACTCGGGACGACCGCGGCGTTGGCCACCGCGGCGTGCTTGACCAGGCAATTCTCGATTTCGGACGGACCGATGCGGTAGCCGGCTGCCTTGAACATGTCGTCGGCGCGGCCCTGGTACCAGAGGTAGCCATCGCCGTCCTTCAGGGCGAGATCGCCGGTGCGGCACCAATCGCCGGCGAATTTTTTCGCCGTGCCTTCGGGATTCTTGAAGTACTCGAGGAAGAAGACCGGATCGGGGGCGCCGTCCGATCCGGTCCGATTCACCACCACTTCGCCCAATTCGCCGACAGCCGCTTCGCCGCCATCGTCGGCGATGACACTTATGCGGTGTCCCGGGTACGGCCGGCCCATCGACCCGGGCTTCGCGGGCCAGAGCGTGTGCGAGTTGCCGACGATGTAGTTCATCTCGGTCTGGCCGAACATTTCGTTGATCGTCACGCCGAGCGCATCCTGCGCCCAAGCGAACACGGTCGTGCCGACGGCCTCGCCGGCGCTCATTATGCTGCGCAGCGCGAGGTCGAAACGTGTGCGCGGCTCGGGCACCGCCTTCATCATCATCTTCAGCGCAGTCGGGAAGAGAAAGGTGTTTCGCACGCGGTACTTCGCCATCAGCGCCAGCGCTCGCTCGGGGTCGAACCGCCCGCGAAAGCCCAGGACGGGGCGCCCGAAGTAGAGCGTCGGCAGCAGCGCATCCATGAGGCCGCCAGTCCACGCCCAGTCCGCGGGCGACCAGAACAGGTCGTCGTCCTGCGGGAAAATATCGTGCGAGTAGACGAACCCCGGCAGGTTGCCGAGCAGACACTGCTGCGGCATCAGCGCGCCCTTGGGCGGTCCTGTCGTTCCGCTGGTGTAGATCAGAAGCGCAGGATCGGTGGCGCGCGTGGCGATGGGCTCGAAGCGATCGGATGCGATTGCAAGCACCGCATCCCAATCCTCTGTCCATGACTCGCGCGCTCCGGCGACACCGAGGACGTGGGCGAGCAGAGGTAGCTTGTCTCGGATCGGCGCCAAATTGGGCAGCGACGCAGGGTCGATGAGCGCGACCTTGGCATCCGAGTTGGCGAGCCGGTACTCGAGCGCGTCCGCGCCGAACAGAAACGACAGCGGCACGGCGACCGCACCCAGCTGATAACAGGCGATATGGGCAATGGCTGTTTCCGGCCGCTGTGGCAACATGATCGCGACCTTGTCGTCGCGGCCGACACCTCGCGCCGCAAGGACGTTGGACAGGCGATTCGCCTGCTGCTGCAATTTTCGGTAGGTGTACTGCGCCGTCGCGCCGCTTTCGTCCTCCCACAGCAGCGCGACGCGCGTTTCATCGCCGGCATGGCGTCCGCAGACCGCGTGCGCGATGTTGAAGTCCGGCGGCACGTGCCAGCGGTGGGTGGCGCAGAGCTCCCGGTATCGATCGGTCGCCATCGACGTCGCTGCAGCGGTCAGGGCGAGGTGCTCGCGGCGGGCTGCGTTGCAGGCACGAGCGGCTCGACGGTTGCCCAGACCCAGTCCAGATGCTGCTCGAGGACGCGGCCGAATGCAATGCGTTGCGACGATCGCGCCACGCTCATATGCAGGCGCTTCCCGGGCTGATACTCTCCCGGCGGCACGACCAGCGTCTGCACCGCGGTCTCGCCGTCGCGTTTTTTGAGCGACAGGAAAAGACCATTGAAGCGGCGGCTATTCACCGTCGGCACTTCGCCCTCGATGGAGTAATCGGGCTCGACGCGCTTGGTTTCTGTAAGCTCGACTCCGATCAGGTTATTGGCGATGACCTGAAGACCGATTTCGGCGCGCTCGGTGGTGAGCCGTTTCATCCGGCGCACGATGCCCAGCGTCCACCGCAGCTGAGTCTGCGGCCGGATCGCCGCGAGCGTGCCGAGCGTTACTGCGTTGATTACGCTCATCGGCGCGATCAGGCGGAATCCGGTTTGCGAGACGTCGCGGACATCCCAGGCCCCACCGGGGGCAGCGTAGTTGGCGAGGCGCCGACGGGCCATCTCCATTGTGCGCGCGTTCTCGTTGCGCATGCGGCCGAACGTGGCGATTTCGATCGTTTCGCCGAATGTACTCGGGCTCCGCTTGCCTTCGACGAACGGCTGCATTTCATCATCGCGGAGAAAGGCGGCAATGTTGGCGAAGCCGATGATCGCATCGACGCTGCCCTCGGCGCTCGTTCGTTCTCCCCGGCGGGCAAGTGGCTTGAACTCGGGATCGACCTGCGACGCGAGCTTGGAGAGGAGATTCAGCTGATCGGCGCGGCGCGGCGTGCGGTCGGAGAGCGGGTTGTTGCGAACTTTCTGATCAAGCATGACCACGTTCTGCATCAGCACCGCGTGCAGTGGCCTAGTGTCGAGGAAGAGCACGCGGCCTTCGAGAGGTCGCGGGCTGCGGCGCTTGAGACCGGTGCGCGAGCCGAGATCGACGTAGAAGCTTGTCACAATCGATGACTCGATATTCAGACGCAGCGGCGCGCACCATTCGGAAAGCTGTTCGGCGATCCACTCGAGATGGCGGGGCGTGAGGTTGCCCGAGTTCATCAGCTGCAGCACCAGCACACGAAGGTATTCCTGCTCGATCGTGGTCAGTCCGCCATCGGGGAGCACCGCGACATGCTGTCGTTCGATCTGCGCCGAGCACGCCATCTGGAACAGCGAATGCAGGTCCGACCACTTTGCCGGGATCCACTGCTCGTAGCGAAACAGCCTGATCTTGGCATCCAGACCCTGATGCATGATCTGTCGGGCGATCAACTCGGGCAGCAGCGACTGCCATTTGTTGCTTTGCGCATGATCGGTGACTTCTCGCGCGAACGCCTGGTAACACAGAAGGAACCCCTGCGTCAGGTCGAACAGCGCCTGCCACAACTGGTTTTCCACCCGCGTCGACCGGTTACTGTGTTCCAGGTATTGCGCGGTCAGGTTCTTGCGCAGCGGGTCGGCGAAGCGGTCGACGCAGAAGACTGCTTCAAGCCTCCCGGGCGTTCGCTTCGCATCGCGCCCGGTGAGCCGGCCGAGCCCCGCCAGGACGGCGCCATGGATCGCCAGCAGGTCGTTCGCCGGAAACGACTCGAGCCAGCGCTCGGCGGTCTTCGCGTCGGCCAGCGGCTCCTTGCTCGTCTTGCTAAATCCGAACATCGGGAAAGGCGCATTACCGCCGGCACGGTGTTTGCACGGAAGAAACCGTCATCCGCATTCGGGCCGGGACCCAAGCGATCAATTGCGCCGGAAGTCCTTGTTCCGAAAGCCGGATAATGGGCCAAAGCTCATTATGGGGCAATACGAGCCGCCGCGAGGTCTGCTGGGCTGACGCGCGGCGGCGAGACCTGCCGCAAAATGAGTCAAGCTGAAACGGACAGGCGAATTCTTTATACTTGTGGCACACAGAATCGGAAGGAATCGTTCATGGGCATCTTGATCAAGGCGCCGACGCGTCGGCGCGACACGGGCGACCCGGTCGTCGTTCCACCCGCCAGCGCCGACACGCGCAGCGCATTGCATATCCGCGAGGTTGTGCGTATCACGGGCTTGCGCCGCGAGCAGCTCTATATGTGGCAGCGGCGGTACGGGTTTCCTGATCCCTCGCGCGACGGCTTCGGCGACCGCGTTTATCCGCCTGACCAGGTGGCGCGGCTCAAGCTGATCAAGCAGCTGTTGTCGGAAGGCTGGCGCGCCGGCGCGGTCGTCCCGCTCGCCGACTCGGCGTTACAGTCGATGCTCGGCATCGCGATCGAGGATCCGGCGCCGCTGCCCGGCGAGATCGAGACCGCGGTCAAGCTTCTTGGCGAGCATCGCGTCGGCGAGTTGCAGAACCATCTGTCCAAGCTGCTGGTCGGGCAGGGCCTGCGGCGCTTCCTGGAGCAGACGCTGATTCCGTTGAACGAGGCGGTGCACGAGCGCGTAGTCCGTGGCGACATGCAGAATTTCCAGGAGTTGCGATTCGCCGATCTGGCGCAGCGGCTGTTGCGCGACGTCACGCGGCTGGTGCGACCTACCCGGGATGCGCGTCAGATCCTGCTCGCGACACCCCCGAACGATCCCAACCAGCTCGGCCTCGCGATCCTCGAGCTCTTGCTCTTCACCGAGGGCGTCAACTGCCTTACGCTCGGCGCCGGAGTACCGGCGCAGGAAATCGGTGGCGCCGCGCGCGCGTACCGGGTCTGCCTCGCCGTCCTGCTATTCGATCGTGGCATCTCCGGCAAGATCGCAGGACAGGAGATACGCTCGCTGCGTGGTGAGCTGCCTGAGGATCTGCCGCTGATCGTGAGCGGACGTGCCGTGAACCTTCTTGCGAAGCCGATTGCGAATGTGCGGACCGCCGCGGACTTCAGTTCGGTGATGGCGACGATGCGCGAGCTCGGCGTCGTCGCGGGCAACGGGGCGGAGTTGCCGCAGCGTGCCTGACGCGCTTCTCCGGTGGCCCTGGCGCCTGGTCGCCGTCGTCCTGCTCGCCGCGCTCGGTTACGTCATCTGGCGAGGTTATCAGCAGCCGGAGTTGATTCTGGACTTCGCCGCTATGCGTTTATGCTGAGCGCGACCGCGCCTTAGGTTCCTTAGCTCTTCCGCGCGTATCTTTCCATCCAGGCCGCGGTCGCGGTCGACTCCGGATGCCCTTCGCCGCGCAGCGCCGCGATCACGCGGTCGCGATCCTCGGCGCTGCGGTTTTGCGAAAACTTCAGCTTCGTGTCGACACGCTCGATGTGGAGACGAAATCCGACGATCGCTCCCAGCAGGGCCTCGAGCGCACGGCCGTCGAGTTGCAGCTGCCACGGCTGCGCGCGGCCTGCTTCGTAACGGCGGACCAGCCGGTCGAGCAGCGCGCGCGTCTCGGTTTCGTTGCTCATCGGCGCCGCGATGCCATGCACGTGGGCGACAGCGTAGTTCCATGTCGGCACCGCGGTCGCGGGATCGACGTACCATGACGGCGAAACGTACGCGTGCGGCCCGTGAAACACGGCAACCGAAGCGCCATTGCCGAAGTGCCGCCAGTGCGGGTTGGCGCGAGCCATGTGGCCAAGCAGCATGCCGCGCGGCCCTCCATCTTCCAGCTCCAGCGGCAGATGGCTGATGAAAGGCTCCGGATCGCCGCGTGTGATCAGCGTCGCGAAGGGATGGTCGCGAACGAGGCGCGCGAGGGCCGCTCCGTCACGTGCGGCAAACGTCTGCGGCGTATAAATGCTCACGGTTCGGTTTTGGCCTAATGCACTGCGGCCGGTGGCGCATCGAAGAGCGCGCGCGCTTCCGCGGGATCGAATTCATAGCGCCGGTTGCAGAACTCGCAATCGACACCGATGCGGCCGCGCTCGGCAAGTATGCTCTCGACTTCGGCACTCCCCAGCAGTCGCAGCGCGCCGGCGACGCGCTGGCGCGAGCACGAACAGCCGAAGCGTGGAACGCGCGCGCGGAACGCGCGCACGTCGTCGTCCGGAAACAGGGACGCGAGTAGCGCGTGCGCATCCGTCGCGCCGAATGCCGCCGGCGCAGCGTCGACCGCGGCCGCAGCGCGCCGCCACGTCGTGGCATCGACGTCGGTGGCGCCGGGCATCCGCTGCAGCAGCAGGCCGCAGGCGCGCCCGTCTGCGGCGCGCAGCCACAGACGGCTCTCGATCTGCTCCGATTTTGCGAGGTAATGCTCGAGCAGCGCGGCGATCGATGTTCCCTCGAGCGCGACGACGCCCTGGTACAGCGGCCCGCCATCCTTGGGATCGAGCGTGAGCACCATGCGGCTCGCGCGCACATCGCCAGCCAGATCGGCCAGCAGCGCATCATCGGTGACCGCGCCTTCCCATTGCGCCGTGGCGCGCAGGCTGAGCGATGAATCGCATTCCACGACAAGCAGCCGCAGTATTCCCGCGCCGTGCAATTGAAGGATGAGGCTGCCCTGGAACTTTAGCGAGTTGGCCAGTAGGCAAACCGCGGCCAGCGTTTCGCCGATCAGGCGCCGGAGCCCGGTAGGGTATGCATGGCAGGAAAGGATTTCCCGGTACGCCGCGTCGAGACTGACCACCGCGCCGCGCACCGCTGCGCGCTCCATCACGAACCGCGTCAGATTGTCGTTGAACGGCGGAATCACCGCTCAGTCGTCCTCATGGGCTCTTGAGTGGCAGCGAGTATAGCGTCATCGGCAGCTCCGAGTTCTTATCGAAGGTAGCACCCGCCTCGATGCCGGCCTTGGCGACCGCAGTCGCGCTGCGCAACCGCCCATACAACGCGTGCATTGCGCCCAATGCGAATTCGCGCCCGGACCCGACGGCCCAGAACTGGGTGTACTCGAAGACCTCACGCATCGAGTACACGCCGAAGATGCCGCTGCCGTTGGCGATCAGCGCTGTGATCTGCGTCGATTCGTAGGGGTCGTCCTCTTCCTCCTTGGGGTTGAGGAAATGCTGGTCCTTGAGAATCGGGTGCAGTTTGCGGAAGGTCTCGAAGATCGCGGCCTTGCTGCCGAGATCAAGCTCCTTGTGCTGCGCGAGCAGGCTCTCGAAGACGAGCTGATGCGCCGCGCTGCCGCACAATCCTACGTAACTGTCGCGGTAGCGCACGATCTTGTCGTAGATGCGATCGAATTGGGCAGACAGCCGCGTGTCGCCGAAAGTCGTCAACGAATCGGCGGCGATCGCGACTTCGTTATGCTTGCGGACAACGACGAGGGTGGTCATGGATGAAGGGAAAAGCGGGGACGCGGCGCCACCGCGGCAATCGCGCCGCGCCGTACCGGATCGATGCAACAGGTCACGTGAATTATACCGCGTGTGCCGTTCAGCGCGGGACCGGAAGCATGAGGACCGGCGGCAGCGCACTAGGCGCCCACGCGCGTTTCGCCCACTCCCAGAACTCAGCGACGGATGCCGGCGCAGCGGGCGGCGGTGCTTGCGCAAGGAAATTCCACGCCCGGACGAGCGCGGGCAGCGGATTGGCGTCGTCCAGAGGCGGCGCATCCGTCTGCTTCGACAGCTTCTCGCCGCTGGGGAGGATCGCGACCGGGTGATGCAGATACGATGGCGTTGGCAGTCCGAGCTGGCGTTGCAGCCAGATCTGGCGCGGCGTCGACGCGAGCAGATCGGCGCCGCGCACGACATGCGTGATCTGCTGGGCGGCGTCGTCGACGACGACTGCGAGTTGATAGGCGAAGACTCCGTCGGCGCGCTTGACGATGAAATCACCGATATCGCGATCCAGACGCTGCTCCTGCCGGCCCTGCAGTCGGTCGTGAAAGCCGATTGCCTCGTCGGTAACCAGGAGCCTTCGCGCGCGGCCTTTGCGGCCCGGCGCGACACCACTGCGGCAGGTGCCGGGATACCTGCGTTCTCCGCCGGCGCCGAACGGCGCGGTTTCAAGCTCCCTGCGCGTGCAGGCGCAGGCGAAGATCCGGCCGCGCGCCGCAAGGCTGTCGAGCGCCGCCTGATACAGCGCCGCACGCTCGTTCTGATGAACGACTTCACCGTCCCACTCGAAGCCGTACGCTGCCAGCGTTGCGAGTATTCCATCGGCGATGCGACTGCGACTGCGCGGCGTGTCGACATCTTCGATCCGCAGCAGCCACTCGCCGCCAGCGGCCCGCGCGTCGCAATAGCTCGCTAGCGCGGCGACGAGCGACCCGAAGTGCAGCGGCCCGGTCGGCGACGGTGCGAAACGGCCGCGGTAACGCGGCACACCGTTCACTGACTGATATTCACACGGACTCGACTGCTGCCGGGTCCCCCGCCGCTTGCAGGCGCGGGGCTCCACAGCCACCGCTGCATCGATGCGAGCACTGCGCTTGGATACTCGGCGCGACCGAGGCTGCCGTTGTATCTGCCGAGGGCCCGATACAGATCGCCGTTCTCGAGATCGAGGTAGTAACGCAGGATCGTGCAGCCGTAACGGAGATTCGTGCGCAGCGTGAACAGGTCGTGCTCGGGGGTTCCGATCTCACGCAGCCAGAATGGCATGACCTGCATGTAGCCGCGCGCGCCAGCCGAGGACACGGCGTACTTGCGGAAGTTGCTTTCCTGCTGAATCAATCCGAGTACGAGCTGCGGATCGAGGCCGGCACGCGCCGCTTCGTACTGTACGGTGACCAGAAAATCGCGGCGGGTCGGCCAATCCGGTATTTTCGCCGCCAGGCGCGACGACATGTCCGCCAGCCATGCCAAGCCTTCGACGTCGGTCGCGAACACGAGACGCGGCGCCGGATAGTCGCTGACGCTGCGATGCAGCGAATTCTGTACGTTTGCGGCCAGCGCTTCTTCGATTTGCGCGCCCGCACGCGCCGCGGTCGGCGCGAGCGTGAGCAGCACCGCGATAAAGATGCGGACCAGCGAAAGCCGCAGGATGCGCGAAGCGGGCACGAAGGTCGCCATAGAGGGCAGCTATTTTAACCTGCTTTGCACAATCCGCACGATGTCCGGCGCAGGGACCGGCGTCGCGGCGCTGTCGCGCCGGCTCTGATACTCAAGCTTGCCGTCCTTGAGCCCGCGTTCGCCGACGGTGACCCGGTGGGGAATGCCTATCAGCTCGAGGTCGGCGAACATGACGCCGGGCCGTTCGCCACGGTCGTCGAGGAGCACTTCCACGCCGGCGCTCTCGAGCTCGTCGTGCAGACGATCCGCGGTCGTTCGCACCGCTTCGTTGCGATCGTAGCCGACCGGGGCGATCGCGACGCTGAACGGCGCCATTGCCGCTGGCCAGACGATGCCGCGCTCGTCGTTGTTCTGTTCGATGGCGGCCGCGACAATGCGGCTGACTCCGATGCCGTAACACCCCATCTCCAAGAGCTGCGCTTGGCCATTGACGTCGAGAAAAGTCGCACCCATCGCCTGCGAATAAAGCGTGCCCAGCGCGAAGACGTGTCCGACTTCGATACCGCGCACGATTTCCAGCACGCCCTTGCCATCGGGGGAAGGATCGCCTGCGACCACGTTGCGAATATCGGCGATCACGTCGGGCTCGCGGCTGTCGCGCCCGAAATTGACCCCGCGGAGGTGATAGTCGACCTCGTTGGCGCCACAGATGAAATCGCTCATCAACGCAACGGTTCGATCGACGATCAAGGGCATGTCGGCCGAGATGCCCACCGGGCCGAGATATCCGGGCGCGCAACCGGTGGCGGCGATGATCTCCGCGTCGCTCGCCCAGCGAAAGTCGTTGAGCGCAGGGATCTTGCCCACCTTGATCTCGTTCAAGCTGTGATCGCCGCGAATGAGCAGCATGTGCACCCGGCCCGCCGCATTGAGCATGATGCATTTAACCGTGCGCCCGAGCGGCAGGTGCAACAGCTTGGCAACCTCCTCGCACGTCGACTTGCCGGGAGTCGGCACTTTTTGCAAAGGTTCGGCGGGCGCGGCGCGATGCACGCCAGGCGTGACGGCTTCGGCGAGCTCGACGTTGGCGGCGTAATCGGAATTCGCGCAGTATGCGATCGCGTCCTCGCCCGACTCGGCGAGCACCTGGAATTCGTGCGAAGCCTTGCCGCCGATCGGGCCGGTGTCGGCGGCGACCGGGCGGAACTTGAGGCCGAGACGCGTGAAGATGCGCGCATACGCGTCGTACATCGACTGGTACGACTTGAGCATGCCGTCCTTGTCAGCGTCGAACGAATACGCGTCCTTCATCACGAACTCGCGCGAGCGCATGACGCCAAAGCGCGGGCGGATCTCGTCGCGGAACTTGGTCTGGATATGATAAAAGTTGAGCGGCAACTGCTTATAGCTTTTCAGCTCCTTGCGCGCGATGTCGGTGATGACTTCTTCGGAGGTCGGCTGGATCACGAAGTCGCGCTGGTGGCGGTCCTTGATGCGCAGCAGGTCCGGGCCGTACTTGTCCCACCGCCCGGATTCCTGCCACAGCTCGGCCGGTTGCACGACCGGCATCAGGAGCTCGACCGCGCCGGCTCGGTTCATCTCCTCGCGCACGACCGCCTCGACCTTGCGCAGCACGCGCAGTCCGAGCGGCATCCAGGTGTAGATACCGGCCGCGAGGCGCTTGATCATACCGGCGCGTAACATCAAGCGGTGGCTGGCGAGCTCGGCCTCGGCAGGCGCCTCCTTGAGCGTCGACAGAAAGAACCGGGACACAAGCATAGGCAAGCTTTGTTTTGCAAAGCTTTGATTTTAACGCAATTTGCGTCTTCCCCGGGGAGCCCGAGCTAGCGCAGCGGCAAGGGTTCGCGATTCTGGCGCTCGACCGCCTCGGCGCGCTCGAGCAGCGGGCGCGCCTCGTCGTTGCACCCGAGCGCTTGCAACGTGTCCGCCCACCCGCGATACGCCGGCGCGTAAGCCGAGTCCACGCGGACCGCGACGGCGAATCGCGCGGGCGCTTCCTCGATGCGCCCGAGCGCCCGCAGCGCATGTGCCCAGCCGGCGTGTGCCTGCGGGTAGAACGGATCGACCGCCACCGCGCGCTCGTAATGCGCGAGCGCGAGCTCGAGCTCGCCGAGCGCGAGGAGCGCATCGGCTCTTCCGTACGCGGCATCGCCGGCGCCGGGCGCATTCGCCAAGGCCGCATCGAAGTTCGCAACTGCGCCACGCGCATCGCCGGCGGCCAACCGCGCGAATCCCATCCCCTTGAGCGCCTCTTCGGTTTCGCCGGCTCGCTCGATCTCGTCAAGCGCGGCCGCAAGCGCCTTTTCGGGACGTCCGAGAGCTGCATAGACCATCGCCAGCGGCGGCGACCAGTACCTCTCGCGCGGCGCTCCCAACGCCAGCGAACGCTCGCAAGCGCCCGCCGCCTGCTCGAAGCGATGCAAACCGAACAGGACATGACCCCACGCGCCCCACGCCCACCCGCTTTCGGGCTCGAGGGCGAGCCCGCGGCGTGCAAGTGCCAGGGCTTGACTATGCCGGTGCAACAGCGATGCGTTGATCGCGCCGCTGGCGATGAGATTCGCCGTCCGCGCCGGAATCTCGAGAGCGCGCACGCGGTGCGCACGGGCCTCGTCGAAGCGTCCCATCAGATCGAGCGCGTTGGCCCAGTTCTGATGAATGAACGGAAGCTGCGGCCCGGCCGCGACAGCGTCGCGGAACCGCTCGATCGCCTGCGTGAGCTGCCTTTGCTGCATCAGGCAAATGCCTTGCATGTTGAGCGCCCAGGGTCGCTCGGCCGCAGGGGCGTGCTGCAGCATGTGCTCCAGGGTCGCCAGCGTACGGGTGAATTCCGGCGGTTGCGTTCTGGTTTCCTGCGCAAAATAGTGATGCGCCAGAATCCACGGATCGACCACGCGCAGCACGTCCTCGGCCGCTTCGGCAAGCAGGCTCCCGATGTCTCCGCTGCGGCGTACGCCGACGATGCTCACGCTGCACTGGTCGCGCCTGCGCAGCGTGAGCTCGTAGCCGTCGCCCTCTCGCGTAATCTCCCCGCCGACGTGCGCCTCCGGGATGCGCAGCAGGCGATGGATGTAGCGCGCGATCGCCTGCAGCGAAAAATGCCCGGGTACCTGCAGATCGAGCAGCGCCGCGTTCGCGTCGACACCACGCAGCTCCCTGAGCGTCGGCGCGCTGCGTTGCATGGCCAGCAGCGCGTCGAGCAATCGCTCGGCGACAACCGCGGGCGAGTAGCCGCGCGCGGCCAGTGCGCGCGGCACATCGATCGGATCGAGGAAAACGGTGTTGCGGCGGAGTTCGCGCACGATCGCGTATAGCACTGCGGCGAGCGCTGCGATCAGCACCGCGGAGAGCAGGATCGTGAAGATCGCGGCTAAATTCTGTGCGAGCCAAGGCAACATTCCCTGGCCGTCGCTGCCCAGACCGAACAAGAGCGGCGCTCCGTAACTCGCCGTCCTCCTATTGCGGCGATCGGTGGGAAACCACTGGCGCTCGAGCTTCATCGGGAAGGCACGGCGATCGCGATCGAGAGCTGCCAAAAGAGTTGCTGCTTTATCCGCATCTCGTGCCCCTGGAGCGCGCTTGCCGGCGCGCGAAGGCTAGAATAACAAAGTCGGCCGGAACGGAGACGTCGCGTACCGATCGCGCTTTCCCCAACCGAAGGATGGCGCGCGTGGTACGAGCGGCGAGAGCCCAGATGAAAACCGGGCGAACCGAGCAGTCGCTGCGCCGGTCAGCGAACCACGAGCACCGGCAGCTTCGAATGCGTCAGCACTTTCTGGGTCTCGCTGCCCAGCACCAGCGCCGCTACCCCGCGCCGGCCGTGCGAGGCCATGACGATCGCGTCGCATTTCTGCTTCCTGGCCGCGGCAAGGATCGCTTCCCATGGCGAAGAGGAAATCGCCGACACGCCGCTGAAGGCGATGCCGGCGGCTTGCGCTTTGACGGCGACGGCGTTCAGAATGCGGTCGGCCTCCTTTTTGCACTGCGCCGCATACTCCTTGCGCGACAGCGGCTCGAAGACCACGCCATCGGCGTACACCGGCAGAGGATAATCGGGCGAAGCGTGAAATCCGGTCAATCGGGCACCGATGGCCTTGGCCAGATCGATCGCGTGCGCAGCAGCCTTCAGCGACAGCCTGGATCCGTCGGTGGGGACGAGGATGTTGCGGTACATGGTTGCCTCCGGGTGGCGGGTTAGCGCAGCTATCTTACGCGAGAAGATCGGCGCCTCAATCCGGTTCCACAACCGCGACCGGCGGCATGAGAAAATGGCCGAGTGCCTATCGACATTGCCGATCCGCGCACGTTTCCCGAGCGGGTGGACCCAGCGCACGCGCCGCTGATCGAACTCGCCGAAGCGAGTCTCGCGGCAACCAGCGCTGCGCGCGCCGACGCGATCGATCGCACGCTAACGACAGCGCTGGCGGAGTGGCTCGAATCCGGCGATGCATTGCTCCTCGCCGCCCTGATCGCGGCGGCGCCTTCGGTCGCAATCGCGCGTCAGCTATGGCGGCGTCTCATCGACGCCTGGTCCATGGCATCGCGGGGCAGTGCGGCGGACGGGGTAGCGGCGACGCTGTTTGCGGTGCCCGTCGTGGTCATCGCGGGCAGTCAATCCACGCTGGAAACCCCCGCCTCGGTGCCTGGCATCGGCGGCGTCCTGTCCGATACCGCGCGCCTGGCCGCGATTCTGCTCGAGCATCGAGCCCTCGCAGGCAACGAAGCGTTCGGGCTTGCCGATGCCCTGGTTGCGGCCGATGCCATCGACGTTTCTCGACTGAGCGAACTGCTGACATGGCAACGGCTGGCGCGAAAGCGCGACGCCATGGCGCGCGATCTGCCACCGGCGCCGATCGCGGTGCAACCGGGCCAGCAAAGCGTGCACCTGCGTTTCCTGATCGGCACAACCCTCGCGGCGCCGGAAGCCGATGTGCTGGCTGCTACCAACGGCGCCGGATGGGCGATGCCGCTCGCCAAGGAGCTTGCGCGGCAACTCGCCTTGCCGGAAGTCTCTGTGCTCGCACTGCCGCGTGCGCCGCAATCGCCGCCGGCCGCCCTGCAACAGGGGCGGGCGGCACAACGCGAGGTCGGCGCGCAATTATTCGCGAGCAACGCGATCCGCAACCTGCGTGCGCGTGTCGGCGAACCTGCGGCGGTGATCAGCTCGCATCGCTCGGACGCGGCGCCCGGGGGCGGCGAGCTGCGCTTATCGTTATCGAGTCCGTTCGATCCCCGGCAGGCGGAGGGCTTTCGGTGTCCGTTGTTTCCGACTGACCGGGTAGGCGATGTCGCGTCGATGCTCTTCGATCTGCTGCGCGATTGCCGGGTTGCCGACGTACGAATGCTTCCCGGGGTCCATCCGGATCGCGATCCGCAGACCGGCATGACGCTGCTGTTCAAATCGGACGCGGTCGCCGCCGCCGAGCACTCATCACTGCACTGAAGAAACCGCGATGCGCAAGCTGACCCGGAACACCGATCCCGCGCAGATTTGCCGGATCACGCTGGAAGAGGCGGCGGAGCTCCTGCCGACACCGGATGGCAAGCGCTCCGCAACGGTGTTCGAGCACGGCTCGCTGCAGGTCAAACTCTACGCTCCGCGCGGCAACGATACGCAGTCGCCTCATGTGCGCGACGAGATTTACGTGGTCGCGCGAGGCGAAGGTTGGTTCGTCAACGGCGGACGACGGCATCGGTTCGGACCGCACGACGTGCTCTTCGCCCAAGCGGGCGTCGTCCACCGCTTTGAGGACTTTTCCGACAACTTTGCGGTCTGGGTGTTCTTCTATGGACCGGAACGCGGAGAACCCGACGCCGCAACCTAGGGCTAGCGGCGCGAGCCCGTAGCGTCCGCCAGTCGCCCCGCGCGCAGCGTGGGGATCGCGTGTGGGCGACGCCGGAGCGCGGAGCAGGGGCACCGCGAGCGGAGCGATGCGGGGATGCGACCGCGGAGGCGGATGCGCTGCGGGCGACTAGACAGCTCGATCTACGCTCTATCCGTGCGCCCGCAGCAGTCGACGCTCTCGCCGACACGCAACGCTGCATACCGACTCGCGAGAACAATGAGGCTAGGACCGCTCGCGTCGCCTGACCTTGCCGATGCCGCTGATCGACTGTTTGACCTTCGGATCACCCAGATACTCGACGGCGCCGGCGCCGGAGATATCGACCTCGAGCGAGTTGGCGGCATTGACGACGGCCTTGCCTGCGCCACTGACTCCGATCACCGCCTCGTCGCTGGCGAGCTTGCTCGCCTGAAACGAGCCGGCGCCGGAAAGGTCGACGCGCTGGCGCTGGACCTTGCCGCCGACATTGGCCTTAATGGCACCCGAACCGTCGAGCCGCAGCGTCGTCGCCTGCAAGTCGCGGATCTTGAGCGAGCACGCTCCGGCGAGATCGAGCCGCAGCTCGCCGGCCTTGAGGGTGTCGGCCGCCACGGTCACCGCTCCGGCGGCCTCGATCCGGTCGACCTCGCGCAAGTTGACCGTTACGCGGGGTGTGCCGCGGCCGCGGCGTCCCGAGAACCATTGCCACGTCCGGCGATGTTCCGCGGCGTCGATGAAAAGGGTGCCGTCGCGGACTTCGGTTCGCACGCGTCGCAACATCGAGGACGGCGCCTCGACGGTCACGCCTTCCGCCGCACCCTGGACCAGGGTCACTTCGACCTGCCCGTCGATCTCGAGGCGGTGGAATCCGGTTGCGGCTCGGTCCTCCCGCACCACCTCGCCGGTCGGGGTGTTGCGCGCAAACGAAACCGCGGCGATGGTGGCGAGCGCGGCGAGGACGAGGGCCGCGAAGGCGATAAGGAACACTTTCATGATCGGCTTCCGAAGGGGGATGCCGTTTAGATGGCCCGGCGTGCCGGTACGGATTCGTCGCGCCCCACGTAAGATTCCCCTAACGGGCGAAGCGGGGGTCCGGAGCCAGCGCCGTGAGGTAACGGCGGGCATTGTCGACATAATGCGCGGCGATCGAGCGCAGCCCTGCCACTTCATCGTCGGAGAGCGTGCGCACCACCTTGCCCGGAGAGCCGAGGACCAGCGAGCGGTCGGGGATGATCTTGCCCTCGGTGATCAGCGTGTTGGCCCCCACCAGGCACTCGCGGCCGATGACGGCATGATTGAGGATCAACGCCTTGATGCCGATGAGCGATCCTTCGCCGATCGTGCAACCGTGCAGCATGACCTGGTGTCCGATGCTGACCTCGCTGCCGAGGGTCAGCGGAATGCCCGCGTCGGTGTGCAAAATGGACCCGTCTTGAACATTCGACCGGGCGCCGACGGTGATCACGTCGTTATCGCCGCGAATGACCGTATTGAACCAGACCGAGGATTCGTGCTCGAGGATGACGCTGCCCACGACGGTGGCGTTGGCTGCCACGAAATGCTGTCCGCCGCGCAACTGAACCTGGCGGGACTCGAGCGTGAAGAGCATGGCCGATGCGACGCGCGGAAAAACCTGCATCATAGCAGCCGGCGCGCGCGATCATAGGAGCTGGCGCGCGCGCGGCCGCTATAATGCCGATCCGCATCTTCGTCATGCGCCGCCATGAATCTCGACCGCGTCTCCGCCGGCAAGGGCGTTCCCAACGACTGTAACGTGATCATCGAGATTCCGATGCACGGCGATCCGATCAAGTACGAAGTCGACAAGGAGACCGGCGCCGTGTTTGTCGATCGCTTCATGTCGACGGCGATGCGCTATCCGTGCAATTACGGCTACATTCCGCGCACCTTGTCGGGGGACGGTGATCCCTGCGACGTACTGGTGCTCTCGCCGGTGCCGCTGATCACCGGTGTGGTCGTCCGCTGCCGGCCGATCGGTATGCTCAAGATGGATGACGAGGCCGGCGTCGACGCCAAGATCCTTGCCGTGCCGGTCGAAAAGCTGTCGAGCCTCTACGGGTCGATCGAATCCCCGCGCGATCTGCCCGAGATCACAACGCGGCAAATCGCGCATTTCTTCGAACACTACAAGGATCTCGAGCCCGGCAAATGGGTCCGCGTATCGAGCTGGGTCGGTGCCGAGGAGGCGAAAAACGAGATCGTCGAAAGCGTCGCGCGCTACGAGGCGGAAAATCCCGTCTCGCGCGTTTGACGGCTTTCGCGATCAAACGCGACGCCGGGCCGGCTAAAGCCCGGACAGCTAGGGTTCGGGCGACAGCACGAAGAGTCGCGTGCCGGCAATGCGATCCTGCAGGTACTGCCGGTCGCGGTCGACGAG
>DASXQW010000373.1:0-7093 GCA_036506975.1 Casimicrobiaceae bacterium | reverse complement strand
TGTCGGGCCGATGATCGGCGGCACCCAGATCTTGGGTGTATACCGTCCGCTGTTGATGATGTGAATAAGCGTCCCGTCGTCGACCACGCGGGTGGTGAATGCCGAGGCTTTCAGATCGCCGCTGATCAGGCGCGAGCGAATCTCCCGATGGGGTACGAGTACGACCTCGCGCAGGTTCTCGAAGCTGATCGACAGCAATCCTCGCTCAGCCTTGCCTTTCTGGTAGACCTGCAGCGTGTGCCCGTCCCGGGCCTGCACGCTGCTGTGCTGCACATCGGACAAGAATTCGGACATGTGATCGTAATCGGTCAGAACCTCCCAAGTCACGGCAACAGAGGCATTCACAGGACAATCGACATCGACCGCGACTTCCGGCCCGTTTTTCTTGACGCGGACCTCGATGTCCTGGTCCATCGCAGCTGGCAACCCCGCGACCGGAAGCATCGCCAGCATCAGCACCGCGATAGCTCGCAAGCAGCGTTGCGCTCGCGACGTCATCGGGTCCGCCAGATGTCGGCTGTACGTCATCGCTGGAAGACTTCAGTCGCCGGACGTCTCGCGTAGCTGAGCGGATTGGCTCGGAGGAGCCGCGTCGAGTTGGCGCGCGCGGATCAGGCGCTGCGCTTCGAGACACCAGTGCTTCTTGATATCGTGCCAGACGCCCGCCGCCCAGAGCACGTTGTCGCTCTGACTTCCGGGCAGACTCGAAAGGTCCGCAGCCTTGCTGGTGGCGTAGCGATTGATCCAGTCTCGCATTCTGGGGTCGTCGGCCAGATGCTGCGTATTCGGTACGAATACGTGGTTGTAGCTCGAGGGAAGATTCACGTTGTGCACGACTGCCTTCCCGTTTGGACGGTATTCATCAGCGCTGGTCGCGCCGCCCGGCGCGGTCCACGCCACGACGTCGCCGGCGATGGCGAAGCCGGTGAATTCTTCAACGCTGTCCGGAATGCTCCGCAAGCGGCCGGCCATGTTCCATACGCTGGGGGCAAAGAATTCGAGGCCGCCCGCGCCCACGACCGAAGCATACGCTACCGAAAGACCGACGACCGGCTTTTCCCTATGAGTGAAGGGGTCGGTGATGGTGTAGCGCTCTTCGCGCCTGTCCGTGACGGGATTCCACACGGCGATCCTCTCCTCGAAACTGCCGGCGAGCTCGTGCAGCACCTTGATCGTTTGCATTCCGCCTTGGCTGTGACCGATCAACATCGGCCGCATCGCGTCGTGCTCGTAGTACCAGGCCACCTCGCCGGCAAGCCGTTCGCTACTACCGTACGGATTCTGCGAATAGGCGCTGTCGTGCGGATCGCGGATCTTCGCCTCCGGATAGCCCATGCCGACGAGAAACCTGGCAAACGACTCCATGAGCAGGTAAACCCCAACGACGCCGCCGTGCACGAGAACGATACGCGGGGCGGGTGCAGAAGCGAGCACCGTACGCACTTCGGCTTCGCTGATTCGTTCCGGGTCGAGGGCGAGAATGCGGCTTGCCTGCGCTGCGTCGATCTGGCGAGCCTGGGTGCGCGCGGCGACCTGCACGGCCTGGTAGGGCGCAACACCGGCCGACGCACGTTCGCTCGGCGCGGTTGCGCAGCCTCCCAGGACGAGAATGGGAAAAGTCAGCAGGACAGTCGCACGATGAAAAATCTGCCGGCGCATTCTGGTCGCCCCATCGCAGCGGTGCAGTCCGGTAGCGTCGGTCGTCATCCCCGTTCTCCCTTTTTTAGGCGAACCGCAGGTACGATAGCCGCGGCTGGATTGCCGCGGCTATCGGAGAAAGGCTGATTTGTTTGTAGGACTGATCGGAGGTGTCAGTTAACCGCTTCGCTTTATTCTCGATCGAGGCCGCCCAAGGATTCGATCGGCCGCTCGAGGAGCGATCCTCTAGTGGTGCGCACATCCGCTGTTCCGCGCAGCGGAGCTTCCCAATAAGGCACGACTGCGTAGTATTCATGCACCTTGACGGCCCACGCCGTGTCCGCCATCGACGGCCAATTGTCTTTGTCGAAGCCTTCCGCATTTTTGAGCTTCTCTTTGCTGACGTTGAGCACGAAGCGCTTTTCCTTCGCGTCGAGCGTCAATGCGCTCCAGGGGATGGCGAACAGCTTGGAACCCATGCCCAGGAAGCCGCCGAACGAGAGCACCGCATAAGCGATGCGTCCGGATCTGATATCGAGCATGATCGCTTCGATCTTGCCCAGGTCTTCGTCTTCCGCGTTGACGACTTTGTCCCCGATCAGCGTTGCGGCATCCATGACCTCCGGTCCGGGTCCGGCGGAGGCATCGAAGTCGTCGTCGCCTGGAATAATGTTCGCGCCGCCGGCGCGGGTCGTTTGGGTTGGAGGGATTGAAGTAGCCATGAGAATGCTCCACGAGTTAGGTTGATCTGAAGAGGTTCGAGCGACACGACGAGCTCGATTGACGCGCGGACTCGGGGACCTGCTCGAACTAGCGGCGATGCTGCATCTTGCGACGCATGCGCGGTAGCGGCCGCTGTCTGGTTTGCCTGTAGGCAGGACGCGAAGGCTCTGTCAGCGCTCTTCCGACGCGGCGAGGCAGATTCGCCTACGCCAGAATCGGATGCGCGCCGATAGGCGATCACCTCCGCAGTGAGGATGATGCAAGGAGCCGGGTTGGGGCGCGCGGGTCGGGATACGGACGACGCGGAGCCTTTCCCGGGAGCAGGGGTTTCGCAATGCGCTATCGCATGGCAGACGCCGATCACGGATATGTGCTTGAAGCGCGGATCCCCGCGCGCTCGGCGGTGCTTGAAGGCGAGGTCCGCGTTGATGAGGAAAGCCGCGGTATCGTGCTGTTTGCGCACGGCTCGGGAAGCAGCCGCCACAGCCCGCGCAACCAGCTCGTTGCGCGGAGCCTTCGCGACAGAGGATTGGGAACCCTGCTATTCGATTTGCTGACTCGCGAAGAAGAAGCGATCGACCTCCACACGCGTCATCTTCGCTTCGACATAGCTCTCCTTGCCGAGCGCCTCGTGGACGCCAGCCGCTGGGTCAGGAGCAGGCCCGAAACGCGCGAGTTGAAGATCGGCTACTTCGGTGCGAGCACCGGAGGCGGTGCGGCGCTGGTCGCGGCTGCCGAGCTCGGCAATGAAATCGGCGCCGTTGTCTCTCGCGGGGGCCGACCGGACCTGGCCGCAGACGCGCTCACCCGCGTCGAGTCGCCAACCCTGCTCATCGTCGGCGGCTTGGACGAACCGGTCATCAAACTGAACGAGGAAGCTCTCGCACTCCTTCGGTGCGAAAAGCAGCTTCGGATCGTACCGGGAGCGACGCATCTCTTCGAGGAACCCGGGACGCTGGAGGAGGTCGCTCGCCTCGCCGGCGAATGGTTCGGGCGGCATTTGCACGGTCGCCCGGATACCAATATCCGGCCGGGGAAGGCCGCGTAAGCGCGGGTTGCTGCCCATGCTGTTCGCCGATCGACGCGATGCTGGACGAGTACTGGCGGGGCTATTGACGAAATACGCCAATCGCCACGACGTGCTCGTCCTGGCGCTGCCGCGCGGTGGTGTACCCGTCGCATTCGAGGTCGCACACGCGCTCAGAACTCCCCTTGACGTCTTCATCGTTCGCAAGCTGGGCGTCCCCGGTCACGACGAGCTTGCGATGGGCGCAATCGCAACGGGCGGCGTACGCGTCGTGAACGAGGACGTGGTGATCCCCTTGGGCCTGAGCACCAAGGTGATCGATGCCGTCGCGGCGAGAGAAGAAAAGGAATTGGAGCGGCGCGAGCGCATTTATCGCGGCGCTCGCCCGCCACCCGACGTGCGCGACCGCACGGTCATTCTCGTCGATGACGGCCTGGCCACCGGCTCGACCATGCGCGCGGCCGTGGCCGCGCTGCGCAAGCAGGGGCCCGCACGGATCGTCGTCGCGGTGCCCGTCGCCGCGCCGGAGACATGCGAGGAATTCAAGACGGAAGTCGACGAAACGGTTTGTGCAGCGACGCCACGGATGTTCAACGGCGTCGGTCGCTGGTACGAGGACTTTTCCCAGACGAGCGATGACGAGGTGCACGAGTTGCTCGCGCAAGCGCGAGCCTACGCCGGCTGACCAAAGCTGGCTGCAAGGCTGAGCAAGGGTGGGTGCGATGACGAATGCAAAAGACGCGATCATTGTTCGGGGCCTGCGTGAGGCCGCGCGGCGGCTTGCGGGGTCGGTGAAGGATTACGACCCGCTGCTGGAGTTGATAGGCGACGCGCGCTTCGTGCTCCTGGGCGAAGCGTCGCACGGAACGCATGATTTCTACGAGCAGCGCGCGGAGATTACGAAGCGCCTGATTGTGGAGAAAGGGTTTACGGCCGTTGCCGTCGAGGCCGACTGGCCGGACGCATATCGGGTGAACCGCTACGTCAATGCTGCGTCGAATGACTCCGACAGCGAGGAGGCGCTCTCCGGTTTCAGGCGCTTTCCGACGTGGATGTGGCGCAATTCCGACGTCCTCGATTTCGTGGGTTGGCTGCGCGAACACAACGACGGCGTATCGCCTGCCATGAAGACGGGATTCTATGGCCTCGATCTCTACAGCCTGCATGCATCGATCGAGGCAGTGCTCACGTATCTGCACAAGGTCGATCCGGACGCAGCCAGGCGGGCGCGCTACCGGTACTCGTGCTTCGATCATTTCGGCGAGGACACGCAGGCGTATGGCTATGCTGCAACTTTCGGCCTCGCCGAATCATGCGAAGAAGAGGTGCTGGGGCAACTCATCGAGCTGCAACATCGCGCCGTCGCCTATGCGAGCCGGGACGGGCGTGTCGCCGACGACGAGTTTTTCTTCGCCGAGCAGAACGCCCGGCTGGTCAAAAACGCCGAAGAGTATTACCGCTCGATGTTTCGCGGCCGCGTGGAATCCTGGAACAGACGCGACGCGCATATGGCGGAGACGCTGGAGGCGTTGGCCGGGCACCTCGAAGGCCGCGGACGCGAAGCGAAGATCGTGCTCTGGGAACACAACTCGCATTTGGGCGACGCGCGCGCAACCGAGATCGGCGAGGGCGGCGAGTTCAACGTGGGTCAGCTCGTCCGCGAACGCTATCCGGGGCAATCGGTTCTCGTCGGCTTCACCACCCATCATGGCACGGTGACCGCGGCTTCGAATTGGGACTCGCCTGCGGAACGCAAGCGGGTGCGCCCGGCTCTCCCGGGCAGCTATGAAGCGCTGTTTCATGAGGTGGCGATCCCGCGCTTCATGCTCAATCTGCGTGAGGGCGAACCGACGAAGAGCCTGCGGGAGCCACGGCTCGAGCGTGCGATCGGCGTGATCTACCGGCCGGAAACCGAGCGGTCGAGCCACTACTTCCATGCACGGCTGGCCGATCAATTCGATGCTGTGCTGCATTTCGACGAAACGCGCGCGGTGGAGCCTCTCGAGCGCGTCGCGGCGCCGAGCGGCGAAGTCGCGGAAACATTTCCCACGGGTGTTTGAGAGGAGCGCACCATGCCAAGCCGGAACATCCCGCGCGATGAATGGGTGACGTTCCTGGACAGCTTCAGCCGCCAGCACGAGCAGTGGCTGGTCAACGTCGAGGTCGTTACCGACGGGCTCGGCGTACACAAGGAGGTGCGGGAGAAACGTCTCATCGGCGTCAGTGCCGATCTGAAAAGCCGCGGCTCAAACACGATTTCGATCATCGCCGGAGACCGCTCCGACGATCACGTCAATCACATCATCAACGGCGCCACCCGCATCGCACTCGAGGAGACGGAAGAAGGAGCGCACAAAGGGCTTCGCATCGACGCCGCGGACGGCGCGACGACGCTGCTCCTGTTCCGTTCTCCGGCTTCGCCCGAAACAGTGGATGGCGTTCTCCTGCGGTAGCGGCGCGAGCCCGCAGCGAGGGCCCCCGCGCACGCAGTGCGCGGGGATCGCGCGAGGCGAGTCGACGCTTGAGGCCGACGCGCGGCGAAACATGCGGCGCCAAGCATTCAAGGAGGCCGAGGCGCGAGCCCGCGGCGTCGCCGGTCGCCCTGCGCACGCAGCCGCGTACGCCAGCGCTGGGCGCTCACCGCAGGTATGCCAGCAGCGGCGAGCCCACCTGTCGCTTGACGAGCATGCTTTCGGCCTCGCGCATCTGGCGGGGCTCGAGCTCTTGCAGCCACTGCGTCTCGCCGGCGACGAGCGCTGCCACCGCTATTCCATCGCGATAGAGAACGCGATTGTTCGTGACGGCCGGGACCTTGGGACCCGGCAAGATGCTGCCGATGAGGTTCAGTGGATCGGCAGCGCTTAGAGAGATCCAGGCCGGCGATGGCGGCGCGCGGCGCATCTCGCGCATCAGACCCACCGCTTCGGGCAGCGCAAACTGTTCCCCCGTGATGCCCGCCACGAATCGGCCACCGCGGATTTCGCCGCGCGCTTCCAGGCGTCGCAGCACGCGCAACAGTTCACGCCATGGGGGAAGCCACGCCGCCTCGCGTTCGAGCAGGCGCCAGAACACGACGCCGTAGCGACGCAGCAACGTGTCGGCGATATGTTCGACGATTTCGTGCTCGGGTTCGTACACTGCGCCGGTGGCCGCGAGTCTCGGTGCGGGCCGCCGGACGAGCGCCCAGCGTCCCGCGTCCTCGATGCCGAAAAGTGCGGTGCGCCGGCGCCGTTTGCCCTTGGTGAGCGGCTTGCGTCGATCGGAGGGTGTGAGCAGCGCCCGCAAGCCGGCGAAGCTGTCGGAGTGCACGAGCCCCAGCACGACCAGCTCGGCGAGCGCGTCTTCGACCTGCGTGCGCAGCATGCCGGTCGCCTCGACGATCTCGTCGAAAAAACAGGCGCCATGATCCTTCAAATGCTCGACCACACGTTGGGCGCGCGCACTTACCGGAGGGGGCTCCGCCGGCGCGGGTACCGCGCGGTTCCACAGCCCCAGGTTGCGTCTCGGCAAAAGCGTGACCGGCGTCGTGCGGATCGGGCCGGCGTTCCTCGCAGCGACGCTCGCCGGCACGGTGAGGCGCGTCCACACGGCGCGCCCGGCGAGACACAGATCGTCGAGCCAGGTGAAGTCGTAGTTGTCGAGCCGCGCCGGCAGGATCTCGGCCTCCCACGCCGCCGCAGGGGCCTCGAAGCCCTCGAGCTGCGT
>DASXQW010000372.1:0-6765 GCA_036506975.1 Casimicrobiaceae bacterium | reverse complement strand
TTGACATGGTGGGGGTCGTTGGTTCGAGTCCAATCGCGCCTACCAGTGCGCACTAGAAGGACGGAAAGGCAGCGTTATGACACCGCGAACGCGTACGGGAGATCGGTAACAGGGAGTCGGCTGCGCCCTTGCGTCCTTGCTCAAGTCCAGTGACGAAAGAAAGTGCGGCTAGCCCGCGCTTTTTTTTCGCTGCTGGAGCACGTCATGATCAACATACGCCTGCCGGACGGCTCGGTCCGGCCCTTCGAAGCGCCCATATCGGTCGCGCAAGTCGCCGCCGCGATCGGGCCCGGTCTCGCCAAGGCCGCGCTCGCCGGCAAGGTCGATGGCAAGCTCGTCGACACCTCGTTCGTCGTCGATCGCGACGCCGAGCTCACGATCGTCACCGACAAGGATCCGGAAGGGCTCGAGGTGCTGCGGCATTCCACGGCACATCTGCTCGCCTACGCGGTCAAGGAGCTCTTTCCCGACGCGCAGGTCACCATCGGGCCGGTGATCGAGGACGGCTTCTACTACGATTTTTCGTACAAGCGGCCGTTCACGCCCGAGGACCTCGCGGCGATCGAAAAGAAGATGGCTGAGCTCGCGAAGGCCGACGAGCCGGTCGTGCGCAAGCTGATGGCGCGCGACGACGCGGTGCGCTACTTCGAGTCGATCGGCGAGCACTACAAGGCAGAGATCATCGCCTCGATTCCGGCCGGCGACGAGATTTCACTCTACAGCGAAGGCAAATTCACCGACCTGTGCCGCGGCCCGCATGTGCCGTCGACGGGCAAGCTGAAAATTTTCAAGCTGACCAAACTTGCCGGCGCGTACTGGCGCGGCGACTCACGCAATGAAATGCTGCAGCGAATCTACGGCACGGCGTGGGCGAAGAAGGAAGATCTCGACCTGTATCTGCACCGGCTCGAGGAAGCCGAGAAGCGCGACCACCGCAAGCTCGGCCGCCAGCTCGACCTGTTCCATCTTCAGGACGAGGCGCCGGGAATGGTGTTCTGGCACCCCAAAGGCTGGACCCTCTGGCAGCAGATCGAGCAGTACATGCGCCGCGTCTACCTAGACAACGGCTATCAGGAAGTGCGCGGCCCGATGATCCTCGACCGCAGCCTGTGGGAGCGCTCCGGCCACTGGGAAAACTACAAGGAGCACATGTTCACGACGGAGTCGGAGAAGCGCGATTTCGCAATCAAGCCGATGAACTGCCCGGGCCACGTGCAGATTTTCAACTCGGATCTGCGCAGCTACCGCGACCTGCCGCTGCGCTACGGCGAGTTCGGTTTCTGCCACCGCAACGAGGCCTCCGGCGCGCTGCATGGGCTCATGCGCGTGCGCGCGTTCGTCCAGGACGACGGCCACATCTTCTGCACGCCGGACCAGATCGAGTCCGAAGTCACCGCGTTCAATCGTCTCGCCTTATCGGTCTACAAGGACTTCGGCTTCGAGGACATCGCGATCCGGTTGTCGCTTCGCCCGCAAAAGCGCATCGGCTCCGACGAGGTCTGGAATCGCGCCGAGGCTGGTCTGCGCGCGGCGCTCAAGGCTTGCGGAGTCGCGTGGACCGAGCTGCCCGGCGACGGCGCGTTCTACGGCCCCAAGATCGATTACGACCTGAGGGACTCGCTGGGCCGCTCATGGCAATGCGGCACGATGCAGGTCGATTTCTCGATGCCGGAGCGCCTGGGCGCCGAGTACGTCGCGGAGGACAACACGCGCAAGGTGCCGGTCATGCTTCACCGCGCGATCGTCGGCTCGCTGGAACGTTTCATCGGCATCTTGATCGAAAACTGCGCCGGCGCGCTACCGTTATGGCTCTCGCCGATCCAGGTCGTGGTGCTCACGATCACCGATCGCCAGGCGGGCTATGCCCGGGAAGTCGCAGACGCCTTGCGCGGGGCCGGATACAGGGCGGTGAGCGATTTGCGTAACGAGAAAATAAACTATAAAATTCGAGAACATAGCCTGCAAAAGTTGCCGTACCAGTTGATCCTGGGCGACAAGGAGATGCAGGCGCGACAGGTGGCCGTGCGTACCCGCGCCGGCGAAGATCTGGGGGCGATGCCCCTGGAAGCCTTCGTGACCCGCCTCCAGACCGAGGCGGCAGCTCGACACTGACGTATCGTCAGCAGCGAGGATAGTGCGGGCGGCACGGCCGGTTTTTTTGCTAACGACGGGAGAATGCAATAGCCCAGGAAAGAGCGCAGCGGATCAATCGGGAGATCACCGCCCCGGAGGTTCGCTTGGTAGGCGAAGACGGTGAGCAAATCGGCATCGTGCCGGTCGCGGATGCGATGGCACGGGCGGAGGCGGCGGAACTCGATCTGGTCGAAATCGCGCCGCTCGCCAAGCCTCCGGTCTGCCGGATCATGGATTTCGGCAAGTTCAAATACCGCGAGGCAAAGCGGGCGCACGAAGCGAAGCTCAAGCTCAAGCAGATCCAGGTCAAGGAAGTGAAATTCCGCCCCGGTACCGACGAGGGCGATTACAAGATCAAGCTCCGGAACCTCATCCGGTTCCTGGGCGAAGGCGACAAGGCCAAGGTCACGTTGCGTTTCCGCGGCCGCGAGATGGCGCACCAGGAATTCGGCATCCGTTTGCTGGAGCGCATCCGCGGCGACCTCGAGCCGCATGCCATCGTCGAGCAGTTTCCGCGGTTGGAGGGCCGGCAAATGGTGATGCTGCTGGCTCCGAAGAAAGTGGCACCCAAAGTAGCGCATCACCCGAACAAGCCCGAAGCCGGTCAGGCGCCGACGCAAAAGGCGCAGAAAGCCTCTCCGCCGGAGAGCACCGCCGTGGGCAGCAAATAGAGAGATCGAGCATCATGCCGAAGATGAAAACCAAGAGCGGAGCGAAAAAGCGCTTCCGCGTACGCGGGAGCGGCAGCATCAAGCGCTCGCAGGCGTACAAGCGCCATATCCTCACCAAGAGGACGACCAAGAACAAGCGGCAGCTGCGCGGCAGCACCGGCCTCCACAGCACCAACGTGGACTCGGTGAAGGCCATGCTGCCGTACGCCTGAAGGGAAACCGGTCATGCCACGAGTCAAACGAGGCGTCACCGCCAAGGCGCGGCACAAGAAAATCCTCACCCAATCGAAGGGCTATCGCGGTCGGCGCGGCAATGTCTACCGCATCGCCAAGGAAGCGGTGATGAAGGCGGGGCAATATCAGTATCGCGACCGCCGGACCAAGAAGCGCGAGTTCCGGGCGCTGTGGATCGCGCGCATCAACGCCGCGGTGCGCGAGCTGGGTATGAGTTACAGCGTATTCATGAATGGGCTGAAGAAGGCGTCGATCGACATCGACCGCAAGGTGCTGGCCGATCTCGCCGTGCACGACAAGACGGCGTTTAACAAGATCGCGGAGCAGGCCAAAGCCTCTCTGGCCTGAACGAAGCAAACCAACGAGGGAGGCGACACCGCCTCCCTTTTTTTTTCTGCCGATGCAGGAAATCGAATCGATCGTCGCTGCGGCACTCGCCGAATTCGCCGGCTGTGAAGACGCGGCCGCGCTGGAAAACAGCAAGGCGAGATATCTCGGCAAGACCGGGCGGCTGACCGAGCTGCTGAAATCGCTCGGCGGGCTTCCGGCCACCGCGCGACCCGCGGCCGGCGCGCGCATCAACGACGCGAAAGGCCGCCTCGAGGGGGCGCTCGAGCGCCGGCGCCAGGAGCTCGCCGATGCCAGGCTCGCGCGCGAGCTTGCCGCCAACGCGCTGGACGTGTCGCTCCCGGGACGCGGTCTTGCGGTCGGAGGCCTGCATCCGATCACGCGTACCGTGCAGCGCATCGAGGCATTGTTCCATTCGCTCGGCTTCGCGGTGGCCGACGGTCCCGAGATCGAGGACGATTTCCACAACTTCACCGCGCTCAACACGCCCGAAAACCATCCTGCGCGCTCGATGCAGGACACCTTCTACGTCGACGGCGGGATGGTGCTGCGCACGCACACCTCGCCGATCCAGGTGCGCTACATGGAAACGCATGCGCCGCCGATCAAGATCATCGCTCCGGGACGCGTCTACCGCGTCGACAGCGATGCGACGCACTCGCCGATGTTCCATCAGGTCGAGGGTTTGTGGATCGACGAAAACGTGACCTTCGCCGATTTGAAAGGCGTCTTCACCGATTTCGGGCGGCGGTTTTTCGAGCGCGACGATCTCAAGCTGCGCTTCCGCCCTTCTTTCTTTCCGTTCACCGAACCTTCGGCGGAGATCGACATGAGCTTCGGCGACGGCTGGCTCGAGATCTCCGGCGCCGGCCAGGTGCACCCGAACGTGCTGCGCGCCGTGGGCATCGACCCCGAGCGCTACCAGGGATTCGCCTTCGGCATGGGCCCGGACCGGCTGGCGATGCTGCGCTACGGCGTCGACGATCTGCGCTTGTTCTACGAGAACGATTTGCGTTTCCTGCGCCAATTTGCATGAAGTTCTCCGAGCACTGGCTGCGAACGCTGGTCGATCCGCCGATCGACAGCGAGGAGCTCGCGCAGCGATTGACGATGGCTGGGCTCGAGGTCGAGGAGCGCGAGCCGGCCGCGCCCCCTTTTAGCGGTGTCGTCGTGGGACGCGTGCTCTCGGTCGCGCGCCATCCGAAAGGCGATCGGCTAACCGTGTGCGAAGTTGACGTCGGAAGAGGCGCGCCGCTGTCGATCGTATGCGGCGCGCCCAATACGGCACAGGGCATCATCGTGCCGTGCGCCCTCCCCGGCGCGGTGCTGCCCGGCGGGCGCGAGATCAAGAAGGTCGCGCTCGCTGGCGTCACCTCGCAAGGCATGCTCTGCTCGGCGAAGGAGCTCGGTCTCGCCGACGACGCGTCGGGTCTGTTGCTGCTCGACCCGGATCTCAAGCCCGGCACCGATCTGCGCGACGCGCTCGACCTCGACGATCCGCTGCTCACGCTGAAGCTCACGCCCAACCGCGCCGATTGCCTGTCGCTTGTCGGCATCGCGCGCGAAGTCGCGGCGATCACCGCTTCGCCATTGCGGCCTCCTCCGCTGACGCTCGCCGCGGTCAAGGCGAAGGCGAGCCGCAACGTACGCGTCGAAGATGCGCTCGCGTGTCCCCGCTTCTGCGGTCGCGTGATCGAGGGCATCGATCCCAAGGCGCCATCGCCGGAATGGATGCGCCGACGGCTCGAGCGCTCCGGCATCCGCGCGATTTCCGCCGTCGTCGACGTCACGAACTACGTCATGCTCGAACAGGGCCAGCCGCTGCATGCCTACGACGACGCGCTGCTCGAAGGCGACATCGTTGTCCGCTTTCCTCGCCGCGGCGAGAAGCTGACGCTGCTCAACGGCCAGACGCTCGATCTCGATCCCGACCTGCTACTCGTCGCCGACGAGGCGAAGCCGCTGGGGCTCGCCGGCATCATGGGCGGCGAGCACAGCGGTATCGCCGATACCACGCGCAACGTGTTTCTCGAAGGCGCGTTCT
The DNA here is from genome assembly GCA_036506975.1 of Casimicrobiaceae bacterium. Taxonomy (GTDB): domain Bacteria; phylum Pseudomonadota; class Gammaproteobacteria; order Burkholderiales; family Casimicrobiaceae; genus PALSA-1003. The sequence continues at coordinate 1,335 of DASXQW010000372.1, read as the reverse complement.
GGAGCCCGGCGGTGATCCAGGGCAAGGCGCGGCGGCTGGGTTTCGTCACCGACGCGGGTTTTCGTTTCGAGCGCGGCGTAGACTTCGCCAACGCGCCCGCCGCCGTCGAGCGGGCGACGCAGCTCATCGTCGAGCTCTGCGGCGGCGCCGCAGGACCGCTGGTCGACGTGCGCGGCGAGCTGCCGCGGCGCGACCCGGTGCGCGTGCGGGGCGGGCGGATAGCGCGCGTCCTCGGCGTCGCGATCCCGCCGGAAACCGTGGCCGACATCTTCGGCCGGCTGCAGCTGCAACCGCGGCGCGAAGGCGCCGATTTCCTGTGCACGCCGCCGACGTTTCGCTTCGATCTCGCAATCGAAGAAGACTTCATCGAGGAAGCCGCGCGGCTTTACGGTTACGACAACATCCCGTCCACGCCTCCGGTGCAGCCGCAAACGATGCTGCCGGAACACGAGGGCACTCGTCCGGCGTCGGAGCTCAGGCAACGGCTGGTCGATCGCGACTACCAGGAGGCGATCACGTTCAGCTTCGTCGACTCGGCCTGGGAGCGCACGCTCGGTATCGATGCCAATCCGATCCGGGTGCTCAATCCGATCGCGAGCAACCTCGACGTGATGCGAACCACCTTGCTCGGCGGCCTGCTCGACACGCTGCGCACCAACGCCAATCGGAAGCAGGAACGAGTGCGGATTTTCGAAATCGGCCGCTGCTTCCTGCGCAACACCGGCGGCTACGCGCAACCGCTGCGGGTCGGCGGCCTCGCGTTCGGACCGGCATTGCCCGAGCAGTGGGACGGCGGTAAGCGGCCGATCGATTTCTTCGACGTCAAGGGCGACCTCGAAGCGCTGGCCGCGCCGCTCACCGTTCGCACCGAGACCGCGACGCACGCCGCACTGCATCCGGGCCGCTCGGCCCGCGTTCTGATCGACGGCGAACCAGCGGGCTGGCTTGGTGAGCTGCACCCGCGTCTGCTGGGCGCATTCGAGCTGCCGCAGGCACCGGTCGTTTTCGAGCTGGACTTAGCACCGCTCGAGCGGCGGCCGCAACCTGTCGCGGAGCCCATCTCGAAGCTACCCGTCGTGCGCCGCGATCTCGCCGTCGTCGTCGACGAGACTATTTCCGCCCAAGTGGTGCTCGACGCGCTCGTCGCCGTCAAGCCGGCTTCGGTCGAGCGCATCGCGCTATTTGACGTCTATCGCGGGCGCGGCATTGAGGCCGGCAAAAAAAGCCTTGCAATTCTGGTGCTTATACAAGATACTGCACGTACTTTGACGGACGCTGAAATCGACGCGACCGTGGCGTCACTGCTGCGGGAAATAGAAAATCGATTCGGCGCCA
>DASXQW010000371.1:0-3917 GCA_036506975.1 Casimicrobiaceae bacterium | reverse complement strand
TAGATGTCGTCGCCTTCGACGATCACATCGCCAAGATTGATGCCGATCCGGTAGCGAATGCGCTTTGCTTCGGCGCGCTCCGGTTCGGCGCGCGCCGTCGCCTCCTGGATCGCCAGCGCGCAGTTGACCGCCGCGACCACGCTCCCGAATTCGACGAGTGCGCCGTCGCCCATGAGCTTGACTATCCGCCCGCCCTGGGCGGCGACGCAGGGATCGAAGATCCGGCTTCGATTGACTTTCAGCCGTTCAAGCGTGCCGGCCTCGTCGGCTTCCATGAGGCTGCTATAGCCGGCGACGTCGGCCGAAAGTATCGCGGTCAGTCTGCGCACGCCTGCCTATCGCTTCAACGTAGCCAGCGTCCGGTGATCCGGTCGTACTCGCCAGACGCCTTGGCGAGATGCAACCACGTGTCCATCCACCCCTTGATCGCCGCGTCCCCACGGGGAAGCAGCCACGCCATCTCCCCATATTGCAGCGGCTTGTCGGGGTTGACGGCACATAGTCCCGGGCGCAGCTTCTGTTGGACGATCGTCTCGACGGACTCCGAGATCATCACGTCGGCATTTCCTTTCAGGATCTCGTCGAAGATCGTTACGTTGTCCTGGTAAATCACGATCTTCGCCTGCTTGAAATTTGCGCGCGCAAAGCGTTCGTTGCTGCCACCCGGATTCTCGATCACGGTGACGTTCGGCTTGTCGATGTCGGCGACTGTCTGGAATTTGGCGACGTTCTCGCACTTCGTTATCGGAGCCTTGCCGTTGACCATGTAGGCGGTCGTGAAGAACGCCGTCTTCTGCCGGTCGGTGCTGACAGAGATCCCGCCGACCGCGACGTCGCACTTCTCGAGGAAGTCCTTCATGAGCGAGGGCCAAGCGGTCTTGACCATCTCCACCTCGACGCCGAGCGCCTTGGCGGCGGACTGGATCAGATCGATGTCGAGGCCTTCGTATCCGCCGTCCGGCCGCTGGTAGCTGAAGGGCTTGTAATCGCCCGGCGTGCACACGCGCAGCTTGCCGCTCTTGAGGACGTCGTCGAGTCGCGAACCCGACGGCACCTGCGCGAGGGCCAGCGAGGCCGGCAGCACGTAGGCGAGAACGAAACCGATGAGACTGCGAAACATGGATCCTCCCTCGAGAACCTGTCGATGCCCACCGTCGAGGCGGGGGCTGCCGCTGATTGTACCGCCCGAACGGAGGAGAGGTGATCGTCAGCGTGGGGTCAATCCGCGGGGCTTTCGCGTAAACTATCTGTCGCGGCCTCCCAGATGACGCATTTGCAGCATATGCGCCACCCGCCTTCGTTCCTGGAGACTTTCCGATGAGCAATCGTTCCTCACTATCGCTTTCGATGACGGGTGTGATCGGCGCGCTCGTCATGGCTGCAGTGCTGGCCGCTCCTGCCGCGTTGGCGCAGGGGCAGAAGGTGCTCAAGTTCATCCCGCAGGCCGACCTGCGCATTCTCGATCCGATCACCACGACGGCGTACATCACCCGCAACCACGGGTACATGATCTACGACACGCTGTTCGCGACCGACGCCAAGTTCCAGGTGCAGCCGCAGATGGTGGACAAGTACGAGCTCTCCGCCGACAAGCTGACCTACACCTTCACGTTGCGCGACGGGCTGAAGTTCCACGACGGCCAGCCGGTGCGCTCGGCCGACTGCATTGCGTCGATCGAAAGGTGGTCGAAGCGCGACGCGCTGGGCCAGAAGATGGCGGAAGTGACCGAATCGTGGAAGGCCGTTAACGACAAGACCTTCACGCTCAAGCTCAAGAAGCCGTTTCCTCTCGCGCTCGAAGCGCTGGCGAAGCCGTCGTCGAACGTGCCGTTCATCATGCCCGAGCGCATCGCCAAGACCGACGCGTCGACCAACATCACCGAGCCGATAGGCTCCGGACCCTTCAAGTTCGTGAAGGAAGAGTGGGTGCCCGGGAGCAAAGTGGTGTACGTCAAGAATACCGACTACGTGCCGCGGAAGGAGCCGCCGTCGTGGGCGGCCGGAGGCAAGGTCGTCAAGGTCGACCGCGTCGAGTGGATCTACATCCCGGATTCGGCCACCGCCGCAGCGGCGATCAACGCGGGTGAAGTCGACTGGTGGGAGCAGATGCCGCCCGATCTGATTCCGGTGCTGGCCAAGAACAAGAGCATCAAGGTGGAGAACATCGATCCGCTGGGCTCGATGGGCTTGCTCCGCTTCAATTTCATGTACCCGCCATTCAACAATCAGAAGATGCGCCAGGCAATTCTCTATGCGATCGATCAGAACGATTACGTGCTTGGCATCGCCGGCGATGTGAAGAACGGTCATCCCTGCTATTCGTATTTCACCTGCGGGACGCCGCTCGCAAGCGAAGTCGGCGCCGAGCCGCTGAAGGGTAAGCGCGACTTCGAAAAAGCCAAGCAGCTGATCAAGGAAGCCGGTTACAAGGGCGAAAAGATCGTCATCATCTCGGCGACTGATCAGCCGATCGTTCACTCGCAGTCGCTGCTGACTGCGGAGACGCTCCGCAAGCTCGGATTGAATGTCGACTTGCAGGCAGGCGACTGGGGTACGCTGATTACGCGCCGCACGTCGAAGGAGCCGGTGGACAAAGGCGGCTGGTCGATCTTCCACACCTGGCTGGTCGGCCCCGATGTGACCTCCCCCGCGGTCAATTTCGCCATTCGCGGTTCGGGCCAGAAAGCGTGGTTCGGCTGGCCGGATGACCCGAAGATCGAGGAGTTGCGCGACGCGTGGTTTGCGACGACAGACGCGGCCAGCTCGAAAAAGGCCGCGGACGCGGTGCAAATGCGCGCCTTCGAATTCGTGCCCTACGTTCCCACCGCGCAGTTCATTCTACCGGCCGCTTATCGCACGAATCTGAGCGGCGTGATCATCGCGCCGATCAACCTCATGTGGAACGTCGAGAAGAAATAGCAATCTTCCTACTTTCTGCCCGTAGGTGCGAATTTATTCGCACGGCCGGATGAATCCGGCCCTACACGGATGATCGCGTACATCGTCCGGCGCCTGTTCTCGACCATCGTCGTGATGGCAGTGGTCGCGTTCGTGGTGTTTTCGCTTCTGTACCTGACTCCGGGCGATCCGGCCGCCGTCATCGCCGGAGACATCGCGACCGACGAGGACATCCGGCTCATTCACGCCCGGCTGGGCCTCGACGACCCTTTCCTGGTGCAATTCGGACGCTGGCTGTGGTCGCTGGCGCATGGCGATCTGGGCACGTCGATCTTCACCAATCTTCCGGTCACGCAGCTCATCGGTCAGCGCATAGAGCCGACCGTGTCGCTCACGCTCTGCACGCTCGTGGTGGCGATCCTGGTTGCGGTTCCGTTGGGCGTCGTCGCCGCGGCCAGAGCAGGCACCCGGCTCGATCGCGCCGTGATGTCGTTTTCGGTGCTGGGTTTCTCCGTTCCGGTGTTCGTGTTGGCCTACATCCTGATCCTCACCTTCTCCGTTCAGCTCGACTGGCTGCCGGTGCAGGGCTACCGCAATTTTCGCGACGGCGTGTGGGAATGGCTGCGGCACCTGATCCTGCCCAGCATCGCGCTCGGCACGGTGTACGTCGCGCTGATCACGCGCATGACGCGCGCCAGCATGCTCGAAGTGCTCGCGCAGGACTATATCCGCACCGCGGAGGCGAAAGGGCTCGCGCCGGAGCAGGTGCTGATTGGCCATGCGCTCAAGAACGCGGCGATTCCTGTGGTGACGATCATCGGTGTGGGCGTCGCACTGCTGATCAGCGGCGCGATCGTCACCGAGACGGTGTTCGCGCTGCCCGGCATCGGACGCCTCACCGTCGACGCGATCCTGCGCCGCGACTATCCAATCATCCAGGGCGTGATCCTCATTTTTTCCGCGGTCTACGTGCTGGTCAATCTGGCGGTCGATCTTTCGTACGTGCTGTTCGATCCGCG
>DASXQW010000370.1:0-7899 GCA_036506975.1 Casimicrobiaceae bacterium | reverse complement strand
AGCGAGCGACGGAGCGCATAGACCCCATCAACCGCGCACAAGGATCTAACAATTCAAGACATTGACTTCACAGCGAGCGACGGATCGCATAGCGCCAATCAACGTTGCGCAGCCAACCTGATGTGCTTGGAAGGGATTGATCCAAAAGACAACGCAGTACAACACAGCGGCGACGCAGAAATAGACCCCAAAATAGACCCAAAGTTAGTGGGCGCTATCGCCGAAAACCAATGTGGCATTGGCTCCCCGACCAGGGCTCGAACCTGGGACCTGCGGATTAACAGTCCGTCCGGTCATCGCCCGGACAGCCGCGCCAGTCAACGATCTTGGCCAAAACGGCGGGTAATATTTTCGCCGAGTTTGCCGATTTTTCTCCCATGAAGAATCAGCGAGCGTTCGAAATATTACCGCCTTCGTGGAGCCGTTTGATGCGCGGAACTATTTGCCCGGATCCTTCTGATCGGGGAACTTGTCGAACTCGACGTTATACAGTCCGCCGCCCGTCTTCTCGACCTTGCGTATGTACACCGTCTGCACGACGTCGCGCGTTTCCGGGTCGATCATGATCGGACCGCGCGGGCTCACGAGCTTCATGCCCTTCATCGCTGCGACCAACTTGTCCCCGTCGGTCGAGCCGTTGGTCTTCTTCAGCGCTTCGTAGATCGCCGCCATGCCGTCGTAGCCCCCCGCGGCCATGAAGTTCGGGCGCAGCTTGTCGCCATTGACCTCGGCATACGCCTTCTTGAAGGCCGCGTTCTCAGGCGAGTTGTGCGCGGCCGAATAATGGAAGCTGGTGATGAGCCCCAGCGTCGGCTCGCCCATCGCCTCCAGGACGCCGTCATCGGTGATGTCGCCGGTCGCGATCAGCTTGATCCCGGCCTGCGCGAGCCCTCGCTCCGCGTAGCCCTTCATGAAGGCGATACCCTGCTCGCCCGCGGGGAGGAACAGGAACACCGCTTCCGGCTTCGCGTCCTTGACGCGCTGGACGAACGGCGCGAAGTCGGGATTCTGCAGCGGCGTATGGATGCTGCCGACGATCTCCCCGCCGGCGGCCTTGAACGCTTCGCTGAACGCCTTCTCCGAGTCGAGGCCCGGGCCATAGTCGGCGACCACGGTGTAGACCTTCTTGATGCCGTTCTTGGCCGCCCAGACCGCCATCGGCTGCGTGACCTGCGGCAGCGTCATCGACACGCGCACGATGTACGGCGACTTGGTGGTGATGATCGAGGTGGCCGCGTTCATGATGACCATGGCCTTCTTGGCCTCGGTCGCGACCGGCGCTACGGCGAGCGCATTCGGCGTCAGGCCGAAGCCGACGAGGATGTCGACGTTGTCCCGGGTGACAAGCTCCTGCGCCAGGCGCTTGGCGACGTCGGGCGCGGGCCCGCCGGTATCCTTCTGCACGATCTCGATCTTCTTGCCGGCGACCGTATCGCCGTGCAGCTTCATGTACGCCTTCATCCCGCCGAGGATCTGCTGGCCGTACTGCGCAAACGGGCCCGAGAATTCGCCCACCATGCCGAGCTTGACCACGTTCTGCGCGGACACGGCGCTCGCGATCGCGAGCATCGCGGCTCCGGCGAGAAGTTTTCCGACAAACTTTCCGAATTTCATCGCGTCCTCTCCAGGATAACCATCGATCGATTAGGCTCTACGTAAGTCCGTTCGTGGCGAGCCTGTCGAACCATGAACGGACTGCCATTGAGTGAGTTACCGGTTCACCCCCTCAGGGCGAACGGATCCCTTGTGTAGATCTCCCTAGCTCTTGGCGTCCATCTGCGCAAACACATCTTCGGCCATGTGGAACGCCGAATTCGCGGCGGGAACGCCGCAGTATATCGCGCACTGCAGCAGCACTTCCTTGATCTCTTCCTTCGTGACGCCGTTGTTGAACGCGGCGCGCACGTGCAGCTTGAACTCGTCGGTCCGATTCAACGCCACCATCATCGCGATGGTAATGAGGCTGCGCGTATGCCGCGGCAGCCCCGGGCGGGTCCAGATCTCGCCCCAGGCGTAGCGCGTGATCAGCTCCTGGAATTCCGCGTTGAACGTGCTCTTGCGCGCCTGCGTCCGGTCGACGTGCGCATCGCCGAGCACTGCGCGGCGTACGGTCATTCCCTTGTCGTGGCGTTCACGCTCGTCCATCATTGCTTCTCCTCGAGGTTTCCTTGGCGCAAGCGAGTCAATGCACAGGGAGGGCCGGCTGCGGCATCGCGTCAGTGCAGCTTCAGCAGCCGCCGCGCATTACCTTCGTAGATGGCATGCCGCTCTTCCGGCGAAAGATCCAGCCGGTCGACGATTTCGATCGTCGTGCGCGTGTACATCGAGCCCTTCTCCGGATCGAATGGCGAATCCGAGGCGAACAGCACGCGCTCGGGCCCGAAGAACTTGAGCCCGCACTTGGTCGCTTCCCAGGCGCCGAAGAGCGCCGTGTCGGCGTAGAACATATGAAAGTAGTCGACCGGCCGTTTCTTGAGCTTGCGCAGGAGCTTCGTGTAGTCGACGTCGGAAGTGCGCGCACCGAGTTGGTCCCAACCCGGTCCGACGCGCCCTTCGAAGTAGGGAATCATCCCGCCCATGTGATGCGTGATCACCTTGAGGGTCGGGAATTGGTCGAAGAGCCCTTCGAACACGATGTGCGCCATGGCGGCGCTGGTTTCGTACGGCCAACCGAAGGTCCACCAGATCTCGTAATGGCTCTTCTTTTCCTTTTGGTAGTCGGGAAAATCGGCGCCGCGCGCAGGGTGCATCCAGATGGGCAGATCGAGCTCGGCCATCAACGCGAACAGCGGCAACGTTTCCGGTGCGGTAAGCGGCGCGCCCAGAACATTGGTGAAGACCTGCACGCCGACCGCGCCGAGCTTGTCCACCGCGCGTTCGGCCTCGTCGAGCAGCCCCTGCGGATCGTTCATCGGCAACGAGGCAATGAAAGCGGGGAAGCGGTCCGGGTGCTTCGCGACCAGTTCAGCGAGGCCGTCGTTGGCGAGCCGCGCCAGCTCGGTGGAAAGCGGAGGCGGCCCGAAGACTTCGATCGGCGGCGAGCCCAGGCAGATCACCTGCGCGTAATCGCCGAACAGGTCCATGATGCGAAAGCGCGCATCGAGATCGACGATCGAAGGAATCGCGCGCACGCGCTTGTGCATGTCCCTGCCGTTGGGCGCGACCTCGAGCATCCGGTCGTAGAAACGCGGCGGAAAGATGTGATTGAAGATGTCGAGCTTCATGGTGCCGGGGCGGGATAGCTCGAGCGTCAATCGGCCTTGATATTCGCGGCGCGGATCAACCGCGTCCACCGCTCGAGGTCGGTGGCGATCATGCGGGCCAAGTCCTCCGGAGTGCCCGGCAGCGGGGTGAGCCCCTGCTTGCCGAGGTTATCGCGGATCTCGCCGTCGCGCAGGATCGCGTTGACTTCGGCGTTGAGCAGCGCCACCTGCTCCTTCGGCATGCCGGGCGGACCGAGCAGCGCATACCAGATATCGACGTCGATGTCGGTCACGCCTTCGTCGGCGAGCGAAGGCACCTCCGGCGTCACAGGCGAGCGATGCGCGCCGCCCGCAGCAAGCATGCGCAGCTTGCCGCTCTGCACCTGAGGCAGCGCGACGTGGACGGGAAGGAACATCGCCTGCACCTGTCCGCCGAGCAGATCGGTCACAGCACCGGCCGTTCCCTTGTATGGGACGTGCAACAGATCGACGTTGAAGTGCCGCTTGAAGAGCTCCATCGCCAGATGATGCGGCGTGCCGCTGCCTGGGGAGGCGTAGTTGAGCTTGCCGGGCTGGGCTTTCGCCAGCGCGACCAGCTCTTTCACCGAGCGCACGGGCAGCGAAGGATGCACGACCAGCGCGAGGCTCGCGATTGCGGTCGGACCGATCGGCGTGAAGCCATTGACCGGGTCGTAGGGCACGGAGGGCTGCAGCGCCGCGTTGAGCACGTGTGTGCTCGACGTCATGAGCAGGGTATAGCCGTCTGGCGCCGCCTTGCTCGCGGCCTCGGTGCCGATGTTTCCGCTCGCGCCCGGACGGTTGTCGACCACTACCGCGACCTTGAACTTGTCGGAAAGCTTCTGCCCGACGACACGCGCCAGGATGTCGATGCCCGTGCCTGGCGTGTAGGGCACGATGACCCGAATCGGCCGGTTGGGATAGGTCGTCGCCTGCGCTGCCGCGGTGGTGACGGTCAACAGCCACAACAGCAGGCACAGCAGCGCCCATCCCGCCGTTCGCAGCGCAGCTCCCGGCCTCCACGCGGCTGCTCGGCTCGCATGTCGCTTCATCGCTCGTCTCCCCCGAGAAAACCGACCAGCTCCGCAGTAAAGCGGTCGGCAGCTTCGACGTTGGAAAGGTGCGCCGCATCGAGCTCGACGTAGTGCGCGCCGCGAATTCGCGCGGCCGTCGCACGGCCTTCGGCCGGCGGCGTCACGGGGTCGTGCGTTCCGGCGATGACGAGCGTCGGATGCCGGATCTCCGCAATCGCATCGCGCTGATCCATGTCGCGCACCGCGGCACAGCAGGCCATGTATCCTTCGGCGGGCGTCGCGGTCAACATCGCGCGCAATCGGGCGACCGGCTCCGGCGCCCGGGCCCGAAATCCCGCGGTGAACCAGCGCTCGAGCAGCGTATCGACAATCGCCTCCATCCCGCCCTCGCGCACGTTGTCGATGCGCTGGTTCCAAATCTCCGGCGTCCCGATCTTCGGCGCCGTGTTGGCGAGCACGATGCGCCCGATCCGGTCCGGCGCGTGCACGCCCAGCCACATGCCGATCATCCCGCCCATCGACAGCCCGCAGAAGTGCGCGCGGCGAATCTTCAGCGCGTCGAGCAGCATGAGAACGTCACGCCCGAGCTGTGCGATCGTGTACGGTCCCGGCGTGACGGACGACGCTCCGTGGCCGCGCGTGTCGTAGCAAAGCACGCGGAAGCGAGCGGTCAGTACCGGCATCTGCGCGTCCCACATCGAAAGGTTGGTACCCAGCGAATTGGAGAGGACGAGCACCGGCGCTTCCAGCGGGCCGTCGACGCGACAATTGAACTTCTCGCCCTCGATGTCAAGCGTCGGCACTGCCATCACCTTCTAGTTTGCGCGCCGCCAGCGCCCGCGTAACCAGTCGTTCGGCCTGGCCCGTGTAGCGGCGCGGATCGAAGAGGCGCTCGAGGTCCGCCGAAGTCAGATGCGCTCCGACGCGGGCGTCGGCGAGGAGCACGTCGCGCAGGTGCCGGCGCTCGCGGACCGCCCGAGCGGACGCTTCCTCCACCAGTTCGTGCGCCTTCATCTTGCCGATCTTTTCCCCGAGGGCCATCGCCACCGCCTCGGCGAGAATGAGGCCATGCGTGATCTCGAGATTCGCGGCCATCTGCGCCGGGTCGGCCTGCAAGCCTTCGACCACTGCGACCGCATGCGCCAGTGCGCCGCCCGCCAGTGTGCAGATCTGCGGCAGCGTTTCCCATTCGGCATGCCACCCCCCCAAGGCCCGCTCGTGCTCCTGAACCATTGCAGCGAGCATCGTCGCCACCAACGGCGGCACGCGCACGGCCGCGGCGAGGATGACCGCCGAGCCTACGGGGTTGCGCTTGTGCGGCATCGTCGACGAGCCGCCGCGACCGGGCGCAGAAGGCTCGAACGCTTCTCCGACCTCGGTCTGCATAAGCAGCGACACGTCGCGCGCGAGCTTGCCCAGCGTGCCCACGACGAGGCCCAGTGTGGTCGCGACTTCCGCGACGCGATCGCGCTGCGCGTGCCACGGGAGGTCGGGCAACGCGAGTTGCAACTCCTCGGCGAGCGCCGACGCGACGTCCATGCCGCGCTCGCCCAGCGCCGCGAGCGTGCCGACGGCGCCGCCGAACTGCAGCGTCGCGATCCGGCCGCGAACCTCCGCGAGGCGCATCCGGTGGCGCTCGATCGCCGACAAGAATCCCGCCGCCTTGAGCCCCAGCGTCACCGGCGGTCCCTGCTGCAGCCACGTCCGTCCGGCGAGCGGCGTTTGTGCGTGCGCTTTCGCGAGTGCGGCGAGCGCGCTGGACAGGCGCGCGAGATCCGCGTCGATCGCGCTCAATGCGGAACAAAGCTGCAGGACCAGCCCCGTATCCATCGCGTCCTGGCTGGTCGCGCCCCAGTGCACGTAGCGCGCGGCCTCTGCGTCGCGAGCGGCGACGAGAAGCGTGAGCTGTTTCACCAGGGGGATCGCCGAGTTGCCGGCCTGAGCGGCCGCGGCGGCGAGCGCGTCGACGTCGAAGAGCTCGGCCTTGCACTGCGCGCCGATCGCGGCGGCGGCGGTGGCGGACACGAGGCCGGCGCGTGCCTCGGCGCGCGCGAGCGCCGCCTCGAAGTCGAGCATCGCCTGCAGCCGGCCGTGATCGGAGAAAATGCCGCGCATTGTCTCCGTCGTGAACAGCGCGTCGAACAGGCGTTGCGAACGCCGGGCATCCAAGACCGCTTCCTCCTACGCGCGACTATAGCCAGTTCCGTGCGCTTACGTGGCGTCGGTTGCGCCACGTCGAGTAGCACCGTAGCCCGGCTACGACACTCTTATCGTTCTAGTAATCAAAAAACACGGTCTCGTCCTGTCCTTGCAGGATCACGTTCCATTCGAGAGCGTTCTTGTCGGTGGCCGAGCGCTTGGCGATCAGCGTCGCGCGCCGGTCGGCGGGTACGAGCTTGAGCACGGGATCTTCCGCGTTCGCGGTTTCGTCCGGAAAGTACACGCGGGTGATCAGGTGCTTGAGGAGCCCCCGCATGAACACCGTCACGACGATGTGCGGCGCCTGCGGCGCGCCACCCGGCCCGGGAACACGTCCGGGTTTGATCGTCGTGAAGCGGTAGGCTCCTTTCGCATCGGAAAGGCAACGGCCGAAGCCGCGGAAACCCGCTTCGACCGGCTTGTCCTGCGCGTCTTCCGGATGCGCGTACTTGCCCAGCGCATTGGCCTGCCAGATCTCGATGACAGCATCGTTGACGGGCTTGCCGTCGCCGTCGGTGACACGGCCGGAGAGCGCGATCCGTTCGCCGGTCACCCCGGGCGGCGCGAGGTCGACGACCGTAAAAGGCTCGAAGCCGATCTTGACGTACGGACCGACGGTTTGCGAGGAGGTGGTGAGGAGACTCATGAAGCGGCTCTAGCTGCGTGAGGTTTCCATCGGCGTCGCATCGCGGCCGCGCAGCACGATGTCGTAGCGGTAGGCGAGCGCGATGTCGGGAATCGTTGTCTCCCAGTCGAAGAAGGAGATCATCCGCTGGCGCGCCTTCTCGTCAGGCACGCTGTTGTACATCGGATCGTATTCGAGCAGCGGATCGCCGGGAAAATACATCTGGGTCACCAACCGCTGTACCAGTCCGAGCCCGAACAGCGAAAAATGCAGATGCGCCGGCCGCCACGCGTTGTAGTGATTGCGCCAGGGATACGCGCCAGGCTTGATGGTTACGAACCGGTAGCGGCCCTCGCCGTCAGTCAGAACGCGACCGACGCCGGTGAAATTCGGATCGAGCGGCGCGTCGTGATCGTCGACCGCGTGGCGATAACGTCCGGCGGCATTGGCCTGCCATAGCTCGACCAGCGCGTGTGCGACCGGCCGGGCGTTCTCGTCGAGGATACGTCCCGATACGACGATCCGCTCGCCAAGAGGCTCGCCGTCGTGCTGCCGCGTCAGGTCGCTGTCGGTCGGCTTGACGTCGTCGTAGCCGAACACCGGTCCGGTCACTTCGGACAGCGTATGCGGCAGGAACACCAGCGGCCGCGTCGGCGCTCGCTTCGCCGTCGAGCGGTAGCCGGGGTACAGGTACGCCGGCTGTGTAGCGAAGTACGGCCGGCGATAGCCGGTGACGCTGGTCACGACTCGCTCTTCGGTTGCCTTGTTCATCGATGTCTCGCTCCGTGTCAATGACCGCGGGTCAAACAAGCTTGATGAG
>DASXQW010000369.1:0-12780 GCA_036506975.1 Casimicrobiaceae bacterium | reverse complement strand
TCGACGAGAACGTCAAGGTCTCGGGCCTCGTGCCGCCCGGCCACAAGGTCGCGACGCATGCGATCCCCGCCGGCGCGCCGGTCAAGCGCTATAACCAGATCATCGGCTTTGCCAAGCGCGCGATCGCGCCGGGCGAGCACGTGCATCTTCATAATCTGGCGATGGGCGAGTTCGCGCGCGACTATGCGTTCGGCGCGGAAGCGAAACCCACGCAATTTATCGATCCGCCGGCGAGCTTCATGGGCATCGTCCGTCCGGATGGGCGCGTGGCGACGCGCAACTATATCGGCATCCTTTCGACCGTGAACTGCTCGGCTACCGTCGCGCACGGCATCGCCGACGCGTTCAAAGGCGGCGCGCTTGCGGACTTCGCCAATGTCGACGGTGTCGTGGCGCTCACCCACGGCAGCGGGTGCGGCATGGACGTGCAAGGCGAGAGCATGCAGGTGCTGCGGCGGACGATCGGGGGCTATGCCAAGCACGCCAATTTCGCCGGCGTGCTCATCGTGGGCCTGGGATGCGAAGCGAATCAGATCAGCGCTCTCATGGGTGCGCAGGCGCTTCATGAGGGGCCGCTGCTGCGCACGTACAGCATCCAGGATGCGGGAGGCACCGCGAAGTCGATCGCCCGCGGAGTCGCGATGGTCAAGGAGATGCTGCCGCACGCAAACCAAGTCGTTCGCGAAAGCGTTCCCGCGAAGCACCTGACGCTCGGGCTGCAATGCGGCGGCTCGGACGGCTACTCGGGCATCACCGCCAATCCGGCGCTGGGCTCCGCGGTCGATCTCCTGGTGCGCCACGGCGGCACCGCGATCCTCTCGGAAACGCCGGAGATCTACGGCGCCGAGCATCTGCTTACGCGACGCGCCGTGTCGCGCGAGGTCGGCGAAAAGCTCATCGGGCGCATCAAGTGGTGGGAGGAATACACTGCGCGCAACCGTGGCGAGATGAATAACAATCCGTCGCCGGGGAACAAGGCCGGCGGGCTCACCACCATTCTCGAGAAATCGCTCGGCGCAGTGGCCAAGGGCGGCACCACCAACCTGGTCGCCGTGTATGAATATGCCGAGCCCGTTACCGCCAGGGGTTTCGTCTACATGGATACCCCCGGTTACGATCCGGTGTCGGCGACCGGCCAGGTCGCCGGCGGCGCCAACATGATTTGTTTCACCACCGGACGCGGCTCGGCGTACGGTTGCGCGCCGTCGCCATCGCTCAAGCTCGCGACCAACACCGCGCTGTGGGAGCGCCAGGAAGAGGACATCGACATCAATTGCGGCGAGATCGTCGACGGAACGTCCACGGTCGAGGCGATGGGCGAGCGATTTTTCCGCCTGATTCTCGACACGGCGTCGGGCACGAAGAGCAAGAGCGAATTGCACGGCTACGGCCAGAACGAGTTCGTGCCGTGGTACCTGGGAGCGGTCATGTAGATACGTTGACAGGGGAGGCCCTTGCTTTTACGCTGCGGATGTTCACAGGTGCGAATTCATTCGCACGCGGCACGGCAGAAACCGCGCAGCCGAATGAATTTGGCCTTACATTTACTAGGAGGAGTTCGATGAACAAGCTTGTCGCCGGCATCGTCGCCGGTTGCGCCATTGCATTTGCAGGCCAGACGCTGGCGCAGGAAACGCTGACCATCTGGTGGGCCAAGGGTTTCTACAAGTCCGAGGACGACGCGCTGCTCGCGGCGATCAAGAAGTTCGAAGATAAGACCAAGGTCAAGGTCGAGCTCTCGCAGTACCCGGTGCAGGACATGATTCCCAAGACCGTCTCGGCGCTCGACGCCGGCACGGTTCCCGACGTCGCGTACGCCGACGTGTACGACTTCCAGGTCACCGGCAAATGGGCGTTCGACGGCAAGCTCGAGGACTTGACCGACATTCTCACGCCGATGAAGGCGAGCTTCCTGCCCAACACCGTCGAGACGACATACCTTCTTAACGACAAGACCAAGAAGCGCGCGTATTACGCGTTCCCCATGAAGCAGCAGACGATGCACATCCAGTACTGGATCGACATGCTGAATACTGCCGGCTTCAAGGAGTCCGACATTCCGACCGGGTGGAAGGATTACTGGTCGTTCTGGTGCGACAAGGTCCAGCCGGCCTATCGGCAGAAAAGCGGCACCCGGAATTACGCCACCGGTTTCCCGATGGGTGTCGATTCCAGCGACTCGTTCTACTCGTTCCTGACGTTCATGGATGCGTACAACGTGAAGCTCGTGGACGACAACGGCAAGTTGCTGGTCGATGATCCCAAAGTCAAGCAGGGATTGGTCGGAGCGATGACGGATTACACATCCGTGTATACCAAGGGCTGCACGCCGCCGTCGGCCACGAGCTGGAAGGATCCCGACAACAACGTGGCCTTTCACAACAAGACGATCATCATGACCCACAATGCGACGATCTCGATCGCCGCGAAATGGCTCGACGACATGAATAACGAGACGCTGTCGGCGGAACAGCGGGCGCAGGCGAAGAAGAACTATACCGAGCTCATCGCGACGGCCGGCTTTCCCAACAAGCCCGACGGCTCGAAGATGATTTATCGCGCTGCGGTCAAGACGGGCGTCATTTTCGAGAACGCGAAGAACAAGAAGCGGGCGAAGGAGTTCGTCGCCTTCCTGCTGCAGGAGGACAACCTGACGCCGTATGTCGAAGGCTCGCTCGGACGTTGGTATCCGGTCACCAAAGCCGCCGCCGAGCGCCCATTCTGGAAGGCGGACCGGCATCGCCAGGCCGTATACAACCAGTTCCACGCTGGGACGGTGACTTTCGAGTTCACCAAGAACTACAAGTTCACGATCATCAACAACGAGAACGTCTGGGCGAAGGCGATGAATCGCATCCTCAGCGAGAAGGTGCCGGTTGACAAGGCGGTCGACGAGATGATCGCACGCATCAAGGCGATCGCCGGCTAATGCGCCGGGCGCAAAAAATAGTGACCTCAGGAGACTGCGCACTTATCTGAAGTCTTTCGCGCGTAGGGCGGGAATCCAGTCTCGGTTGACGGAAAGCCACTGGATCTCCGCTGTCGCGGCGACGACGTCTTCGCATCGAGACCCAGGACGTGTCGACCATCGCCCTTCCACGTGCCGAGCCCGCGCTTCCCGCGGGTCCGGCGAAGAGGCGCCTGTCGACCTGGCAGGCGTGGGGGATGATCATGATCGCCCCCTACGTGGTGGTCTTTCTGATCTTCGTGTTGTATCCCATCGGCTACGGACTGTGGCTTGCCCGCCATCCGGCGAGCTATGTCAGGCTCGTCGACGATCCCGTGTTCGCGCGATCTGTCGTCAATACGCTGATATTCCTGATCGTCGGCATCAATCTCAAGATGGTCATTGCGCTGTTCCTGTCGGGCTTTTTCGTGCAGGCGCGCACCTGGATCAAGTGGTTGTCGCTGATCTTCATCCTGCCTTGGGCAGTGCCATCGATCCCGACGATTCTGTCGGTCCGCTTCATGCTCAATCCGGAATGGGGGATTGTTAATGCCTTGATCTTCCGCTTCACCGGCTTGGATGGGCCGAACTGGCTGAACGAGCCTGCGATCGCGCTGGCGATGGCGATTTCGATGCACATCTGGAAATCGCTGCCGTTTTGGACACTGATTCTGATCGCCGGTCGGCTTGCCATTCCGAAGGAAATGTACGAGGCCGCGTCGGTGGATGGGGCCTCGAACTGGCAGAAGTTCAAGTTCATCACCTGGCCTTCGATGCAGACGCTGTATCTGACGTCGTCGATCCTGTCGATGATCTGGACACTGGGAGACTTCAACAGCGTCTATCTGCTTACCGGGGGAGGGCCCGCCGATCTGACGCACGTGCTGGCCACCCTGGGCATCCGCTATCTGCGCCTCGACCAGGTGGATTTGTCGATGGCGGCGATCGTATGCGCATTGCCGTTGGTGCTGCCATTGGTGTATTTCATGATGAAGCGCCTCTCCAGATGAAACTGTCCTGGCGCCAAGCAAGCACGGAAGCGAAGCTCCTCTTGGTCGGCATTCCCGTCCTGTTGTGGACGATGCTTCCGATCTACCACCTTTTCCTGTTCGCGATCTCGCCCAAGGAGTCGGCGTTCGCCGGCAAGCTCTGGCCGGATCATCCGACGCTGCATAATTTCGAGGTCGTTTTCAAGCAGCAGCACTATTATCTCTCCTACTTCTGGCTGCAGCTTTGGAACTCACTGCTGATCGCAGTGGCGGTCGGGATGCTGACGCTGATCGTTGCCACGGGCGCGGCGTTCGCCATCAGCCGGCTCAAGGTGAGGGGTGGCCGCACGGTCATGAACCTGGCGCTGTTCACGTATTTCATCCCCGCCGCGTTCCTCGCCGTGCCGATGTACAAGACCATGGGCAATTACGGATTGCTCAACAACCAATGGGCACTGATCCTGGCGATGGTGACGATTGCCGCACCGTATTCGATCTGGGTGCTCAAGCAGGCTTCCGACAAGCTGCCCTACGAGCTCGACGAGGCCGCGCGTATCGACGGGGCATCACCGCTGCAGTTGTTCCGGCTCGTATACGTGCCGCTGATGATGCCGTCGCTGGTCGCCATCGGAACCTATGCGCTGCTCCTTGCATGGAACGAGTATCTGTATGCTTTCCTGCTGCTTTCCCATGACAAGCAGATCACGCTGGCCGTCGCGCTCGGCAACTTCCTCGCGGCCGACGATTCGCCGTGGGAGCTGCTGATGACCGTCGGCCTCATTTACGCGCTGCCGCCGGCGGCGATCTATTACGCGTTCAAGCGATACATGGTCGGCGGTCTTACCGCCGGCGCGGTAAAAACCTGAAATGGCAAAAGGCCCTGTCGCAAAGACACCACTCACGCAAAGAGAGCTTGAGAGCTACTTGGCGTTCTCCGCGTTCTCGCGGTGAAGCTTTGGAGGTAAGCACTTATGGCATCAGTATCGTTCCAGAACATCGAAAAGGCCTTCGGCAGCACGAAGGTTATTCACGGCATCGGCTTCGACATCCATGATGGCGAGTTCATGGTGCTGGTCGGACCGTCGGGCTGCGGCAAGTCCACGCTCTTGCGCATGCTGGCCGGGCTCGAGGAGATTTCCGGCGGCACGATCGCCATCGACGGCAAGATCGTCAACGATATGGAGTCGAAGGACCGCGACATCGCGATGGTGTTCCAGAGCTATGCGTTGTATCCGCACATGACCGTTGCCGACAACATGGCGTTCAGCTTGAAGTTGCGCAAGGCGCCGCCAGCGACGATTCAGGAGCGCGTGGCGAAGGCGGCCAGGATTCTGAACCTCGATCCGTATCTGAAGCGCTATCCGCGCGAGCTCTCCGGCGGGCAGCGTCAGCGGGTTGCGATGGGCCGCGCCATCGTGCGCGATCCGAAGGTTTTCCTGTTCGACGAGCCCTTGTCGAACCTCGACGCCAAGTTGCGCGTGGCCATGCGCGCCGAGATCAAGGCGCTGCACCAGCGCTTGAAGACGACGACGGTGTACGTGACGCACGACCAGATAGAGGCGATGACCATGGCCGACCGCATCGTGGTGATGCACGATGGGCGGGTGGAGCAGATCGGCGAGCCGTTGGAGCTCTACGATCATCCGAACAACCTGTTCGTCGCGCAGTTTATTGGCTCGCCGGCGATGAACATCGTCAACGGAACGCTGCGGCGAGCGAACGGTGCGGCTTACGTCGAGGCGGACGGCGGGGTGCGCTGGCCGGTCGGGCACGGAGCGGGTAGCGATGGCCAGGCGGTGGCCTACGGCGTGCGGCCCGAGCACCTCACGCTTGGCGCCGGGGCCGATGCGGTGCCGGGCGAAATCGTCGTCGTCGAGCCGATGGGCGCCGAGACCGAGCTCCTGGTGCAGGCCGGCGCCGCACAAATCGTGCTCATGACGCACGGGCGGCCGGCCGTGAATCCGGGAGACAAGGTGCAGCTCAACATCGACCCGGCCATGGTCCACGTGTTCGACCAGAAGACTGGCGCGCGCGTAACGGCGTGAATCCCGGGCCATCATGAGGAAGAAGCCGTCCCAATCCAAACGCCGCCTGCGCAGCACCGAATGGTTCGGCCGGCACGACCGCGATGGACTGGTGCATCGCTCCTGGATGAAGAACCAGGGCATTCCCCACGACCAGTTCGACGGCCGGCCCGTGATCGGCATCTGCAACACCTGGTCGCAGGCCACGCCGTGCAACGCGCATTTCCGCGAGCTCGCGCAGCACGTGCGCGACGGCGTGCTCGACGCCGGGGGCTTTCCGCTCGAATTTCCGGTGATGAGCCTGGGCGAAACGCTGATGCGCCCGACGACGATGCTCTTCCGCAATCAGGTCGCGATGGACGTCGAGGAGTCGATCCGCGCCAATCCGTTCGACGGCATCGTGCTCCTCATGGGTTGCGACAAGACCACGCCGGCGCTGCTGATGGGCGCGGCATCGTGCGACCTGCCGACGATAGGTGTTTCCGGCGGGCCGATGCTCAACGGCAAGTTCCGCGGCGAGGACATCGGCTCGGGCACGCACGTCTGGAAGTTTACCGAAATGCTCAAGACGGGCGCGATGAACGAAGCCGACATGATCGACGCGGAGTCGTGCATGTCGCGCTCCGCCGGGCATTGCATGACCATGGGCACGGCGTCGACGATGGCGTCGATGGTCGAGGCGCTGGGGATGGGGCTGCCGACCAATGCGGCGATTCCAGCGGTCGACTCGCGCCGGCGGGTGCTCGCGCGCATGGCTGGACGCCGCATCGTCGCCATGGTGCACGAAGACCTGCGCATGTCGAAGATATTGACCCGCGACGCGTTCGAGAACGCGATCATGGTGAACGGCGCGATCGGCGGCTCGACCAATGCCGTCGTGCACCTCCTCGCGGTCGCCGGCCGCATCGGAGTGACGCTTACACTGGAAGACTGGGATCGCCTCGGCCGCGACATGCCGTGCCTCGTCAATCTGATGCCGTCGGGCAAGTACCTGATGGAGGACTTCTACTATGCGGGCGGTTTGCCGGTGGTGATCAGGGAAATCGGCAAGTACATCCACAAGCAGGCGCTGACCGTCAACGGCCGGACCATCTGGGACAACGTCAAGGACGCGGTCAATTACAACGAGGCGGTGATCACGCCGCTTGGCAAGCCGTTCAAGCCGCACGGCGGCATCACCGTGTTGCGCGGCAATCTCGCCCCGCGGGGGGCGGTGCTCAAACCGTCCGCCGCGACACCGAGACTCATGAGGCACAAGGGCCGCGCCGTCGTCTTCGAGGACATCGATGATCTCCATCGGCGCATCGACGATCCGCAACTCGAAGTCGACGCCGATTCAGTGCTTGTGCTGAAGAACTGCGGACCGAAGGGTTACCCCGGCTTTCCTGAAGTCGGCAATTTCGCGCTGCCGGCGAAGCTCTTGAAGAAGGGCGTCACCGACATGGTGCGCATTTCGGACGCGCGAATGTCCGGCACCGCGTATGGCACGGTCGTTCTCCATGCTGCACCCGAGGCGGCCGCGGGTGGACCGCTGGCGCTGGTAAGAAACGGCGACTTGATCGAGCTCGACGTGGCGAAGCGCAAGCTCTTGCTGCACGTCTCCGAGCAGGAACTTGCGCGGCGGCGGAGGCTTTGGAAGCCGGGCAAACCGCACTCGGATCGCGGTTGGGTGAAACTCTACTGTAATACCGTATTACAGGCCGACGAAGGCGTCGACCTCGATTTCCTGGTGGGCAGGTCTGGCGCGAAGGTCGGCAGAGAAAGCCACTAGCGGCGCGAGCCCGCGGCGTCGCCGGTCGCCCCGCGCACAAGGTGCGCGGGGATCGCGCGTGGCGTCACGGGTTACCACCAACCGTGGACTACCGACGGGTCGCGCTCGAGCTCGCGCATCCGATATTCGAGATCGCAGTGGTCGCTTGACTGCGCGAGATAAGCCTCGCGGCGCATGCGATCACCCTCGGCGATTCCAGAGTTCAACCAGTCGAAAAAACGAGCAATATATTTCATGACACGCCTCTGCGTTGTCGAGCGGCGCGCAACGCCGCGTCGAGTAGCCGCCGCGACTGCGCGTAACTGCCGCCCATCCATTCGTCATCGAAATCTGGCGATTCCCGTGCGGTGCGCGCAGCATCGCGCGCGAACGTCGTCTCCATCCACCGCGCCAGCCGCGAACGCCGCGCCGATGGGGATCGCGCGGGGCTTTCGTCCGTCCGCGGCGATAGCCGAGGGCTGCCCAGGCCATATGCGGTCAAAGTCGCCAACAAATCGGGGACCAAAACTTCGTGCATCGGATACTGTTTTTCAGACATCGCATCCCCTTCGCTGCATTGCACATGAGACAAGGTAGGGACTCGTGCATTGAAAATCCAATCGCTTGTTTGAATCGCGCCAATCAGTTGAAGTGATCATGCCTAACTCATTGTTGCAGCGTCCATTTGCTACAATGTGGCCGTTGATGGATTTCAATCGCCTCCGCAGTTTTGCCGCCGTCGCCGAAGCGGGCCATCTGACCCGGGCGGCGGAGAAACTGCACATCAGCCAGCCAGCGTTGTCCGCGCAGATCAAGGCGCTCGAAGACGAGCTCGATCTCACCTTGTTCGAGCGCACCTCGACGGGCATGACGCTGACCGCCGCCGGCAAGCGCCTCCTGGCCGAGGCGGACAAGATCCTCGCCGCGAGCCAGACGTTCGAGGCCGAAGCGCGCGCGTTAAAGGGCGGCATTTCGGGCAAGGCGCGCGTCGGCACGCTTTCCGACCCCGAATTCATCCGCCTCGGCGAATTCATGGCGGCCGCGCTCGAACGCTATCCTCTGCTCGAGATCGATTTCCAGCACGAGATCACCGGCGTGGCCATGCAGCGCGTGCGCGATGGGTCGCTGGAGGCGAGCTTCTACTACGGTCACATGCCGTATCCCCAGCTTGGGGGCGTTGCGTTACGCGAGCTCGCATACCGCATCGCCGCGCCCGCGTCATGGCGCAATCGCGTGGAGCACGCGGGATGGCCGGAGATCGGCGAGCTGCCGTGGATCATGCCGCCGCCGGTGAGCACGCATCACCAGTTTGCGGCTGCATTGTTCCGCGAGCACGGCATCGAGCCGTCCACGCTGATCGGCGCCGACGACGAGGCGGTCGTCAGCTCGCTGGTCGTCTCCGGCGTCGGCGTGGCGCTGATGCGCGAAGACGTCGCGCTGACAAAAGCACAGGCGGGCGAGGTCTGCCTGTGGCAGGATACGCGTATCGACACGACGCTCCGGTTCATCTATCTGCGCTCGCGCGAGCACGATCCGATCGTGCGGGCGCTGCTCGACGTGGTCAAAGCGTCTTGGCAGGTTCGGCGCGACGCCGGGAAGCCCACGCGCCGCAGGACGTTGCGCGAGGGAAGCAATCGATCGGCGGCGAACATCGCGCCCAAGGAGTCGCCGTCATGACAGCGTCCACGTTCTCTCCAGCGCCGCCGCATCTCTTGATCGTGCTCGTCGCCTTGCTGACCGCCGCGCCATCGGCCGCCCACGCCGAAGAAGTCCCGCTGCTGCGCCAGGGCTTGTGGGAATATCAACGCAGCGCGGGCGTAAACAAGTTTGCCGCTACAGAATGCATCGACCCGAGCGAAGACCTGCGGCGCCAGCATGCCGCGCTGGAGAAAATGGGCTGCAAGCTTTCGCCGGCGCTGCGCGCGGGGGCTACCTACACCTATACGGCCGAATGCAGCGTCAAGCTGCCGTCGGGCGCCGTGACCTTCAGCACGAGCTCGGTTCTCACGGCGGAGAGCGACAGCGCGTATCGGATCGAGAATCGGCTGACCAACCAACGCGGAACGACCAACGAGTCGATCACCGCCCAGCGAGTTGCAGATTGCGCCAACTAGAGCCTGTCGCGCGCAAGGACGCTGCCGCGGAAGCTGTGGCGCCTCACGCCTTCGACTATCTCAACCCGGCGCTGCCCGCGGGTCTGCGGCGCGTCGCCATGCACGTCGTCGATGCCGCTCCCGATACGCTGCAGGGTTATGGCGAGCTCGTCGACGACCCGCACCGGCGCGCGATCGAGATCGTGCGCTGGCCGGCACAGGGCTGGCGGCCGGTCGACACGGATACCGGCGACCAGGGCGGCACGGTCGAAGGCATGTTTATCAGCGAATGGCGCGGCGACATCTTGTTCGGCCGCAACGACGCGGTCGGCGGCGAGTACATCCTGGCTTATGCAACCGAGCCGGCCGCTGCCGACGCAACTCACCGGCGCGACCCGCAGCGCATCCTCCTCTGGCACGCGAATTACCATCCCGACGGTGGCCAGCTTTTCTTCCCGCTAGATTCAGCACCGTTCGTCGTGCCGCTCGCCCTGCCCGGCGACGACGTCAGGCCTGAGAGCTTTGTCTGCTTCCGATTCGACGGCGGCAAGGGACTCTATCTGCACCCGAACGTCTGGCACGAAGGCGTGTTCGGTATCTCCGGCACGCAGCGCTTCGTCGACAAGCAGGGAGCCGTTCACGCCCGCGTGTCGGTCGACTTCGCACGCGAGTTCGGCTGCCTGCTCGAAGCGCCGCTGTAGCCTGGGTTGAGGCGTAGCCGAAACCCGGGGAGGCGTCGGGCGTGATCGAGTCTCCCGGGATTCGCCCTGCGGTCGCGACGCCGTTGCCGATCAGGTTGGCAAGCGCGCATGCCTCGGACATGAAGCGGTCGTTGCTCGATTACCTCTCTAGCGTCGGTGTCATCGGGGAACGGATGATCGCGTGACTTCGCGTGACCTCGTCAGCAAATCACGCAGGGCGCATTGCAACCAGAAAGAAAGTTGTGCGGGTTTCCACGCCTGTCGACATGTGAAATTCCGGAACTTCGCGCGTGCGACCCATCTCGACAGGAAGTGCAAATCACCATTGACCTCCGCAAACAATGGCTTGGATAAGTGCAGCGATGTAACATAGCATGGCACGAAGACTGCTACCAAAGCCGAGGGTTGGCTGCATGGTGTCACGCCGTTAGAGCGCGATTAGGAGGAATGCAGATGAATACGCACAGCTGCGCGGCGCGCGCTTCGGCTGCTGATGCCGTTCGCCGGAAGCCTTTGACTCCGCCACCCGTGCGTGTGCGACTGGGCAAGGCGACAGTGGGCGCGGCGATGGCGTTGTCTATAGCGTTGTGTGTGATTCACGTGGCGCACGCGCAGCCGCAGAGCACCGCCTTCGTCCCGACGTACGCGGGGACACTAAAAAAGATCGCGGAGAGCGGAACCGTCCAGATCGGTTACCGCGAGAACTCGCCGCCATTTGCATTCCTCGATGCGAACCGGAAACCAATCGGTTACTCGCTCGATCTTTGCGAGATCGTCGTCGAGGAAATCGCCGCGGAGCTCGGCAGGGATGTCAAAGCGCAGTACCGGCCGGTGACGCCGGAAAACCGCTTCGATCTCGTCACTTCCGGCGCAATCGACCTGGAATGCGGCTCGACAACCAACAATCTGGAACGCCGCAAGATCGCCGCGTTTTCGCCGACGATGTTCGTGACAGGCACCAAACTACTGGTGCGCCGGGGCAGCGGCATACTCAATTTCCGCGACCTCGCCGGAAAAACCGTGGTGCTGACGCGGGGGACGGTGCAGGAGACTTCGGTGCCGAAGCTCGCGCAGCGCCAGAAGATTCAAATCAAGTTTGTCTTCGCCGGTGATCACAAGGAATCGTTCGAAACGCTCGCCGCGGGAAAGGCAGACGCCTTCGCCAACGACGACGTCCAGCTCTACGGCATGCTGGCCGAGACGAAGTCGAGTGCAGAATTCCGCGTCGTTGGCGACTTTCTGACCTATGCCGATTACGCGCTCATGTTCCGCAAAGATGATCCGGAGTTCGCCGAAGTGGTCGGACGTGCATTTCAACGACTCGCGGGCAACCGCGAGATCGTCGCCATTTACGAGCGCTGGTTCCAGAAGCCGTTGCCGTCCGGTGCGCGCCTCAATCTGCTGATGAGCCCGCATCTCGAGGAACTCTTCCGCGTTCAGGGTTTACCGTCCGACTAGGACCTAAAGAAGGAGCGCGCATCGCTGATGGCCGATCGCCAGTCCCTGGCGGCCGGCGCCTCGTGACACATTCAACCACGCCGGAAATCCGAACTATCGTTGAGGAGGATTCAAATGGCACGTGCAGGCAAGCCGCTCTACAAGTCGCTCTATTTCCAGGTGATCGTCGCCATCGTCATCGGCATCCTGCTCGGCCACTTCTATCCCGAGACGGGCTCGGCGATGAAGCCGCTGGGCGACGGCTTCATCAAGCTCATCAAGATGGTCATCACGCCGATCATCTTCTGCACGGTCGTCGTCGGCATCGCCGGCATGGAAGACATGAAGAAGGTCGGCAAGACTGGCGGGTACGCGCTTCTCTATTTCGAGGTCGTCAGCTCAGTCGCGCTGATCGTCGGCCTCATCATCGTCAACGTCGTGCAGCCGGGCGTGGGGATGAACATCGATCCTGGCACGCTGGACACCAAGGGCATCGCTGCCTACGCGAAGCCGGGCCAGATGCAGAGCACGACCGAATTCCTGCTCAACGTGATTCCATCCAGCGTCATGGATGCGTTCGCCAAGAACGAGATCCTGCAAGTGTTGCTGTTCTCGGTGCTGTTCGGCTTCGCGCTCCACCAGTTTGGCGGGCGGGGAACGCTGGTGTTCGACTACATCGAGAAGCTGTCGCACGTTCTCTTCGTGATCGTCGGCTACATCATGAGGGTGGCCCCCATCGGCGCCTTCGGCGCCATGGCGTTCACGATCGGCAAATACGGCGTCGGCTCGCTGCTTTCGCTCGGCAAGCTGATGGGTACGTTCTATCTGACGTGCCTTGT
>DASXQW010000368.1:0-2061 GCA_036506975.1 Casimicrobiaceae bacterium | reverse complement strand
TGCACGGTCACCTCGAGCTGCAGGCACCCGTTGTGCGCGGTCACGACGGCGTAGCTGAAGCTCGCGGCGATCGCAAAGTCCGGACGGGTAAGCTTGTGCTCGAGAAGCCAGCCCGGTCCGGCCAGGCCCCCGAATTCCTCGTCGTACGTGAAGTGCAGCTCCACGGCTCCGTTAAGCGCGGCGCCACTCGCGGCGTGCGCGCGCAGCGCCGCGAGGGCGTACGTATATGTCGCAATGTCGGACTTCGAAACGGCGACACCGCGCCCGTACATGCGGCCATCCTCGATCACGCCTCCGTAGGCAGGTTTGGTCCATCCCTCGCCGGGAGGCACAACGTCGCCGTGCGCGTTGAGCGCGACCGTCGGCCCGCCGGACCCGAAGCGCTGACGCACGATCAGATTGGTCACGCTGCGCATGCCATAGGCGCGGAGGAAATCATCCGGCACGGGGTGACGCTCGACGTCAAAGTTCATGGCTGTCAGCAGTGCCGCGGCTTTCTCGGCGGCCGGGGCATTGTCGCCGGGTGGCGTGTCCGACGGCATCTTGACAAGCTCGCGCAGGAACTCGATCTGCTCCGGATGATGGGCGTCGATCCAGCGCCCGAGGTCCTGGTAAGAACTTGCCTGTGAGGGAGCTCGTGTACTCATTTCAGGCGCCAGCGTTGGCAGGTCTGAAATTTTCGATGAAGCGCAGGAATACCCGTGCGCCCGTGCCCGCGTCCTCGAGCGTGATCGCTTCCGCCGGGTTATGGCTGATGCCACCCTTGCAGCGCACGAACAACATGCCGATATCGGTCAGATCGACGAGCGCCATGCCGTCGTGACCGGCTCCGCTCGAGAGCTCGCGCACCGGCAATCGTTCCGCGGCAATCGCTTGGCCGATTTGCTCCATCAGCCACGGCGCGCAGGCGGCTGTCTTGCCTTCGTGGGTGGGATTTATTTTCAGCGTGACCTTCCGTTGCGTGCAGATTGCTTGCATCGCCTCCTTGACGTCCGTCACCGCGGCGAGCCGCTCAGCGTCGCGCGGCGAGCGGATGTCGATGGTGAAGAACACCTTGCCGGGGATAACGTTGGTCGCACCGGGCAGCGTCTCGAGTTTGCCCACGGTACCCACCAGCTCCGGAACGCTGGCACAGCGCCGCTCAATCGCCAGCACGCATTCAGCGGCGGCGGCAAGCGCGTCCTGGCGTAGATTCATCGGCACCGTACCGGCATGGCCGGCCATGCCGTCGATTTCGATCAGCAAGCGGTTGGCGCCATTGATGGCAGTCACGACGCCGACCGCGAGGCCTTCGGCCTCCAGCACCGGGCCCTGTTCGATATGCAGTTCAGCGTAGGCCAGCACGTCGTCACGCTTGTGCGCGGCGCAAGAGATCTGCGCGGGGTCGAGGCCGAAATCGGTCAGGGCTTGCCGCATGCTCACGCCCTCGTGATCGACCTTCTCCAGCAGCGTCGGATCAAACGCCCCGGCAACGGCCCGGCTGCCCAGCAGCGTGGCGCCAAAGCGAACGCCCTCCTCATCGGCGAAGCCCAGCACTTCGATGGCAAAGGGCAGGCGCTTGCCGCGCCTGTTCAGCGCATGCACGCATTCGATCGCGGCGACGACCCCAAGCATGCCGTCGTATTTGCCGGCATCGCGTACGGTGTCGAGATGCGAGCCGAGCACGAGGCACGGCAACTCCGGTCGGTCGCCCTCGTAACGGCCGACGCAGTTGCCGATCTCATCGAGCTTGGCGGCCATGCCGGCATCACGCATCCAGCCCAGCACGAGTTCGCTGGCGGCACGCTGCTCCTTGCTGAGGAACACGCGCGTCAGCCCATCGGCCTGCTCGGAGCAGCGAGCCAGTGCCTCACAGTGCTCCCAGATCCGCAGTGCGGAGGGAAGTATGTCGTCGCCCATCGAATGCTCCTTCATTGCGTTGGGTAATGGCGGCCGGCGCAACGATCCGAACGCGCCGACGTCCAATCGCTGTGGATATCGAACTGGCGAACGTCTAGGCCGCCGCCTTACCCGGTACAGCACCCAGCCCGACCTCCACGTGCTCGTCGAGGTCGACCTTGA
>DASXQW010000367.1:0-5202 GCA_036506975.1 Casimicrobiaceae bacterium | reverse complement strand
GGGTAATGGCGGCCGGCGCAACGATCCGAACGCGCCGACGTCCAATCGCTGTGGATATCGAACTGGCGAACGTCTAGGCCGCCGCCTTACCCGGTACAGCACCCAGCCCGACCTCCACGTGCTCGTCGAGGTCGACCTTGACCTTGCCATCGAGCACGCGCCGCGCCTGCGTCTTGTCGATGTCCTTCTCCCAGGCCGCGACGACGATGGTGGCCACGCAGTTGCCGATCAAGTTGCCCAGCGCACGCGCGATGCCCATGAACCAGTCCACCGACAACACCAGCACCAGCCCGATGGCCGGAATGGCCGGTATCGCGGTCAGCGTAGCTGCCAGAATCACGATGGCGGAGCCCGGCACGCCATGCGCGCCCTTGGA
The DNA here is from genome assembly GCA_036506975.1 of Casimicrobiaceae bacterium. Taxonomy (GTDB): domain Bacteria; phylum Pseudomonadota; class Gammaproteobacteria; order Burkholderiales; family Casimicrobiaceae; genus PALSA-1003. The sequence goes on along the minus strand of DASXQW010000367.1, from coordinate 4,826 downwards.
GGTGATCAGCGCCACGGCCAGGATCGTCAGCAGATCGGTCGTCGACAGCGGGGTATTGGTCGCCTGCGCGATGAATACCGCGGCCAGCGTGAGGTAGATCGAGAAGGCGTCGAGGTTGAACGAATAGCCGGTGGGAATCACCAGGCCTACCGTGGAGTCCTTGATGCCCATGCGCTCCAGCTTGCGCATGATCTGCGGCAGCACGCTGTCCGATGAGGCGGTGCCGGCGACGATCATCAACTCCTCGCGCAGGTACCGGATGAGCTTGAAAATGTTGAATCCGGCCAGGCGCAAAATCGCCCCGAGAACCACCACGACGAAAATGATCACCGTCAGATAGAACAGGGCCACGAGGAAGCCCAGCTGCTGCAGCGATCCGACGCCATACTTCCCCACCGTGAACGCGATCGCGCCCAGCACGCCCAGGGGCGCCAGCTTGACGACGAAGAACATCATCTTGAAGAACACGTGCGATGCCTGCTCGATGATCGACAGAAACGGCTTGCCCGCATCCCCGAGCAACGCCAGCGCGCAGCCGAATCCCACCGAAACGAGCAGTACCTGGAGCACGTCGCCGCCCGCGAAGGCATTGACGAATGTCGTCGGAATGAGCTTCATCAGGAACTCGACCGTTCCCTGACTCTTCACCTGCGACGCGCGGTCCACGTACGAGCTCAACGCTCCGGCATCGAGCGATTTCGGATCGATGTTCATTCCGGCACCGGGGTTGAAGAAATAGGCCAGCGCGATGCCCAGCAGCAGCGCGATCGTGGTGACCACTTCGAAATAGATCACAGCCTTGAGCCCGACGCGGCCGACCTTCTTGAGGTCTCCCGCACCGGCGATCCCCAGCACGACGACGCAAAAAACGATCGGCGTGATCAGCACCTTGATCAGCTTGATGAACGCATCGCCGAGCGGCTTCAGGCTCGCTCCGAATTGGGGATAGAGCACGCCGACTGCAATGCCGACGACCAGTGCGATGACGACCTGGCCGAAGAGAGACTTGAAGAATTTGGGCATTTTTTCCTCCACCAAATGACTTTTTATGAACTCGCCGCGCCGAGCGCGCTAGCTGCAATCACAACGTCGGATCGACCGGCAGCGGCTCACCGAACCACTTGCGCGCGAGCGCGTCGAGTTCGCCCCCGGGTTTCCTGTGGTAGTAGATGAACACATTGAGCCAGGCCACGACGTCGGGCTCGCCTCTGCGCACGCCGATGTGCGCGGGCGAATCCCTGATCACGAACTTCTTCTCGACTTTGCCCGGGTTCTTCTGCGCCAGCGTCGCGGCGACGACGCTGCCGGTCGCGATCAACTGCACCTGACCCGACAACAGCGCGCCGATGGTCGCGTTATTGTCCTCGAAGCGGCGGACGCTGGCGTCCTTGGGCGCAATTCTTGCAAGATCGGAGTCCTCGATCGTGCCGCGGGTCACGCCGACGGTCTTGCCCGCGAGATCGGCAGTGGATTTCACCTGCACTTTCGCGTCTCCGAATACGCCGGAGAAAAACGGCGCATACGCGTTGGAGAAGGCGATCGCCTTGGCGCGGTCCGGGGTCACTCCCAAGCTGGAGATCACCAGGTCCACCTTGCCCGTTTGCAGGTAGGGAATGCGATTGACGCTCGACACCGGCACCAGCTCGAGTTTCACGCCAAGGTCTTTGGCGACCAGCCTCGCGACGTCGACATCGTAGCCCTCCAGTTGGCCGTCCTTGCCGGCTGAGCCGAAGGGCGGAAAGTCCTGCGGCACGGCAATCTTGATGACGCCCGCCTGAAGGATGTCCTCCAACTCATCGGCGATCGCCGAGGACGACCCCGCAACCAGCGACAAGGTCGCGATGATCACGGTCAGATATCTGTGCAGAAACATGGCTCCTCCTTTCAAGGACGTCTTTGCAAAGCGACTCATGCATGCGAGACGCATGGCGATTGACGACTCCCGGGAGTCGTCCTCCCCGCTTCTTCGGTAATCAGGATGGCCCGGAAGTCGTTGACGTTGGTCAGCGTCGGCCCGGTGACGACGGAGTCGCCGAGCGCTTCGAAGAAACCGTGGCCGTCATTGGCATCGAGGCTGTCGCTGGGTTTCATACCCCTGGCCCAGGCGCGCGCGAGGCTGTCGGGCGCGAGGCAGGCACCGGCGATATCTTCCATACCGTCGACGCCGTCGGTATCGCCCGCGATCGCGTGAATACCCGGGTGGCCGTCCAGTGCGACGGCGAGCGAAAGCAGGAACTCGACATTGCGTCCGCCGCGACCGTTGCCGCGAACGGTCACCGTGGTTTCACCGCCCGAGAGCAAAACGCACGGAGCCTCGACCGGCTGCCCACGTCGCGCAATTTGGAGCGCGATGCCGGCCATGACCTTGCCGACGTCGCGCGCCTCGCCCTCGATACTGTCGCCGAGAATAGCGGCCGGGATGCCGGCTTCACGAGCGACCGCTGCGGCGGCTTCAAGCGCCATTTGGGGCGTCGCAATCATGCGCGTCTCGATACCGGCCAAGCGCGGATCGCCCGGCTTTACCGTCTCACCGCGGCCACTGTCGAGAATCTCGAGCACCTTGGTCGGCACTTCGATGCCGTAGCGCTTGACGATAGCCAGCGCATCTGCACAAGTGGTCGGATCGGACACGGTCGGTCCCGACGCGACGTCCATCGGATTGTCACCGGGCACGTCGGAAATCAGCAGCGTCACGACCTTGGCCGGGTGGCAGGCGGCAGCGAGGCGCCCGCCCTTGATCGCTGACAGGTGGCGGCGCACGCAATTCATTTCGCTGATGGAGGCGCCCGACTTGAGCAATGCGCGGTTGACAGCCTGTTTGTCTTCGAGCGTGAGGCCTTCGATGGGCAGCGCGAGGAGCGACGAGCCGCCGCCCGAGATCAGACACAGCACCAGGTCGTCCGCGCTGAGCCCATGCACCATGTCCAAAATGCGCCGGGCCGCGGCGAGGCCGGCGGCGTCGGGCACCGGATGCGCAGCCTCGGCAATCTCGACGTGACGGCACGGCACGCCGTACCCGTACCGCGTGACGACCAGACCGGAGAGCTCGCCCCGCCAGTGGTCCTCGACCGCCTTCGCCATTGCCGCCGACGCCTTGCCCGCGCCGATCACCAACAGCCGCCCCCGAGGCGTGGCAGGGAGGTGGGGTGGAACGCAGTGCTCCGGTTGCGCCGCATTGATTGCGGCATCGAACATTCGGCGCAGCAGTTCTCGCGGCGCAAGCTTCATGGTCGACCCTTCAGGTCGCGGCAGCTCAGGGCTTCTGGCCGATTTCGAAGTTGGCCATGTTCTCCAGCGCGCGGACCATGCCCGAGTGGTCCCAGGCCTTGCCGCCGTGGGCAACGCAAGCGTTGAATAGCTCCTGGCACGTCGCCGTGTTGGGGAGGCTCACGCCAATCTTGCGCGCGGAATTCAGCGCCAGATTGAGATCCTTCTGGTGCAGCTCGATGCGGAAGCCCGGATCGAAGCTGCGCTTGACCATCCGCTCGCCGTGCACTTCGAGGATGCGTGACGACGCAAAACCGCCCATCAGCGCTTGGCGCACGCGGCCGGCGTCGGCACCCGCCTTGGAAGCGAACAGCAGCGCCTCGCCCACCGCTTCGATGGTCAGCGCCACGATGATCTGATTCGCCACCTTGCAGGTCTGGCCATCGCCGTTGCCTCCCACGAGCGTGATGTTCTTGCCCATCAGTTCGAACAACGGCTTTACCTTGGCGAATGCGGCTTCGATGCCGCCCGCCATGATGGTGAGCGAGCCGGCCTTGGCGCCAACTTCGCCGCCCGATACGGGGGCATCGATGTATTCGCAACCGAGTGCGTTGATGCGCTTGGCGAACTCCTTGGTCTCGATGGGCGAGATGGAGCTCATGTCGACGACGATCTTGCCTTTCGACAAGCCCTGCGCCACGCCATTCTCGCCGAACAGCACGTCCTGTACGTGCGGCGTGTCCGGCACCATCGTGATGATGACGTCAGCTTTCTGCGCGACTTCCTTGCCGTTCGCGCACGCGATTCCGCCAGCGTCGGTGAGCGTGGTCGGGACGCCCCCGTGACTATGCAGGAAAACCTTGTGGCCACCCTTCATCAGATGGCCGGCCATCGGCGCGCCCATAATGCCGAGTCCGATGAATCCGACGTTCGCCATGTTCGTTCCTCCGTGTCATTCGATGGTTTTATGCAATCAGACGCCGTGCGCGGCGCGCCAGCCCAGTCCGTCGATCGTCTTGCCCTTCGGCTTGTACTCGCAGCCGATCCAGCCATCGTAGCCGATTGAGTCGATGTAGCCGAACAGGAAGCGATAGTTGATCTCGCCGGTGCCCGGCTCGTTCCGACCGGGATTGTCGGCGAGCTGCAGGTGAGCGATCTGCGGTAGATGCGCCTTGATCGTGTTGGCGAGCTCCCCTTCCATCCGTTGCATGTGATAGATGTCGTATTGCACGAACAGGTTCGACGATCCGGTGTCGCGGATCACGTCGAGCGCCTGTTGTGTGCGTGACAGCCAGAAGCCCGGAATGTCATACGTGTTGATCGGTTCGATCAGCAGCTTGATGCCGGCCGCTCCAAGTTTTTCGGCCGCGAAGCGCAGATTCGTCACGAAGGTTCCGCGGACCTTCTCCCGCTCCACGCCCGCCGGCGCGATGCCCGCCAGGCAATTGATCTGCTTGCATCCCAGCGCTTGCGCGTAATCGATCGCCGTACCGACGCCATCCTGGAATTCGCCGACGCGATCGGGATGGCAGGCGATCCCACGCTCCCCCGCCGCCCAGTCTCCCGCCGGCAGATTGTGCAGCACCTGCGTCAGCTTGTGCTTCGCGAGCCGCTCGACG
>DASXQW010000366.1:0-1547 GCA_036506975.1 Casimicrobiaceae bacterium | reverse complement strand
GCCCTTCGATGGCGTTTTTTGCGTAACCGATCTGCTCGCGCTCGGCTTCCTCGACGCCGCGCGAGCGAAATTCGGTCGCCGCGTACCCGACGACCTCTCGGTGATCGGCTTCGACGACATCCCGCAGGCCGCCTGGGATGCCTATCGGCTCACGACTTTCCGGCAGCCGGTTGAAAGCTTGACGGGCGTCGTGATGGACGTTTTGCGCCGGCGCAAGGAACACGCCGCGCCGCCGCACGCGCTCACGACGGTATCCGTGGAGATGGTGGTGCGATCGACCGTGCGCGGCCTCGTCGCCGAGGCATCGGCATGACAAGACCACAGGTGGTTGCCCATCGCGGCAGCAGCGCGCGGCATGCGGACAATAGCTGGCCGGCATTCGAGGCGGCGGCCAGGGAAGGTGCGGATGCGATCGAATGCGATGTCCAGGCAACGCGCGACCGCGTCATCGTCGTCCGTCACGATCTGGCGATCGACGATCGCCTCGTGGCCGATCTGTGCTTCGCCGAGATCGAGGCAAGAGCGCCGGGCACCGTTGTCCTCGCCGACCTCCTGGCATTCGCAGAGAGCACCCCGATCGATTTGCTGGTCGAGATCAAGGACCCCGCTGCGGCCGAAGCCGTGGCACAGATGATCGCCGCAAGCGCGCGGCGCGACCGGATCGTGGTCGGCAGTTTCCATGGACCGGCGCTTGCCGCCATCAAGGCAACCACGCCCGGCGCGCGAACCTCTTTCATGATGGGCAGCGTTGCGGGGGCTGAAGAGCTCGTCCGCCTCGCCGCCGCATTCCGGGTCGATGACGTGCACCTCTGCTGGGAAACGCGCGCAGCGCGTCCGCACCGATTGCTGGACCGCGCGGCAATCGACCGGCTACGTCGCGCCGGGCTCACCATCACGCTCTGGCACGAAGAGCGCGAAGATGAGCTGCGCGCGATGGTGGCTTTCGAGCCGGACGCCATCTGCACCAACACGCCGGCGGTTTTGAGGCGCATCGTGGATGAGCACGCGACAAGGAGGGCCCCACAGGAGATGTGCCGCGAATAGTCGAAGGGAGATACCGCGTCGCCGACGCGAATTGGGTCGGACGGCAAGCCTATGCGGCCGGTCGAGGCCGCTGCAAACGAGGAGGCAACATCATGGATCGCAAAACAGTACTTTGTGGCATCGTCGCCGGCGCAATGCTCTGCATCGCCGCCGCATCGGCATACGCGGAGGACGTCGTCATCAAGCTGTGGTCGCGCGCGGATCGTTCGGCGCCATACCGGGCCACCAACCTGGTTGCCGCAGGAGACACGCTCAACAAGATGCTGGCGGCCATCAACAGCGACAAACGCGTCAAGATCGAGCTCAACGAGACGAACGCTACAGGCTATGACGATGATGCGCTCGATCTCATGAAGGCTTTTGCCGTCGACAAGGGCCCCGACATCTTCGTCCTGGCGCACGAATGGACCGGCGCCCTGGCCGAGGCCGGCTACGCGCTCAATCTCGAGGATCACATCACCAAGAATCCCGACCTGTATGGTGACGTCATCCCGCAACTCTGG
>DASXQW010000365.1:0-9828 GCA_036506975.1 Casimicrobiaceae bacterium | reverse complement strand
TCGGGCGTGCGGAGGTGACCGGTCTTTGCGGCGAGCTCCGCCGCGAGCGCGGCGAACTTGGCGCGCACGACCTCGCTGTCGAGCGGCAGATCGCCGGTTGCGCCGAAAACCTGCGGGAACAACGCCGGATCGATCTTGCCGACCAAGACGTTGCAGTCGGTTACCGTCAGCGGGCCGCCGCGCCGGTACGAAGCCGGGCCGGGGTTCGCGCCCGCCGACTCGGGGCCGACGCGGAAGCGCGAGCCGTCGAAGCTGCAGATCGAGCCGCCTCCCGCCGCGACCGTGTGAATCTGCATCATTGGCGCCCGCAGGCGCACTCCCGCGACCTCGGTCACGAACGCGCGCTCGTACTCTCCGGCGTAATGCGTGACGTCGGTCGAGGTGCCGCCCATGTCGAAGCCAATGATCCTGTCGAAGCCCGCGAGCTGCGCCACCTGCACTGCGCCGACGACGCCGCCGGCCGGACCGGACAGGATCGCGTCCTTGCCCTGAAAACGGTGCGCGTCGGTCAGTCCGCCGGACGATTGCATGAATTGCAGCCGCACGCCCGGAAGCTCGGATTCGACGTCAACCACGTAGCGGCGCAGGATCGGCGACAAATACGCGTCGACGACCGTCGTATCGCCGCGCGAGACGAGCTTCATCAACGGGCTCACCTCGTGGCTGACCGATACCTGGGCAAAGCCGATCGCGCGGGCGAGCGCAGCGAGAACGCGCTCGTGCTCCGGATAACGGTAGCCGTGCATGAGCACGATCGCGCAGGCGCGAATGCCGTCCGCATGCGCCGCGCGCAGCTCGATCTCGGCGCCGGCAAGATCGATCACCCGTACGATTTCGCCATGGGCTCCCATGCGCTCGTCGATCTCGATCACGCGCTCGTAGACCGGACGCGGAAGAACGATCTTGCGGACGAAAAGCTTGGGCCGGTTCTGATACGCGATGCGCAACGCATCCCCGAAGCCACGGGTGATCGCGAGCACGGTGCGCTCCCCCTTGCGTTCGAGCAAGGCATTGGTGGCGACCGTCGTGCCCATTTTCACCGCGTCGATCTTCGCGGCTGGGATCGGTGCGCCAGGCGCTACGCCGAGCAGCTCGCGGATTCCGGCAACCGCCGCATCGCGATAACGCTCGGGATTTTCGGAGAGCAGCTTGTGCGTCAGCAGGGTCCCGTCCGGCAGCCGAGCGACGATGTCGGTGAACGTGCCGCCACGATCGATCCAGAATTGCCAGCGGCTCGGCGGAGAATCCGTCATGGTCAGGAACGTAAGGAACGCTGCTCGGAAGGCGTCACAGACGCGGCCAGATGCTGCGTAGGCTTCAGCGGTACATCGGTCCATTATAGCGGCGAGCAGAATGTCGCCGCCGCCCCTCTGCGAGCCGGGACCGCGTCGTGTTGCGCCGTTCCGGCGCTCGCCGCCGGTCGGCCAAGTGTGGTACAAATGGTCGTTCCTGCCCGAACTCGCGCGCGTGCGCGCCCGGTAAATCCCGATATCAAACTGCAGAGGATTCCGATGAAACGTCTCCAACCTTTTGTTGCCGCGCTCGGCCTCTGCCTCGCCGCGGGCGCCGGCGCACAAACCAAGTGGGATATGCCGACTGCGTATCCCCCGACCAACTTTCACACCGAAAACATCATGCAGTTCGTCGCCGACGTCGACAAGGCGACCGGCGGCAAGCTCAAGATCACGGTGCATTCGAACGCGTCGCTGTTCAAGGCCCCCGAGATCAAGCGCGCGGTTCAGACCGATCAGGCGCAAATCGGCGAGGTGCTGATCTCCGCTTACTCCAACGAAGACCCGCTCTTCGGCACCGATTCGATACCTTTCCTGGCGACGAGCTACGCGGACGCGGCCAAGCTCTGGAAGGCGTCGCGGAAAGCAATCGAGGACAGGTTTGCCAAGCAGGGCATGCGGGTCCTCTACGCCGTGCCATGGCCGCCGCAGGGGATCTACTCCAACAAGCCGATCGCGTCGCTGGCGGACATGAAGGGCTTGAAGATGCGCACGTACAACCCCGCGACGTCGCGCATCGCCGAGCTCGCCGGTGCCCAACCAGTCACCATCCAGGCGGCGGAGCTGGCGCAGGCGATGGCGACCGGCGCGGTGAATGCCAACATCACGTCCGGCGCGACGGGTTACGACTCCAAGGCATGGGAGCAGGTGAAGTATTTCTATGACGCGCAAGCCTGGCTGCCGAAGAACATCGTGTTCGTCAACGAGAAGTCGTTCGCGGCGCTCGACAAGCCGACTCAGGACGCGGTGCTGAAAGCCGCGGCCGATGCCGAAGCGCGTGGCTGGAAGCTCTCCGAGGAAAAGACCAAGTGGTATCTGGACCAACTGGCCAAGAACGGCATGACCGTCGCCCCGCCCTCGCCGCCTCTTGCTGGCGAGCTCAAGAAGATCGGCGATACGATGACATCGGAGTGGACCAAGCAGGCCGGTCCCGACGGCCAGGCCGTGGTCGACGCATACAAGAAAATGTGAGTGCTCTGGTCATCCCGGCGAAGGCCGGGATCCAATTTGTGTCGTTCAACGCGTCAGGAATGCCAAATTGGGCCCCGGCCTGCGCCGGGGCGACGAATCTCGCCTGCGTTATCGAGGCGAACTCGGGGATTTCGATGCGAGCTCGTCGCTAATGCGCCGCCTGCTCGACTCGCTCTATAACGCCGCCGCTTATCTGGCGGCGTTGTTTTTGATAGCGACGCTCGTGATGGTGCTGCTCGGCATCTTCGGCCGGATGTTCGCTTTTCAGGTACGTGGTAGCGACGCCTATGCGGGCTATTTCATGGCGGGTTCGGGTTTTCTCGCGCTGGCACACACCCTTGCGCGCGGCGAGCACATTCGGGTCAACCTTTTCCTCGAGCACGCGGGCGCACGCGTGCGCCGAGCACTGGAGTGTTGGTCGCTGGCGGCCGCCTCCGCGCTGTCGATCGGCTTCGCGTACTTCAGCGTCCGCCTCGCGTGGCAGTCGTACGTGCTCCACGACATCTCGACCGGCAACGACGCAACGCCGTTATGGCTCCCGCAGCTTGCCATGGCCGCGGGCACCGTGATCTTCGCGATCGCCTTCGTCGACCAGTTCGTGCGCGAGCTGTCAGGAACGCGCCCGCGCATCACGCCCGACCAGGAACCAGCGCATGTCGAGTGATCTCCTGATCACGACACTGCTGATCGTTGCGCTGTTCGTGCTGCTGGGCAGCGGCGTGTGGATCGGGCTCGCGCTGGCGGGCGTCGCCTGGATCGGCATGGAGCTTTTTTCCTCGCGTCCTGCCGGCGACGCGATGGCGGTGACCATCTGGGGCACGGCGTCGTCGTGGACGCTGACTGCGCTGCCTCTATTTGTTTGGATGGGCGAAATCCTGTTCCGGACGCGGCTTTCCGAAGACATGTTCAAGGGCCTAGCGCCCTGGCTCGAGCGCGTCCCTGGGCGCCTGCTGCACACCAACATCATCGGTTGCACGATCTTCGCTGCCGTGTCTGGGTCGTCGGCGGCAACCTGCGCCACCATCGGCAAAATGACGCTGCCGGAGCTCAAGAGCCGGGGCTACCCCGACGACATCACGATCGGCACACTGGCAGGCGCGGGCACGCTGGGCCTGCTGATCCCGCCGTCGATCATCATGATCGTCTACGGCGTGTCCGCCAACGTGTCGATTGCGCAGTTGTTCATCGCCGGCGTGATCCCCGGGCTCGTCCTCGCGGCGCTGTTCTCCGGTTACATCGTCGTTTGGGCACTCTTTCATCCGGACAGGATTCCGATCATCTCGGAACGGACGACGATCGCGCAGAAGCTCTTCGCGTCGCGGCACCTGATCCCCGTCGTCCTACTGATCGCCCTGGTTCTTGGCTCGATCTACGCCGGCGTCGCCACGGCCACGGAGGCTGCCGCGTTCGGCGTCGCAGGCGCGCTGGCCATCTCGGCGGTGCAGGGTTCACTCACCTGGACGACGTTCCGCGACAGCCTCCTTGGCGCCACGCGGCTGTATTGCATGATCGCGCTGATCCTCGCCGGCGCCGCGTTCCTGACGCTGGCGATGGGCTACATCGGACTCCCGCGTCACCTCGCGGAGTGGATTGGCGGCCTGGGGCTCTCCCAGCTGTGGCTCATCGTCGCACTGATGGTGTTCTACGTCATCCTCGGCTGCTTCCTCGACGGCATTTCGATGGTCGTGCTGACGATGGGAGTGATCCTCCCGACGATCGACAAGGCCGGCATCGATCTCTTGTGGTTCGGCATTTTCATCGTGCTGGTCGTCGAGATGGCGCAGATCACGCCGCCCGTCGGTTTCAACCTGTTCGTGCTGCAGGGTATGACAGGAAAACAGCTCACATGGATCGCTAAACAGGCGCTGCCGATGTTGTATCTGGTGATCGCGGCGACGCTGTTGATCTATCTCTTTCCGCAGCTCGTGACTTTTCTGCCGCAGCAAATGAGAGTCGGCTAGGACGGCAAAGGAATGCCCATTTACAACGCGAAAATGAGAGCGCCGTTCGCGGTGCTCGGCATCCGCACCAGCAGAGGCAATGTAACCGGCGTCGAGTACCTGCCGCGCTCTGAACGCCCGCTGGCGCCGACCGATGCCCTCGCCGAGCGCACGTGCCGGCAGATCGAGCGCTATCTCGCCGATCCGCAATTTCGCTTCGCTCTACCTCTCGCACCGGCGGGCACCCTTTTTCGGCGCCGGGTCTGGGATACGCTGGCGGAGATTCCGGTCGGGGAATCGCGCACCTATGGCGAGCTGGCGCGGCAGCTGCACACCGCGCCGCGCGCGGTCGGCGGCGCATGCGGCGCCAACCCGATCGCACTGATGATTCCCTGCCATCGCGTCGTCGGTACGCACGGCTCGCTCGGTGGCTTCATGGGCGTGACCGAAGGCGATCCGATCGCGATCAAGCGCTGGCTCTTGGCCCATGAGGGCTACCGCTTCGGGGCGTGACGCCGCTGCGTTAATCGACGCCTTCTGCGACCAGGTGTGGTTGCAGGACGGGCTTGCGGCGTCGAGCCTGGCGAGCTATCGCCGCGATCTCATGGCGTGGGCCGATTGGCTTCGCCGCAACAGGCACAAGCAACTACTCGCCGCAGATCGCGGTGACATCGATCTCTACCTGGCCGCACAATTTCGGGCGAAGGCAAAGAGCACATCGATCGGCCGGCGGCTATCGTCGTTGCGCCGCTTCTACCGGCTGCAGACGGAGCACGGCACGATTGCGAGCGACCCGACGCTGCGCGTTCGCGCGCCCAAGCTGGCTCGCCGGTTGCCGAAGAGCCTTTCCGAAAAAGAGGTCGAAGAGCTGCTCGATGCACCGGATCGCGGCACGACGCTCGGTTTGCGCGACCGCGCGATGCTGGAGACGCTCTATGCCACGGGATTGCGCGTCTCGGAATTGGTGGGCCTCAAGCTCGCACAGGTGAGCTTCGACATGGGTGTCGTGCGCGTCCTCGGCAAGGGCAGCAAAGAGCGGCTCGTGCCGCTGGGCGAAGAAGCGGTGGATTGGCTCAAGCGCTATCTCGCGACGAGCCGAACCAAGCTTGCGGGAGATGCGAAGAGCGACGCGGTCTTCATCACCGCGCGCCGCGGCCCGCTTACCCGGCAAGCGTTCTGGCAGCTAATCAAGCGCTATGCCCTCAAGGCGGGCATTGCGTCCTCGAAGCTTTCGCCGCATACGCTGCGCCATGCTTTCGCAACGCATCTCCTCAATCATGGCGCCGATCTGCGCGTGGTGCAATTGTTGCTCGGACATTCCGACATCACCACGACGACCATCTATACGCACGTTGCCCGCGAACGGCTGAAACAACTGCACGCGCGGCATCACCCCCGAGGGTGACGCAAGCACCGCGGGAGATCCGGAGTTACTCTAGCCGGATTGGCCGCGCTCGATGACTACTCCGAGCCGCTTGACGCCGGCGATCGGTGCGAGCTTGGCGACGCTCACCCGGACCCACGGGGATCCGAACTCGGCGCGAAGCAGCTCGGCCAATGCCTCGGCGAACCGTTCGAGCAATTTGTGCGGGTGATCGGCCGCAAACGCCTGCACGCGCTTCACAACCGCCGCGTAATCGAGCGCATCGGCAAAATCGTCGCTGGCGAACGCCTTCGCCGAAGGCAGCGCGAGCTCGAGATCGATGAGCAAGGGTTGCGCGAGATGCTGTTCCCACGCGTATACGCCGATGCGCGTCTCGACGCGCAATTCATGGACGAAGATGGTGTTCATCGCCGGGTATTCGACGGCGGAGATTTGGTGGCCTGCTAGAATCTCAAGCCTGAAGTCGCTGAGCGCGCATTGTAGATGAATACGTCGCTGGCCACGCTTGCTGTCATCGTCGGCGCGTATCTCGTCGGGTCGCTGTCCTTCGCGGTGATCGTGAGCAAGCTCTTCGGGCTCCCCGACCCGCACAGCTACGGATCGGGAAATCCGGGCGCCACCAACGTGCTACGCACCGGCAACAAGGCCGCCGCCGCGTTGACGCTCGCCGGCGATGGCCTCAAGGGCTTCGTGGCGGTATGGATCGCGCATCGGCTGGGCGCGAATTGGGGCGACGCATCGCTGGCCACCGCCGGTGCCGCGCTCGCGGTCTTCCTCGGCCACGTCTACCCGGTATTCCACCGCTTTGCGGGGGGCAAGGGAGTCTCGACGGCCGCAGGTGTCGCCTTCGCGCTTGCGGTACCGCTTGGAATCGCGCTGCTCGGCGTCTGGCTCGCCTTCGCGCTGTTGTTCCGAATCGCTTCGCTGGCATCGATTGCTGCGGCTGTCGCGGCGCCGCCCCTCGGCCTGTATTTCATCGGCAATTGGCCCGAGGCCTGGGCGCTGTTCCCGATCGCCCTGCTCTTGATCTGGCGACATCGCGAAAACATCCGCAAGCTTCTGGCGGGGCAAGAACGAAAGATCGGCAGCTAGCGCCGCCGCCAACCGCAACGCTCGAGGCGATCCTGCACTACGACGCGCGTGACACGATGGGTGCCGTGCGAACCGAGGACAGATCCCAGCGCGGGCGCACCGTAAAGCGGTAGTCCTGCATGTTTTCGCGCTGCAGGCGCAGCGCGCCGACCAGCGCGATCATCGCTCCGTTGTCGGTGCAGAACTCAAGGTCGGGAAAGAATACTTCTGCGCCGCGCTGCCTAGCCGCCGCGGACAGGCGATCGCGCAGCGAGCGGTTGGCGCCGACGCCTCCGGCAACGACAAGCCGGTCGAGACCCGTCACGTCGAGCGCGGCAAGCGCTTTCGCGGCCAGTACGTCGACGACAGCGTCCTCGAAGCCGCGCGCAATGTCTGCCAAGCGCTCCTCGGGCAGAGCTTGCTTTCGCGCATACGTCAGCACCGAGGTTTTCAACCCGCTGAAACTGAAGTTGAGATCGCCGCTGCCGAGCATCGGCCGCGGCAGCGTGACCGCGCCCCGTCGTCCGCGGGCTGCAAGTCTCTCCAGCGCGGGGCCACCGGGATACGGCAGGCCGAGGAGCTTGGCCGTTTTGTCGAACGCTTCTCCCGCGGCGTCGTCGACAGTATCGCCGAGCAGCGCGTATTCGCCCACGCCGTGAACGGCGTGCAGTTGGGTGTGCCCGCCGGAGACGAGCAACGCGACGAACGGAAACGGCGGCCGCGGGACGCCAAGCAGCGGCGAGAGCAGATGACCTTCGAGATGATGCACGCCGATGACGGGTTTTCCGAGCGCGAAGCCCAGGCCGTTGGCCACGCTGGCGCCGACCAGCAGCGCGCCCGCAAGACCCGGGCCTTGCGTGTAAGCGATGCCATCGAGGTCCGAGAGCCGGCAACCGGCCTCGCCGACTACGCGCTCCGCAAGCGGAACGACGCGGCGAATGTGATCGCGCGACGCGAGCTCGGGCACGACTCCGCCATAGGCTTCGTGCATGGCCACCTGCGAGTGGAGAGTATGTGCAAGCAAGCCCCGAGCGCTATCGTAGATGGCGAGCCCGGTCTCGTCACAGGAGGTTTCGATGCCAAGCACTTTCACGTCGTGGAATCGGTTCATGCAAATGCCTTAAAGTATACGTTCCCATTGCCTTAATCGTTGTCGCCTGCTAGACTTATTGGTTGATGTAAGTTCGAGTGTCGGCGTCACGAAAGGATTGATTCTCCAATGCCCAGTGTCCGCGTCCGCGAAAATGAGCCCTTCGAGGTGGCATTGCGCCGATTCAAGCGCACGATCGAGAAGACAGGCCTCCTGACCGAGCTCCGCGCCCGCGAGTTCTACGAAAAGCCCACCGCCGAGCGCAAGCGCAAGCTCGCCGCCGCGGTCAAGCGCCACTACAAGCGCCTGCGCAGTCAGCAACTGCCGCCGAAGCTGTATTAAGCGGTATCGCAAGCCGCACACAAGGGGCGAAGCGATTCGCCCCTTTTCGCTGGGGGTCAGAGACGAATTTCGGCAGACGTCGCATTAATTCACGAGGAAACTCGTGCAATTCGTCGCTGACCCCACCCCCGAGCAATGTCCTTACGAGCCCGCATTACCGAAGACATGAAGGCCGCCATGCGGGCCAGGGAAACCGCGCGCCTTTCGACGATCCGTTTGCTGCTCGCAGCGATCAAGCAGAAGGAGGTCGACGAGCGAATCGAGGTGTCCGACGTCGATGTGGTCGGCATCATCGACAAGATGATCAAGCAGCGCCGTGAGTCGATCGCCCAGTTCGACGCGGGCGGCAGACCCGAGCTTGCCGCCGCCGAGCGCGCCGAGATCGAAATTCTTCGGAGCTATCTTCCCCCGCCGCTCTCTCCGGCCGAGATCGAAGCGCTGATCGCGGAGGCGATCGCCGCGACGGGTGTCTCGGGCCCGGCCGCCATGGGAAAGGTCATGGCGGCCCTCAAGCCCCGGCTTGCCGGCCGCGCCGACATGGCGGTGGTCGCCGACCGGGTCAAGACCAGGCTCGCGGGCTAAAGCAAAAGCCCCAAAGGCTGCCTCGCGGCGCGTAGAACCTCGCCTATAATGGGGAGATGGGCCCCGCGACTACGTTTGTCAGGGTTCGTGGTCCGCAACCTTCAAGCCCATGATTCCCAACGATTTTATTCAGACGCTGCTCGCCAGGGTCGACATCGTCGATACCGTCGATCGATATGTCCCCCTCAAGAAGGCGGGCGCGAATTACACCGCTTGTTGCCCCTTCCATAGCGAAAAGACCCCGTCCTTTACGGTGAGCCCGTCCAAGCAGTTCTACCACTGCTTTGGCTGCGGAGCGCATGGCACCGCGATCGGCTTTCTGATGGAGTACGGCGGCAAGTCCTTCCCCGATGCCGTCGAGGAGCTGGCGAGGGACGCGGGACTCGAGGTCCCGCGGTCGGTTACTCCCGTCGAGGACGGACGGCGCGTGCAGGGGCAAGATCTCACGGGGTTACTTCTGCATGCCGCCAAGTTCTATCGCGCGGCGCTCAAAGAAGCTCCCCGCGCGATCGATTACCTCAAGGATCGCGGCCTGACAGGCCCGATTGCAGTTCGTTTCGGGATCGGTTACGCGCCGGACGAGTGGCAGCCATTAGCGCGTGTTTTTCCCGACTACCAAGACAAGGCATTGGAGACCGCGGGACTTGTCGTCGCGGGCGACGCGGGCAAGCGCTACGACCGCTTCCGGGACCGCATCATGTTCCCGATTCACGATGCGAGCGGGCGGGTCGTGGGATTCGGCGGCCGCGTGCTGGACAAGGGTGAGCCCAAGTACCTCAATTCGCCCGAAACGCCGTTGTTCTCCAAGGGCCGCGAGCTCTACGGTTTATTCCAGGCGCGGCAGGCGATCCGCGCGGCGGGCAAGGTGGTCGTCGTCGAAGGCTACATGGATGTCGTCGCCCTCGCCCAGCATGGCATCGAATACGCGGTGGCGAC
>DASXQW010000364.1:0-2026 GCA_036506975.1 Casimicrobiaceae bacterium | reverse complement strand
GCCGAAGCGCACGCAGATGCCGAGCTGCTGCACGTTGGCCACCGTGATCCCCCAGGCGCCCGCGGCAAGCTGCTGGGCGAAGATCTGCGGCGCCATCGTCGTCTTGCCGTGCGGCGCCAGTAACACGCCGGTCGACGCGGTAAAGTCGCGCATCCAGGCATGATTGTGTGCGAGCGCCGAATCGCGGATCACCGCCAGCGGCAGCGGCAGATCGCCCGCGAGCACGCTCCAACGCTGCGCGCCGAGCGCGGAGATCGGCAGCGGAGGGCTGGACAGCGGGTAGCCCTTGGTGGCGGGGTCGAGCGTTTCGGAGAGGATCGGATCGAGATTCATTGTAGTGTCTCTAGTGTGTGTGCCCTATCGCAAGTTCATTGCATGTCGTCCCCGCGAATGCGGGGACCCAGTGACGTTGCGTTGGCCGTGCGACAAAGCCACTGGATTCCCGCTTTCGCGGGAATGACCACAGAATATTCCGCGAGGTTCTCCACATCACAGAATATCGTCGCGGATGCAGGCCTTGAAGCGGCCCGGCGCGACTTCGCGCAATGCGGGCACCTCTGCGGCGCAGGCGTCCAGAGCGTACGGACAACGGGTGCGGAAAACGCAGCCCGACGGCGGATCGACGGGGCTCGGGATATCGCCTTCGAGCAGACGGCGGTCGCGGCGCGCGTCCGGGTCCGGACGCGGCGAGGCTTCGAGCAGCGCTTCGGTGTAAGGATGCTTGGGCGCCTTGTACAACTCCTTCGCGGGCGCGACTTCCATCACCTTGCCGAGATACAGCACGACGATCCGGTCGCACAGGTATTCGACGACGTCGAGATCGTGCGAGATGAACAGCATCGTGAGGCCGAAGCGCTCGCGCAAGTCGGAGAGCAGATTGATGACCTGCGCCTGGATGGAGACGTCGAGTGCGGACACCGGCTCGTCGGCGACGATGAATTGCGGCTCCACGGCAAGCGCGCGGGCGATGCCGATCCGTTGCCGCTGCCCGCCGGAGAATTCGTGCGGAAAACGCCGCGCGTGCTCGGGCGCGAGACCCACCAGTGACAAGAGCTCCGCGATCCGCTTCTGTCGAGCGGCTCCCGGATGGAGACCGTGCGTGGCCATCGCTTCGTCCAGCGTATCGCCGACGCGCCGGCGCGGATTCAAGCTCGCGTACGGATCCTGAAAGATGATCTGCAGCCGACGGCGGTAGGGACGCATTTCACGCGAGGACATCGGCGCGAGGTCAGAGCCCTCGAACCATACTTCGCCGGCGCTCGGGTCGATCAGCTTCAGCACCGAACGACCGATCGTGCTCTTGCCCGAGCCCGATTCGCCGACGAGGCCCAGCACCTCGCCTTTCGCGATCTCGAAGCTGACGTCGTCGACCGCCCGCACCGGACGGTCGCCGTGGCCGAAATATTTCTTGAGGCCGCGGACCGCGAGCATTGGCGCGCTCACAACATCTCCCAGCGTATGCAGCGCGAGCGCTGGTGCGCGGGAAGCTCCGCAAGCGGCGGCATTGCGGCCGAGCATTCGGGCAGGACCAGCATGCAGCGTGGTGCGAACGCGCAGCCGGGCAGCGGGTCGAGCGGGCTCGCGACCTGACCGGGAATCGCGTTCAGCCGACGCCTCGCCATCGCGGATTCGTCGTCGAGCGCGCGCCGGGGCAGGCACTCGAGGAGGCCGCGCGTGTAGGGATGCCGCGGTCTCTTGAACAGCTGATGGACGTCACCCTCTTCGACCACCCGCCCGCTGTACATGACGACCACGCGGTCGGCGATCTCGGCGACGACGCTTAAGTTGTGGGTGATGAACAGCACGCCCATCCCGATCTCGCGCCGCAGCTTGTCGAGAAGCGCGAGAATCTGCGCCTGGATCGTGACGTCGAGCGCCGTAGTAGGCTCGTCGGCGATCAGCAGCGACGGATTGCACGAGAGTGCCAGCGCGATCATCACCCGCTGCCGCATCCCGCCCGACAGTTGATGCGGATACTCGTTGAGCCGCTGTTTCGCCGCGGGGATTTCCACGAGCTCGAGCATTT
>DASXQW010000363.1:0-11644 GCA_036506975.1 Casimicrobiaceae bacterium | reverse complement strand
GTTCGAGCCCCTCAAGGAGGTACCGGAAGACAAGCTGGTGGTGCTTGGGCTCATCACAACCAAGCGTCCTCGGCTCGAGCCGATGAACGAGTTGGAAAGGCGCATCCGCGAAGCGAGCCGCTTCGTGCCCCTGGAGCGTTTAGCACTAAGCCCGCAATGCGGCTTCTCCAGCTCGGTGATCGGAAACGCCATCACCCCGGCAGACCAGGAACGAAAACTCAGCCTGGTCGTCGAGACGGCGCGGCGGGTTTGGGGCGAGGACGCACCGTTGCGTTCCTCCTCATAAGACACCCGACATGCGCTGCCGCAACGCCGCCACGTGCTCCCCAGCGCAGCGCCGAAGATCCGATGATCAAACCCTCAAATGGAATCTCCGAACATGAGTACTGTCGCGACCGGAGCCCCTGCCGTTCCGCAGATCGAATCGATTAGCGCAGTAACCCTTGCGACCCATGACATGGCGCGCGCGGTGCGGTTTTACTCGGCACTAGGCTTTCCCATTCGATACGGCGGAGAGTTGGCCGCGTTCACCAGTTTCCACGCAGGCAGTGGTTATCTCAACCTCTTCGCTGCGCCCAAGGATGAGCACTGGTCGAGGTGGGGCCGGGTGATCTTTTACGTATCGGACGTGGACGGCATGTACCGACACGCCGTGGCGATAGGCCTGCAACCCCAGTTTGCCCCGCGCGCCGCGGAATGGGGCGAGCACTATTTCCACATTGCCGACCCGGACGGTCACGAACTGAGCTTTGCGAAACCCCTCGTCCGGTAACCGACGGGGCGGACAGGCGCTACGCCCTCCCCTACGATTGCTTTGGAGAGTCGAGCGCAATCTGCACTGGCTTGTCTTTTCCGATGCGTGACCAGGTTTTTGCATCGAAAGTGAACTCGGCGACGGCGCACGTCGGCATATGGGTGATCTTGCTTGAAAGGCGATGTGCGAGTTCGGTCAACTCGGGGTT
Source organism: Casimicrobiaceae bacterium (assembly GCA_036506975.1). Taxonomy (GTDB): domain Bacteria; phylum Pseudomonadota; class Gammaproteobacteria; order Burkholderiales; family Casimicrobiaceae; genus PALSA-1003. Next base: position 10,682 of record DASXQW010000363.1, on the reverse strand, counting down.
ATGGCCAATCAGCATGACGCGCTCTACTTGATCGCCAAGCTTGCGAATCACCTCAAGCAGCTCACCCGCCTCGACCGCATACAGCCGATCATCCACCAAGATATTCTTGCGCTTGTAATCGAGCTTCTTGGCGATGATCTCCGCCGTCTTGAGCGCGCGCACCGCCGGGCTTGACAGGATCAAATCGGGCTTTACACGGCGTTTTGCCAATCGCTTACCCATCTTCGGCGCGTCGCGCTTACCGCGATCATTCAATGGCCGATCCTTGTCGGCCAATGCAGGGTCATCCCGACTCGACTTCGCGTGGCGGACGAGAAATAGCTTTTTCATGCCACATAGATCGTAGCAGCAGCGGACTCTACTTTCGAACTATCTCGTTGAAGGGGAGGCTTACGCTAGAGTGGGCGTCAAACACGCTGCGGCGAAGGCGCGCCACGAAGCGGAGCTTTATCTCCTCATCGCCGACGAGAACAAACCCCCGCCGAGCGCAAGGCCTTTGTGCGCAAGACGATTTCGGTTTCAGGGCGAGGTTGACCGGAGGAAGGATTTTGGCAGAACTCATCTACGGGAATCTCCAAACCCCAGCGCACCGGGTCCCTTCCTGCTCAAACGCCGATCAGCCGACTCAATTGTTCGGCCGGGGTGCGGTACAGGAACTCGCCGGCCGGCAAGTCCTCGGGATTGGCCTCGCGGATTGCCCGGACGAGGCCCTTCAGGATCGCGACCATGTGTTCCGCCGACGCGCGTTCGTAAAGGATTTTCCCAATCCCCGTGCCGTCGCGCGCGCCGCCGACCTGAATGACATAGTCGCTCTTGCCCTAACCGTAAATGCCGATCTCGGCGGTGGCAGGACGCGAGCACGAATTGGGACAGCCCGCCATGCGAGCGACTGGGTGCAACCCGCGCCCGTACCAACACAGGACAACTTGCATTCGCCGCACTCTGAAACATCCGGCAAAGCCAGCAGGTCACGCGTGGCCGCCGTATGCCGGCGTCGCGCGCGATCCAGCCTGAACTACGAGCTCTGCGGCGGCGAACGTCACGACGTCCCCGACGACGATGATGGCCGGACTGCCGATGCGCGCGCGCCGGGCATCGTCGACGAACGCATCGAGCGTCGTGACCACGGCGCACTGCTCCTGGCGTGTGGCATCGGCGATGACCGCAACCGGCGTGTCCGCCGGCATGCCCGCGCGCAGAAGTTCGGCGCGCAGATCGCCGGAGCGCGTCATGCCCATATAGATGACGAGCGTGAGGCCCGTGCGCACCAATGCCTCCCAGTCGGGCTCTGCGCCCTGGCCCTCCGCAGCGTGGCCGGTGACGAGCGCGACACCGTGGGCAACCGCGCGATGCGTCACCGGAATGCCGATCGCAGCCGGCGCGGCGAGGCCCGCCGTGAGGCCGGCGACTACCTCGACGGCCACGCCCGCCTTGCGCAAACTCGCCAGTTCCTCGCCGCCACGACCGAACACGAACGGGTCGCCGCCCTTCAGACGCACTACCGTATGTCCGGCTCGCGCTTCGCGAATCATCAGCTGTTCGATGAACGATTGCGGCGTGGAGCGGCAGCCGCCGCGCTTTCCCACCGGGACAATGCGGGCGCCGGAACGCACGAACGCAAGTATTTCCGGAGACACGAGGTCGTCGTGCAGCACGACGTCGGCCTCGTGCAAGACGCGGACCGCCTTCAGCGTCAGCAACCCCGGATCCCCGGGACCGGCGCCGACCAGCAGGACTCGGCCCCGGCAGGTCATGCGGCGGCGCCGCGCACGGCGGCGAAGCGCTTCAATTCGGGCACGCAGGAGCCGCAATTGGTCCCGCACCGCCGCTCCGCCTGCAGAACTGCAAGCGCTGCTTGCGGCAGGCCGGCCACGGCGGCCAGCGTGTCGATGATCTCGTTCTCCGTCACGTCGAAGCAGTTGCACACAACCCGGCCGCGCGACCGGTAGCCACGTGGCGCCTGCGCCGACGGCACCAGCAACAGCGAGCGCACGGGCAGCACGTCTTCGCCCTCGGTGAGCCAGTCGCACAACCAGCCTGCGGCCGCGATGTCGCCCGACAAGCGCACCGCGGCGAGCCGTCCCGCGTCGACGCGCACACGGCGGCCGATCGCGCGCTTTGGGTCGTCGTAGCGAACGACGTCGGCGGCGTCGAGCCCGAACAACTGGTCGAGGTCGGCCAGGAACGCGGCGTCCATCGGCGCCGCCGCGGCGGCGCGCAGCAAGACGCCGGCGCGCTCGCCACCGATCAGCACCACGCTCGCGTAATCGAGTTCGCCGGCCAGCGCGCGCACGTCATCGCGCAATACGTTGAGCCTGTCACTCGCTTGCGGGTATCCAAATGCCGCGAGCTTCCAGGGCAGAGCGACCTTGGCAATGCGCACGGCAGCGTGCTTCAACTCGGGCTGTTTCGACGACGGGCAGAACGCCTTCGCCGTGACGGCGTTGATGCCGGCGCTGCCGCGCCCGGCCAGCGCAGCGCTTCCCCAATGCATCGGCAGGAACGCAGTTCCCGGCTTTCCGATTTCGGATGCCGCAACCGGAATCACCAGCGCGCCACGGCGCGATTCCAGACGCACGAGGTCGCCGGCCGCAAGCCCGCGCCGGGCAAGGTCCGCCGGATGCAGTTCCACCGCCGGTTGGGGCGCATGCGCGAACAGCGTGGCCAGCGTGCCGGTGCGGCTCATGCCGTGCCATTGGTCGCGCAAGCGGCCGGTGTTGAGCCGCAGCGGATAGCGCGCGTCGACGCGCTCGGCCACCGGCGTGAATTTGACGGTCGCGAAGCGCGCGCGCCCGTCTTCGGTGGCGAATTCATGATCGGTGTAGAGACGCGCGCGGCCGCCGGGCGCACCTTCCGGGCATGGCCATTGCTGCGGGCCGTCGGCATCGAGCCGGGCGAACGAAAGCCCGGTGATGTCGAGATCGCGGCCGCGCGTGGTGGCCGCGTGCTCGGCAAAGATTTCTGCGGCCATCTCGTAAGGGAACAGCGTCGGCCGGCCCGGCCGGAGCCTGGCCTCGAGGCGGTGCGCGAAGTCCACGGCAATCGCCCAATCCGCGCGCGCCTCGCCGGGCGGCGCAATCGCCGCCCGCACGCGCGAGATCCTCCTTTCCGAATTGGTGACCGTCCCCTCCTTCTCGCCCCACGTCGACGCGGGCAACTGGACGTCCGCGAACGCGGCCGTCTCAGTGTTGGCAAACGCCTCCTGCAGCACGACGAGTTCGGCGCGCGCGAGCCCGCGCCGCACCGTCGCCTGGTCGGGCAGCGATTGCGCCGGATTCGTGCAGGCGATCCACACCATCTTCACGGTGCCTTCCGCCAGCGCGTCGAACAATTCGACCGCGGTCAGGCCGGGCGCAGACGGCACCTCGGGCACGCCCCACAATGCCGCCACTTCCGCGCGATGCGCAGGATTGGCGAGATCGCGGTGCGCCGAGAGCAGATTCGCCATGCCGCCGACCTCGCGGCCCCCCATCGCGTTGGGCTGTCCGGTCAGCGAGAACGGGCCCGCGCCGCGCTTGCCGATCTGGCCGGTCGCCAGATGCAGGTTGATCAGCGCCGCGTTCTTCGCGGTACCCGCCGATGATTGATTGAGCCCCTGGCAATACAGCGACAGCGTTGGGCCTTCGGCGAACCACCGTGCCGCCGTGACGAGGTCGGCCTCGGCGATCCCGCACAACTCGCTGACGAGGCGCGGCGTGTAGTCGCGCACGAGTGCCTTCAGCGCATCGAAGCCGGCGGTATGCGCGGCGATGAACGCGCGATCGACCTTATCTTCCCACAGCATGAGATGCAGCATGCCGTGGAACAGCGCGACGTCGGTGCCAGGCTCGATCGCGATATGCAGGTCCGCCGAACTCGCGGTCGCGGTCGCGCGCGGATCGACGACAATTAGCTTGCGCTCCGGATGCTTCGCGCGCGCCGCCTCGATCCGGCGGAACAGGATCGGATGCGCCCACGCCGTGTTCGCGCCCGCGACGAAGAGGCAATGCGCGTCGTCGATGTCGTCATAGCAGGCCGGCGGCGCATCGGCCCCCAGCGTCTGCTTGTAGCCGGCGACGGCACTCGACATGCACAGCCGCGAATTGGTATCGACGTTGTTGGTGCCGATGAGCCCCTTCGCGATTTTGTTGAAGACGTAGTAGTCCTCGGTCAGCAACTGTCCGGAGATGTAGAACGCGACACTGTCCGGGCCATGCGCGCGAATGCACGCCGCGAACCGGTCGGCAACGTCGTCGAGAGCCTCATGCCACCCGACGCGCTGCGGCGGCGCCGACTTGGTGGCGCGCCGCAACGGATAGTGCAGCCGCGCAGCCAGCGCTTGCGGCGCCGCCGTCAAATGCAACGTGCGCCCTTTCGTGCACAGTTGCCCGAAATTGGCGGGATGGTCCAGATCGCCGCGCACGCCGGTGATGCGGCGTTCGTCGTGCTCGATGATGACGCCGCACCCGACGCCGCAGTAGGGACACGTGGAGCGCGTCTCGTCCATCGCCTTCGTCAGCCGAGCGCGGCGTAGACGACGCCTTGTTGCACCTGCACGGCAAACGTGCGCGCGCAGCCAGAATCGGGTGCCACTGCGTGACCGCTGGCCAATTCGATCGACCAGTTGTGCAACGGACAGGCGACCCGGTCGCCGTAGACGATGCCTTGCGACAGCGGGCCGCCCCTGTGCGGGCAGCGATCGAGCACGGCGAACACGCGGTCGTCGGCCGTCCGGAACAACGCGACGTTGCCGTCCGGATGACCCGGCCGTTCGACGACACGTGCACCGAGGACCGGGATCTCACCGAGCGCACAGATCTCGGTCAGGCGGCTGTCCACGGCCGGAGCGGTGGATGAGACCGGCAGCGCGCCGCAGGCGATGGCAACGTTGGCCATCTCAGTGCGTCAGCGCAAGCGGCGCGAACTGCCGCGTATCGATACGCGCCCGCTCCATCTCGTGCCACGGGTCCGGCTCGCCGTCGAGCGTGAACTGCAACCGCTCCCACAGCGCGCGGCGATTGTCGGCGTCTTCGAGCACGCGCTTCTTCACGTGCTCGAGACCGACGCGCGCGACGTAGTGCACGGTCCGCTCGAGGTACCAGCCTTCCTCGCGATAAAGTTGCAGGAAGGCGCCGCTGTATTCGAGCACCTCCTCCGGCGTCTTCACCTTGACCAGGAACTGCGCGACCTCGGTCTTGATGCCGCCATTGCCGGCCACGTAGATTTCCCAGCCGGACTCGACCCCGATGACGCCGACGTCCTTGATCCCCGATTCAGCGCAGTTGCGCGGGCAACCCGAGACCGCGAGCTTCACTTTGTGCGGTGCATACATCCGCCACAACGCACGTTCGAGCTGCTGGCCCATCGCCGTCGAGTCCTGCGTGCCGAACCGGCACCATTCGCTGCCCACACAGGTCTTCACCGTGCGCAAAGCCTTGGCGTAAGCGTGACCCGATGGCATGCCAAGGTCCGCCCACACTGCCGGCAGATCGGCTTTCGCAACACCTAAGAGGTCGATCCGTTGCCCCCCGGTCACCTTGACCGTGCGGATCTTGTACTTGTCGACGACGTCGGCAATCCGGCGCAGCTCCGACGCATTCGTTTCGCCGCCCCACATCCGCGGAATCACCGAGTACGTGCCGTCCTTCTGGATGTTCGCGTGCGCGCGCTCGTTGATGAAGCGCGACTGCGGGTCATCCTTCGCTTCCTTCGGCCAGGTCGAGATCAGGTAGTAGTTGAGCGCGGGCCGGCAGGTCGCGCAGCCGTTGGGCGTGCGCCAGTCCAACGCGCGCATGACCTCCGGAATCGCCAGCAGATGCTGCTCGCGGATGGCATCGCGCACTTCCTGGTGACTGTGGTCGGTACAGCCGCACACTGGTTTGAGCTTCGCGGGTGCCGAGTAGTCGCCGCCCGCGGTCGCCATCAGCAATTGCTCCACGAGGCCCGTGCACGAGCCGCACGACGACGACGCCTTCGTATGCTTGCGCACGTCGTCGAGCGTGAAGAGGCCCTGACGCTTGATCGCCTTGACGATCGTGCCTTTGCATACGCCATTGCAGCCGCATACCTCGGCGTCATCCGCCATCGCCAGCGCGCGCGACTGGCCTTGATGGCCGGTATCGCCGAGATTCGCTTCCCCAAACATCAATCGGTCGCGGATCTCCGCGATGCTGCGGCCGTCGCGAACTAGCTTGAAGTACCACGCGCCGTCCGCCGTATCGCCGTACAGCACACCGCCGATCAGCCGGTCGTTGCGGATCACGAGTTTCTTGTAGACTCCGCCCGCGGGATCGGCCAGCACGATTTCTTCCGTATCCGTGCCGCCGGTGAAATCGCCGGCGGAGAAGAGATCGACGCCCGTGACCTTGAGCTTGGTCGAGACCTGTGACCCCTTGTACTGGCCGATGCCATGGCCGGCGAGGTGATTTGCGCACACTTTCGCCATCTCGAACAACGGCGCCACCAGCCCGTAGATCTGGCCGCGATGCGCCACGCACTCGCCGATGGCGTAAATGCGCGGATCGAACGTCTGCAGCGTGTCGTTGACGACAATGCCGCGCTCGCAGTGCAGGCCCGCTGACTTGGCGAGGTCCACGTTCGGCCGGATGCCGACGGCCATCACGACGAGATCCGCAGGCAGCGTCTCTCCAGACGCCAGATGCACCGCGGTGACGCGGCCCGCTTCGTTCGCGATCAATTTTTCGGTCTTCGCCTCCAGGCGGAACACGAGCCCCTTGGCCTCGAGCGACTGCTGCAGCATTTGCGCTGCCGTGCGATCGAGTTGGCGTTCCATCAGCCAGGGCATCAGGTGCACGACCGTGACGTCCATGCCGCGCAGCTTAAGACCATTGGCCGCCTCGAGCCCCAGCAGGCCGCCGCCGATGACGACCGCGTGCCGATGCTCGCGCGCGGCCGCGATCATCGCTTCGGTATCCGCAATATCGCGATAGGTGATGACGCCCGGGAGATCCTTGCCGGGAATCGGCAGGATGAACGGGTTTGAGCCGGTGGCGAGCAGCAGCCGATCGTAAGTCGCGATCGCGCCGTCGGACGTCTCGATCCGGCGCCGCCCGCGATCGATTTTCGTCACCGTCTTGCCGGTGTGCAGCGTGATGCCGTTCTCGGCGTACCACGCGCGCGAATTGAGGACGATCTGGTCGAGCGTCTGTTCGCCCGCAAGCACCGGCGAGAGCAGGATCCGATTGTAGTTGGGATGCGGTTCGGTGCCGAAGACCGCGATGTCATAGAAATCCGGTGCGAGCTTGAGCAACTCCTCGACGGTGCGCATGCCGGCCATGCCGTTGCCGACGACAACGAGTTGCGGCTTCGTAATGGAGACGCGGGCGTTCATGGCAAACGCAACGGGCTACGCGACCTTCTCGACATGCGCCTGCCGTCGGTACAGAAAGTCGAGCACCGCGGTCCGGTAATGGTGGTATTGCGGGTTCTCGCCGAGTTCGACCCGATCGCGCGGCCGCGGCAGATCGATCATGACGACCTCGCCGATCGTGGCGGCCGGCCCATTGGTCATCATCACGATCCGATCGGCGAGCAGCACCGCCTCGTCGACGTCATGCGTTACCATCAGCACGGTACTGCCGGACGCCTGCACGATCTTCATCAACTCGTCCTGCAGCTTGGCCCGCGTCAGCGCATCGAGCGCGCCGAACGGCTCATCGAGCAGCAGGACCTTCGGTTGCATGGCTAGCGCGCGGGCGATGCCCACGCGCTGCTTCATGCCGCCGGATACCTCGTGCGGCATCTTGTACTCGGCATGGGTCAGGCCGACCAGCGCCAGCGCGTCATGCGTCCGGCGCTTCAGATCGGCCTTCTTCTCGCTCGCGCCGAATACGCGCTCCACCGCCAGGTAGACGTTATCGAAGCACGAGAGCCAGGGCAGCAGGGAATGGTTCTGGAACACGACGGCGCGCTCCGGTCCAGGACCCGCGATCTCGCGGCCCGCGCACAGCAGGATCCCGGTCGTCGGCTCGATCAGTCCCGCGACGAGATTAAGCAGCGTCGACTTTCCGCAGCCCGAATGGCCGATCAGCGTAATGAATTCACCCTTCTGCACCGACAGGTCGATGGTGCGCAGCGCCACGAACGGACCGCGCTTGGTCTTGAATGTCATGCCGACGCCCTCGACATGCACGTATTCGGTCGTGATGACCGGCTCCTGCGAATGCAGGCGGGCGACACTCCTGTAGGCATCCGACATGGCGTTCTCGTCAGGCGTAGTTGAAGCGGCGGGCGAGCAGCAACAGGAACTGCTCGAGCAGAAGACCGACGACCCCAACGACGAAGATGGCGATGATGATGTGCTCGACGTTCAGGTTGTTCCATTCGTCCCACACCCAGAAACCGATGCCGACACCGCCGGTCAGCATCTCGGCCGCGACGATCACGAGCCACGCGACGCCAATGGCGAGCCGCACACCGGTCAGCATGTACGGCAGCACCGCCGGGAACAGGATCTTGGTCACGACCTTCCACTCCGACAGGTTGAGCACGCGCGCGACATTGAGATAGTCCTGCGGCACGCGCTGGACACCGACCGCCGTGTTGATGACCATCGGCCAGATGCTCGAAATGAAGATCACCCAGAGCGCCGCCGGATTGGCTGCCTTGAACACCATAAGACCGATGGGCAGCCAGGCGAGCGGCGACACCGGACGCAACAGGCTGATGATCGGCGACGCCATCGCATTGGCGAAGTGAAAGCGGCCGAGGATGAAGCCTAGCGGAATGCCGACCAATGCCGCCAGGCCGAAGCCGATGCCGACGCGTTGCAGCGACATCAGGATGTTCCAACCGATCCCCTGGTCGTTCGGGCCCTTGCTGTAGAACGGCTTGCTGAACACGTCGATCGCCGACACCCACGTCTTTGCTGGCGACGGCAACTGCGGCGACGTCATGGAGACCAACGCCCACAAACCGATGAACAGCGCGATGCCGAAGATCGGCGGCAGGATCGTTAGCAGCGCCGCGCGCACGCGCTCGCGCCGCAGTTCCGCCTGCAGATACGCGGCGGCTCGTTGCGCGGACTCGCGAGCCTCGCCATCGTCGATCCCGCCGGCAAACGGAGCGTTGGCTGCGTTCGGCACCGGCGGGGATGCCGGATCGGCGGCCTTCGCTCGCGCGCGGGACGCGGGTGACATGGCGATCAAGGTGGCAGCCATGAAGGACTCCTAACTCGCTATGCTCTTGATCTTGAAACCGGCGGCGTAGGCCTTCGGGTTTTTGCCGTCCCACACGACGCCGTCGATCATCTTCACGGTGCGCATGACATCCTTGGGTACCGGTGTCTTGGTCATGGCGGCCGCCTGCTTGAAGATCTCGATCTGGTTCACCTTTTGCGCGATGGCGAGATAGTCGGGATCCTCCTTGAGCAATCCCCAGCGTTTGTGCTGGGTGAGGAACCACATGCCGTCGGACAGGAACGGGAAGTTCACGTAGCCGTCGTTGTAGAATTTCATGTAGTCGGGATCCTTCCACTGCTTGCCGATCCCGTTGTCATAGTTGCCTTCCAGCCTCTGGTCGATCACGTCGACCGGGCAGTTCACGTACGACTTGTCGGCAATGATTTCCGATACCTTCTTGCGATTGTTCATGACGTCGATGTATTTGGCGGCATCGAGGATGGCGGCGATCATTGCCCGCGCGGTATTCGGATTCTTCTGCACGAACTCGGCCGTGGCGCCGAGCGTCTTTTCCGGGTGATCCTTCCAGACGCCTTGCGTCGTTTCCGCGGTGAAACCGATCTTGTCGTAGATCGCCCGGTTGTTCCACGGCTCGCCGACGCAAAAGCCGTCCATGTTGCCGACGCGCATGTTCGCCACCATCTGCGGCGGCGGCACCGTGATCGTCTTCACGTCCGAAAGCGGGTTGATGCCGTAGGTGGCGAGCCAGTAGTAGATCCACATCGCATGCGTACCGGTGGGGAACGTATGGGCGAACGTGTACTCGCGCTTCTCCTTGTCGATTAAGGCCTTCAGCTTGATGCCGTCAGTCGCGCCCTTGTCCTTCAGCTGATTGGAAAGCGTGACCGCCTGGCCGTTGTGATTAAGGTTCATCAACAAGGCCATGTCCTTCTTCGGCCCGCCGATGCCCATCTGCACGCCATACACGAGGCCGTAGAGGACATGCGCGGCATCGAGTTCGCCGTTGACGAGCTTGTCGCGCACCGACGCCCACGACGCTTCCTTGGTCGGTACGATCTTGATGCCGTATTTCTTGTCGAATTCCATGACCGACGCAATCACCACCGACGCGCAATCCGTCAGCGGAATGAAGCCGATCTTGACCTCTTTTTTTTCCGGCGCGTCGGAGCCCTGGGCCCACGCGCCGGCACGAATTGCGGGATCGACCAGAGTCATCAGTGCGCCGGCCGCGGAGGCACCCAGCAGCCGTCGCCGCGCCGGCGACATTGCCTGATCCAACGGGACAGCAGGTGCTTGCGTACTCGTGGTACGGCTGGTTCGCCGAAATTTGCGCATCGTGATTCCCTGTTCGTCATGGCTTGGACCGAAAAACAAAACGGCGCTGGTGTCGTCCCCGTTCGTCAGCACGAACCGGACGCACACAACGCCGTTGTCGAATCACGCGGCCGCCATTGGCCATGCGATCCGAAACCGAACCCCGATGGTTCAGCTTCGCTTAAGTCTTAGCGAGAACCATGCCACGAGCTGCGCGATGCGATAAAG
>DASXQW010000362.1:0-4254 GCA_036506975.1 Casimicrobiaceae bacterium | reverse complement strand
GACGCCTATCGCGAGGCATTCTCCGGCTTCGACCCAGCCAAGGTCGCGCGCTTCGACGCCCGCCGCATCGAGCGGTTGCTAGCCAACCCGGGCATCGTGCGCAACCGGCTCAAGATAGAAAGCACCGTCAGCAACGCCCGTGCCTTTCTGGAAGTTCAGCGCGAAGCCGGCAGCTTTGACCGCTTCGTGTGGGGTATCGTCGGTGGCTCGCCGAAGATGAACCGCTGGCGCTCGCTCCGGAACATTCCTCCGCGCACGCAAGAGTCCGACGCTCTTTCAACGGAGCTCAAACGCCGCGGGTTTCGCTTTGTCGGATCGACGATCTGCTACGCCTTCATGCAAGCGACGGGGCTCGTCAACGATCACGTTGTGAGCTGCAGCCGTTATCGTGAGATCGCCGGCATTCGACGCAGCTCGGATTGAACGCGCCGAGCGACACCAGTGGCAACACTCCGACGGTGCGAATCCCTGGGTTCGTTTCGCTCACCCCGGGCTACGACTCGATTTCTCGGTAACATCGTCAGCCGAGCCTCGATATCGAGCAGCGACTCGGCCAGCCTTCGCGCAGAGAAGAAATCGAAGCAAAGCCACTCTCCGAGAAGATCATCGAACTGATGCAGCGCCATTATCGCGTGGCGCGTGGTGACGCCGGAATTGAAGTTCAATCCGCAACTTGCGCTCATAACGATCTGTTTGCGCATCGTTTGTGTTGGATCGCGTAGCACTTCGTCATAACGCGCGGCGGCCGCGTAATGCAGTGAGTCAGCACTCGCCACCTGTAGCTTTCTACAGTTGACGACCTCTATCGGTCGGCCCACGATCGGTTCGCGGTTTGTGCAACCGCCACGAATCGCCGGCGACTTCGCTTCATCCATTTGGCTGATTCGGTCGCGGGATTTCCAGAGCATAGTCGATCTCATCAATAATTCTTGCAGTCGCCAAGGGAGGGGTCTTGGCACATCTGGCACGCTGCATCATGCGATCGACCATGCGTTGCGCAGGGTTGATGGCGACGACGTGTCGCGCGTGCGCGCTCGTTCTCGCCGCGACCGCGCTGCATACGATGGTTACGCCGCTGTTCGATGCCGTCGGCGTGTCACTTCTTGGCGTTTCCTCCGCGTTCGCGCAAACCAGCCAGGCGATCACCTTCGGCGCGCTCGCAAACAAGACGTATGGCTCCGCGCCGTTTACCGTCAGCGCCACCGCATCGTCCGGACTGACCGTCAGCTTCATCTCGCTCATGACGCCCGTGTGCACGGTGAGCGGCACCACGGTAACGATCGTCGCGGCGGGTACTTGCACTATCCAAGCCTCGCAAGCCGGCAACGCCACTTACGCGCCGGCGCCCAACGTCAACCAGAGCTTCACCGTCGCCAAGGCAAATCAGACGATCACCTTCGGCGCGCTCGCCGGCAAGACGTATGGCAACGCGCCGTTCACGGTCAGCGCCACAGCGTCTTCCGGACTCGCGGTCGCTTTCGCTTCGACGACCCCCGCAGTCTGCACCGTCAGCGGCAGCACGGTCACCTTGATCGCGGGCGGGACCTGCATCATCCAGGCCTCGCAAGCAGGCAACGGCAATTACAACGCCGCACCAAACATCAACCAGAGCTTTACGGTGGCGAAGGCAGCGCAGACGATCACTTTCGGCACGCTCGCCGGCAAGACCTACGGCAATTCGCCCTTCACCGTGAGCGCGACCGCGTCTTCCGGCTTGGCGGTCACGTTCTCGTCGACCACGACGGCGGTGTGCACCGTGAGCGGCGGCACTGTTACGCTCGTCACCGGTGGCACCTGCACCATCCAGGCGGCGCAGTCGGGAAACGGACAATACCTCGCGGCAGCGAACGTCAGCCAAAGCTTTGCGGTGGCCAAGGCCAACCAGACGATCACCTTCGGCGCGCTTGGCGGTCAGACCTACGGTGCCGCGCCATTCACAATCAGCGCCATCGCCTCCTCCGGCCTGGCCGTGACGTTCTCGTCGCTGACGACGACCGTCTGCACGGTCAGCGGCAGCACGGTGACTATCAAGGCTGGTGGGACCTGCACCATCCAGGCCGCACAAGCGGGCAACGGTAATTACAACGCCGCGACCAGTGTCAGCCAGAGCTTTATGGTCGCCAAAGCGAATCAGACGATCACCTTCGCCGCGCTCGCCAGCAAGACGTTTGGCGCCACGCCGTTCACTGTCAGCGCGACCGCCTCTTCGGGCTTGGCAGTAAGTTTCTCTTCGCTCACGGCTTCGGTCTGTACGATGAGTGGCGCGACCGTGACCTTGGTCGCCGCAGGTACGTGCACGATCCAGGCGGCGCAAGGGGGCAATGGGAACTACAACGCCGCGACGAACGTGAGTCAGAGTTTCACAGTCGGAGTCGCCAATCAGACGATCACGTTCGTCGCGCCTGGCAATCAGCTCATCAGCGCTTCGCCGATTTACCTGACCGCGACGGCTTCGTCCGGTCTGACTGTCAGCCTCAGCTCGCTGACACCCGCCGTGTGCGCCGTCAGCGGCAACTATGCCACGTTGCTGACCGGCGGCACGTGCACGATCCAAGCTGCGCAGGCGGGCAACGCCAATTACAACGCCGCGCCGACCGTAAGCCGAAGCTTGGCAGTGATTGGCGTACCCGAATTCTCCGCCGCGCTCACCTACAGCACCGGCAACTACCCCGAAGCCATTGCGGTGGGCGACTTCAACGGTGACAGCATTCCGGATATTGCCGTCGCCAACGCATTTTCAGCCAGCGTTTCCATCCTGCTTGGCAACGGCGACGGCACGTTCCGAGCGGGTACGACACTGCAAACCGGCGGCGAGCCGATCGCGGTTGCAGTCGGTGATTTCAATGGCGACGGCAAGCTCGACTTGGCGGTGGCTGACTTCTACGGCAACGGCGTGATGATCTTCGCCGGCAACGGCAACGGCACCTTCACCCGGCTGGGAACGCTCAACGCGGGCCTTGCGCCAATTAGCGTCGCAGTCGCCGACTTGAACGGCGACGGCATGCTCGACCTCGCCATCGCCAACGGCACGTACGGCAGCACCATCGGGCAAACCGTGACGGTGGCGCTGGGCAACGGCGACGGCTCGTTCAGCGCGCCGATCAGCTACGCGACCGGACCGAGCCCCTACGCCGTTGTCATTGGCGACTTCAACGGCGATGGCAAGCCCGACTTGGCCGTCGTCAACGGTGACAACAACACCCTGTCGGTGCTGCTCGGGCGGGGTGATGGGACGTTCGCCCCCGCGGTGAACTATGCCACCCACTATTACCCCGATGGCCTCGCGGCCGGCGATTTCAACGGCGATGGCAAACTCGACTTGGCTGTTGTCAACGATTACAGCAACGACGTTTCCATTTTCCTCGGGCGCGGCGACGGGACCTTCAACCTTGCCGTAAACATTCCGGTCGGGAGCGGCCCAGCGAGCGTCGCCGTCGCCGACCTCAACGGCGACGCCCGGGCTGATCTGATTATTGCCAACCGCTTCGACAACACCGTGGTGTTGCTGCTCGGCAACGGGGACGGGACGTTTCAGGCGCCGTTGATCTACAGCGTCGGCGGCCAGCCCGAGGCGATCGTCGCTAAGGATCTCAATGGCGACGGCAAGCCGGATCTGGTGGTGACCAGCGCTGCAAACAACACCGCGTCCGTGTTGCTGAACAGCTCTACGATCACACCCGCAGCTTCGCTCAGCGTCCAGTCGGGCGGCTCACAGAGCGCCGTGGTCGGCACCGCGTACGCGACGCCGCTGGCGGTGGTGGTCAAGGACGCCGGAGGCAATCCGCTTCCCGGACGACCCGTTACGTTCGCGGCGCCAGCCACCGGTGCCTCCGGGGCCTTCAGCGGGACGGGCAATGTCGCCCAGGCCGCAAGCAATGCTGCCGGAGTGGCGACCGCGCCAACCTTTACCGCGAACGGAACTGCAGGTGCGTTTACGGTTACTGCCACTGTCCCGGGCCTGAGCGCGACCTTCGCCCTCACCAATATTGCTAGTGCGACGCAGGCACCCGCTTTCATTAGCGCGCCGCCACCGAACGGCACGATCAACGTCGGCTACAGCTACGTGGTCAGCGCGAGTGGCACCCCCGCGCCGACATTCTCCGTTCCAGCAAATGCCTTGCCTACCGGCTTGGCACTCAACGGAACCAGCGGGCTGATCGCCGGAACACCCAGCGCCAGCGGGACCTTTTCCGGAATGCTGGCGGCAGCGAACGGCATCCTGCCCAACGCGACGCAGACCTTTGCGATCACGAT
>DASXQW010000361.1:0-9458 GCA_036506975.1 Casimicrobiaceae bacterium | reverse complement strand
CCGTCGCGGTGCTGACGGGCCTTGCACGATGCACGCCTTCAATGGCTCACGCTGCGAAGTGCGTCTGAAGGCCTACTTGATAGGGGTGGTCAGAGGCTTGTCATTGGTATCGAGAACGAAGATAGCGAGCAGCTTCGCCGGCTCGGTCTTGCTCGTGTTACGGCTGATCGAATGTGTCGCGCCCGGCGCTTCGGACCAGCTCTCGCCTGCCCGATAGATGCGCGTCTCGCCGTCATCTACCTTCGACTCGATCGCACCAGAGATCACGTAGGCATAGATGAAAGCCGACTTCGCGTGGACGTGGGACGGAGAGGCCGCACCCGGCGCGTAATCGACCGCGACAGCGATCAGCGACTTGCCAGGGATATTGGGAATGACGGCCTCGAAGTTCGTGACGGTTCGTGCTTCGCCATCATGGGCGGGGACGGCGCCGGCCATCGATAAGGCATGGGCGACGCAGGTGGCGACGACGACGGTTTGGATCTTCATGGACTTGCTCCCTCTGCATGAGAGATTGATCTTCGTTCTTCATTGTTTCTTTCCGGCCTTGGTCGACGCGCCCCGCGACGGCCGGATCACCTGCACGATGCCGACCGTCATTCCGTCAGGCCTGGCGCACGTCTGTCAGGCGGGCTGCCGCACTGCCGTCCCTTGGTTGTTGTCGATGATGTACCGCCAGAGTCCATCCGCGCCGCGGCGTACGATATCGCTTGCCGAGCCTCCAAGGTGAACATCCTCGCCGTCGGAACCCTTGCCATCAATGGACCAGTCCACCACGATCTGGGCGGTGTCGTCGCCGATGAACACGTGGCGCACATTGGCCTTCAGCGGCAGGCCGAGGCTCATATCGCGCCGAAATTGAGCGGCGATCTCGGTGCGATCAGTGATGGTTCGCCCGTCGTTCGCGATGAACACGGCTTCTGGGGCGTACAAGGCCATCATCGCGTCGACGTTGCCGGAATTGAATCGCTCAACCAGTGAAGGGATGACGCCTTCGGGCTCTGTCGGGAGTGGGAAAGACTCGGACATCAGGGATCTCCTGTTCGGGTTTGTTGAACCGCGATGTGACAGTGCTCATGGACGAACGCGAATGATCGTCTTCCCCTTCATCCGCTCGGTCGGGTTGAGGGCGGCGACGGCATCGGCGAGTGGCGCGACGGTGCCGATGTTCGTCCGTAGTCGTCCGTCCTGCACACGCCGGACGATCTCACCCAGTTGGGCGCGATCGGCCTCGACAACGAAGTCCACGGCCAGGCCGTCGGCCGGCCGCGCCTCTGACGGGCCGACGATGGACACCAGCGTTCCTCCGGCTCGAACCAGGCGCGCGGACCGCTTCCCGACATCGCCGCCGATGAGATCGAACACCAGATCGACCTGACCGACGTCCTCTAGGGACTCGTTGGCGAGATCGACAAACTCGTTCGCGCCGAAGTCGAGCGCCGGCTGACGGTCCGCAGCGCGTCCGGTGCCGATCACGTAGGCGCCGAACTCACGTGCGAGTTGCGTCACCATCGATCCGACCGCCCCGGCCGCGCCGTGCGCGATCACGCGCTGCCCCGCCTGAAGGCGGCCGTGATCGAACAGTCCCTGCCACGCGGTCAGGCCCGAGATTGGCAGGCTCGCGCCCGCTGTGAAGTCGACGTCGCGCGGCAGCGGCGCGAGGTTGCGCGCCTCGACCGCCACGTACTCCGCCAGAGCGCCGTCGCGGTACCAGTCTGCAAGGCCGAACACCCGCTGTCCCACCGACAGCCCCCTCGTGCCATACCCGAGCGCCGTGACCACTCCGGCCAGCTCGTGCCCCGGGACCGACGGTGTTCGGTTGCGGTCGAGGCGATCGGTCCAGGTCGATGGCCACTCCAACTCAGTCCCGACGAATCCCGACGCATGTACCTGAACGACGACGTCGTTGATCGCCGCGTGCGGTTCGGGCCGCTCTACTAGCGTCATTCCGGCCGTTCCCGCAGCCTCGTTCGTCACCACGATCCCCTTCATTGCCTGCCTCCATTTGTCGAGTCCTCGCCCGCGCGGCTGCCGATCCACTCCTTGTCCCGAGACGGCGACAGCTATTCCTTGAAGAGGCGCGGAACGTTGATGCGATAAAACTCCGCCTCGAGATGTTCGAGCAGAAGTGCGAACTTGAGAATCACCGTGTCGTTGTCCAGGGCGTCCGCGGGATCCGGCCCGCCGTTGAGACTCTCGATGAACGGGGAGACGGCTTTGAGAAGCTCCGCGTGAGAAATGGGCTTATCGAATGCGCCGCTTTCGCTGAGAGGCTTGCCGAGCAACGCATTGACAAAGCCCGCGTGCCGCGCCTCAATGGTCACGATTGAATGAGCGGCCGCCATGTAATTCTTGTCAGTGATCGCGGCCATTGCCATCAAGAATGCCGCGACGCCGGTATTCTCGAGAATGCCGGACATCGCAATGAAATCGCTCTGATTGGATTGCTCCAGGCCCCTGAAGGTCGGCTTCGGCGGGACGGGCGCCCCGGCCTTCTTCAGGGCTGCCTCGAAAAAGCTGACATGCTTCGCTTCGTCATCCATGATCTCTCGGAATGCGCTTTCGATCGTATCTGCGGCGACGGTTGAAACGGTGCGTTCGGCTGACGCGGGGTTCATGGTGGCCATTGATGTTCTCCTTCTCGAGGTAGCAGATGTGCATTCACGGCGGCATCGCGAGTCTCCACATCGTTCAGCGCGCGCGATCGACGCGGCCTGACGGCCATCGACGGGCGTACCATCGGCGGCGTTACTCGGCGAGCTGCCTCTGCCCCTTTCGCCCGGCATCAGTGCATGGGTGTGGCCAACGCCGATGCATCGTCGCGCCCTCGCAAATCCACCAAAGAGACACACATGATCGCGGCGGCTCCCGTGGCCAGTCGACGAACGCGTGTCAATTAGCCGCCATCGAGTCGACATGACGTCTCGCCGATACGACGTGAGTCCACTGGTCCGCGGCAGGACTCGCCGCGATCCGCGCTGGCACACCCCCTGCTGTGTGCTGTCTGCACGGTTGGTCAGCAAGGAGCAGGAGACTATGGTTCAATCGCGAGGCTTCATTGGACGGCGCGCCGCGCCGAAGACGGCGCTGCCGCCAGGTCAATATGTGACGGAGGACTTTCCGGTGTTGTCGGCCGGTCCAACGCCTCATGTTCCGCTCGAGCAGTGGGAGTTCACGATCGACGCCGGCAAGGATGTCCTGCGCCGATGGAACTGGCGTGCGTTTCGCGAGCTGCCGTCCGAGCGCATCACCGCGGATATCCACTGTGTGACCAGGTGGTCGAAGCTCGACACCGCCTGGGAAGGTGTGTCGCTCGACACGCTGTTGGACGGGATCTCCGACGACGCGGCGTTCGCGCTCGTCCGCTCCTTTGGCGGTTACACGATGAACCTGCCGCTGGAGGATCTCCTGGACGGGCAGGCGTGGGTCGCGTTCAACTTCGACGGCGATGAGCTGGCGCCGGAGCACGGTGGTCCTGCCCGCCTGCTCGTCCCGCATCTGTACTTCTGGAAGAGCGCCAAGTGGGTGCGCGGGATGACGCTGCTGGATCGCGACGAACCTGGATTCTGGGAGAGCAATGGTTACCACATCTACGGAGATCCATGGCAGGAACAGCGATACTCGGGAGACTGAGTTGGAAGGTCTGCACGGTCGTCTGGCTGCGCGACGAGACCGCCAGCGCGCGGACGATCGCGCTACAGGTCCCGGAGTGGCCGGGCCACGTCGCCGGCCAGCGCGTCGACCTGCGCGTGACCGCTGCTGACGGCTATTCCGCCGTGCGCGAGTACTCGATTGCTTCGGCGCCGCGCGCGGACGGTCGCATCGAGCTCTCGGTCGAGCGGCTTCCGGACGGCGAGGTCTCGCCCTATCTCACGCAGAATCTCGCGATCGGCGACGTCCTCGAAGTGCGGGGACCGATTGGCGGGTGGTTCGTATGGCGCGAGGGTCAGGTCGAACCGATCCAGCTCATCGCCGGCGGGTCGGGCATTGCGCCGCTGATGGCGATGATCCGGTCGCGCGCGGCGGGAGCGAGCGCGGCACCTTTTCGGCTGCTCTATTCGGTCCGCGGTCCGGACACGGTGTGGTACCGCGACGAATTGAGGGCGCTCGCCGCGGACGGCATCGGCATCACCTTCGTCTACACGCGCACCGCTCCTCCCGACTGGTCACGTCCTCCCGGCCGCATCGATACGACGCTCCTCTCCGAGGCCGGCTGGGCCTCGACGTTGTCGCCGACGTGCTACGTGTGTGGTCCGACGTCGTTCGTCGAGCACGTAGCCGAACTGCTCGTCAATGCCGGGCACGATCCCGACCGGATCAGAACCGAGCGCTTCGGCCCCACGGGAACCCAACGCTGAGCTCGCACGAAGCGGTGACGGCCGAATCTGCTCGACGCGAACCGATCGATTCACTAGCGTGGCTGATGGTCGCCTCCTGCTTCCCATCTCGCTACGAAGCGGCTATGCGAGCCGCGCAAAGCAACCAAAGATCGTATCAGCCGATTCGACCGTACTACTTCTGCCTCGGTCGATCCGCAAACGTGTGGGCGCGTTGCGATCGACTGGAACTGTTTCCGGCCCCGTTGCCGGCAGTCTCTGTTCATGATCTTGCCATCGAGGTGCGGCGCCTCTCCTATCGGACCGTGACGTTGGCAAGCAAGCACAACGCCATTGCGCCTGTTCGCTCTGCCTACGCTCGCTCCAATCTATGGTGATGGCGACGCCGTTCTGAACCTCTCGAGGTTTCCGCGGTGATGTCGAAACGCACGCGTGAAGCCGCCGAGTTGATCGAACGCAGACTCGCTATGAAGCGAAGTCACCTGGTCGACACGCTGTCGAAGTCTCGCCATCTGCCCCACGCCGTTCTTCACGTTCTCTCAACAGAATCGACGGGACACTTGGCGCTACGTGTGCAGTAGTGCCACGCAATCGGCGGCACGACCGAGCGTGGAGACGACGTTATACATGATGGTCGTCATAAATAGTATTCATGACGGTCATCAAGATGACCGGGGGAGCGACGCTTATGACGGCGACGGTACGGCGGCGAACCTACTGGACGGCGGCGGGGATCCTAATCGTCGCCATCGCGATTGGACTTCTCGCGACCACCCATGGGAAAGCGGCCACCAAGCCTGCTCCACGGCCCCCGCCAGAAGTCAGCGTCCTTCACGTCGAGGGCGAAGACGTCGCGACCTATCGCGAATATCCCGCCCGCACCTACGCCCGCGACCTCGTGGAAGTGCGTGGACGCGTCGACGGCTACGTCGACCGACGAGCGTTCGACATCGGATCGGATGTGCGCGCCGGACAGGTGCTGTACGTCCTCGACATGCGGCTGTACGAGGCGGAGGTCGAGCGCGCGCGCGGCGCGCTGGCGCAGGCGACGGCGGACATCGCGCAAGCCGAGGCGGCGCTCTCGAAGGCGCGGCAGGATGTCGAGCGCCTGGAACCGTTGGTCAAGGAAGAAGCGGCGCCGAGGCAAGACCTCGACAACGCTCTCGCGGCTCGCCAAGCCAGCGAGGCGGCCGTCGTCGCGCGGAAAGCGACGGTCGAAGCCAACCGCGCCATTCTCCGCAGCGCCGAGTTGAATCTGGAATACGCGACCATTCGCGCGCCGATCAGCGGACGAGTCGGCGACAGCCTGCTGCAGGTCGGCGGCCTGGTCACCAAAACCTCCCCGCAACCGCTCACGACGATCGTACCGCTTGATCCCGTCTGGGTACGGTTCCAGGTCAGCGAGGCCGAACTACCGCTGTTCGAATCCGGCAAGCGCGGATCGCTGGCGATCGAGTTGGTTCTGAGCGACGGGAGCTTTCCCGCGGTTCAGGGTCACCTCGAAAACACGCTGAATAGCGTCAACACCAAGACCGGCACCCTCGAAGTGCAGGCGACATTTCGCAATCAGGACCATACGGTGCTGCCCGGGCAGTTCGTGCGCGTCCGCGTTCGCACCGCCGAGCGGCGTCAGGTGCTGCTCGTGCCGCAGCGCGCCGTTCAAGAACTGCAGGGACAGCAGTCGGTCCTGACCGTCGGCGCCGACAACATCGTCCAAGCGCGCGCCGTCGTCACCGGAGACCGCGTCGACCAGCGATGGATCGTCGAGCGAGGCCTCAAGACAGGCGACCTGATCGTCGTCGACGGACTTCAGAAGGTGCACGCTGGAACGCGTGTGACGCCACGCGCGTCATCGGCGTCGACGCCAGCGAATGGACGGTGACCCATGGCCAAGTTCTTCATCGATCGGCCCATCTTCGCGATCGTTATCGCCACCGTCACCGTGATCCTCGGCGCCGCCGCGGTTCCGAACCTGCCGATCGCGACCTACCCAGAGGTCGTGCCCCCGGGTGTCCAAATCACCGCGAACTTTCGCGGAGCCAATGCGCAGGACCTCGAGCGGACGGTCGCGCAGCCGATCGAGCAGCAGCTCGTGGCCCTGGACGGCATGCTGTACTTCTTCTCGCGCAGCTCGAACGACGGCGTGCTGACCGTCGACGTCACCTTCGATCTCGGCACGAACGTCGACACCGCCGTGGTGCAGACGCAGAACCGCGTCAGCCTGGCGCTGCCCTCCCTGCCGTCCGAGGTCCAGCGTGAAGGCGTCACCGTCAAGAAGCTCTCGACGGCGATTCTGCTCGCCATGTCGTTCACGTCGAAGGACGACCGTTACGACGCGATGTTCCTCAACAACTTTGTCACGATCAACGTGCTCGATCGCATTGCGAGCCTGCCGGGCGTCGGCGAGGCGCGCCTCGCCTCTCGCCAGGACTACGGGATGCGCGTCTGGGTCAACCCGTCGAAGATGGCGACGCTCGGCGTCACGGCGACCGACATCAGCACGGCGATCCAGGCGCAGAACCGACAGAACCCGTCCGGCACGATCGGTCAGCCGCCGGTCGCATCCGGCGTGGACCTGCAGTATCCGGTAAATACCGCGGGCCGCCTCGTCGAGCCGCAGCAGTTCGGCGACATCGTGTTGCGGGCGCAACCGGATGGATCCCTGCTCCGCGTCCGCGATCTCGGTCGCGTCGAGCTAGGCGCGCAGGACTACAAGACCTTCTCGCGATTCGACAAGAAGCCCGCAAGCGTCGTCGTCGTCTATCTCTCGCCGGGCGCCAATGCGGTCGACACAGCCGACCGCGTCCGAACACTGCTCGACGACGCTCAGGCGCGATTCCCGGAGGGCCTTCAGTACCGAGTCGGCTTCGATGCCACTCGTTTCGTGAGGACGTCGATCGCAGATGTGGTCGTGACGTTGTTCGAAGCGATCGTGCTGGTAGTCCTCGTCGTCTTTGTGTTCCTGCAGAACTGGCGCGCGACGTTGATCCCGCTCCTTGCCATCCCGGTATCAATCGTTGGGACGTTCGCGCTGTTTCCACTCCTCGGGTTCTCGATCAACATGACGAGCATGTTTGGCCTCGTCTTGGCCATCGGCATCGTCGTTGACGATGCGATCGTGGTCGTCGAGGCCGTGCAGCACAAGATCGACCAGGGCATGAGTCCGCGCGCCGCGACGGTGCAGGCGATGGACGAGGTGTCCGGGCCGGTCGTCGCCATCGCATGCATCCTCGCCGCGGTCTTCATCCCGGTTGCGTTCCTCGGCGGCATCGCGGGTCAGATCTATCGTCAGTTCGCGCTGACGATCGCGGCGTCCGTCCTGCTGTCCGCCTTCAACGCGCTGACGCTGAGTCCGGCGCTGAGTGCGCTGATTCTCAAGCCAAAACGGCAGTCGGTCAGTTGGTTCCCACGCGGATTCGGTGTCTTCAATCGCGCATTCGCCTGGAGCACGAATCGGTACGTGTTCGGGGTGCGGATGCTGGCGCGGCGAGCGGCCTTCGCACTCGTCGCACTTGGCGTGTGCTACCTTGCGGCCGGATCACTCTTCCGGAAGGCGCCGACGGGATTCCTGCCCGACGAAGATCAAGGCGTCTTCTTCGTCGCCGTCCGGTTGCCCGACGGCGCCTCGATCGAGCGCACCGATCGCGTCGTCGGCCAGGTTGAGGACATCCTGAGCGCCAATCCGGGCGTCGAAGCGGTCACGACGCTTGGCGGCCTCGATCGCCTGACGAACACCATCAACTCGAACGTCTCGACGGTGATCGCCCTGCTGAAACCGTGGGACGAGCGTGCGGCCATGCATCTCGATCAGCAGACGATCCTGCACCAGGTGCAGCCGAAGCTCGCGCAGCTCCAGAGCGGCATCGTCTTCGGATTCGGGCTGCCGCCAATCCTCGGACTGGGCGCCGCAGGCGGGTTCGAGTTGATGCTCCAGGACCGAACCGATGGCGAGCTGACACGGCTTTCCGACGTGACCCAGGCATTTGTCCAGTCGGCAAGGCAGCGACCGGAGATCGCCTCGATCAACACCGGCTTGCGGACGACGGTCCCGCAATTTCGCGTCGACCTGGACACCGACAAGGCGCAGACGCTTGGCGTCCCGGTGACCGACGTGTATTCGGCCTTGCAGACATTCCTCGGCGGGCTGTACGTGAACGACTTCAACCGATTCGGCCGCACCTGGCGTGTGCTGATGCAGGCCGACCCGCAGTTTCGGGTGCGCCCCGACGACATCGGTCAGTTCCACGTCCGCGGCCGTGACGGCGACATGATTCCCTTGAGCACGCTCGTGAACGTGCGACGTGTGTCAGGGCCGGAAGTCGTGTATCGCTACAACCGGTTCCGCGCCGCACAGTTAACGGGCACCAACGCGCCCGGATACAGCTCGGGACAGGCCGCTGCGGCGCTCGAACAGGTGGCACGTCAAGTGCTGCCGCCCGGCTTTGGATACGAGTGGACGGGCACCGTCTTTCAACAGCGCCGCAGCGAGGGAACCGAACCATTCATATTCGGGTTCGCAGCCGTTCTCGTGCTGCTGTTTCTTGCCGCGCTGTATGAAAGCTGGAGCACGCCGTTCGCCGTCGTACTCGCTGTGCCACTCGGTCTGCTCGGTGCCTTGATCGCGATCGGAGTGCGATCGTATCCGTACGACCTGTACACGCAGATTGGCATCATCACGCTGATCGGTCTCGCAGCGAAAAACGCGATCCTCATCGTCGAATTCGCGAAGCTCCGTCGGGAACAGGGCGCGTCAATCGCGAACGCCGCCGAAGAAGCCGCCCGCCTGCGCTTCCGTCCCATTCTCATGACTTCGTTTGCGTTTCTGCTCGGCGTGCTGCCGCTAGTCGTCGCAACCGGCGCTGGCGCGGCATCGCGGCGCGCGCTCGGCACTGCGGTATTCGGCGGGATGGCAACGGCGACGCTGCTGGGCGTCTTCATCATCCCAGTGCTATACGTCGTCATCCAGCGATTCGCCGAGCGTCGAACGATCGCGCATGAAGCGCAACCGGCGGCGGTCCCATCGACCGCAATCGAGATGCTGCGATGAAGCGCCTCGTCATCGTCGTTGCGGCTTCCGTGTCCGCCGCTTCTTGTGCGCTCGGTCCGAACTATCGACGGCCA
>DASXQW010000360.1:0-3855 GCA_036506975.1 Casimicrobiaceae bacterium | reverse complement strand
CTGAGCCATTCGCGGAACTGCTTGAGCGTTCCCGGGTTGTAGTCGTACCACTGCTTTTCGTCGAAGAATGGATTGAGGTACGTATCTGCGTCGAGGGCGATGCCGATGAACAGCTCGGGATGGTCGCGGGCGAATGCCATGACCATGCGCGCCGCGGCCTGGAGATTGCGCCGCTTGTAATGGCGATTCTGTGCCGCATAGGCATTGAACGTGAGCGAGCGGGCAAGCTCCGGAGCGTCGGTCGAACCGGGCAGGTGCTTGAGAAAATCGTCCGGCATGACCTCGTTTTTTTCATTCCACTGACAGTTCACGATGTCCTGCTCGAGGTGGTCGTTGACGTCCCAGTCCGGAACGTCACAGCCGGCGTCGGCCCAGATGCCGCCATTCAAGGTGAACAGAACGGGCAGCTTGTGTGCGATGGCATGAGACATCGTCATGGAGAGCGAGTCCTCGGCAATCCTGCGCTCGCCACACCGCTTCTCGATGTCCCAATTCGGATCGAACACCCAGTCGCGCGCGGCACCCAGGGTCGTGCGCAGGTACAGGATCGGCACGCGCATCCCCACTCTGAACGTTGGTGAAAGATATTCGGTATAGGCAGTGTCGAGCTCGGCCGCGCCTCCGAGGGCGATCGCCGACAGTGCGGGAATGATATAGAAGGGCATGCCTCGCGCCCCGTATCGCTGCACGTACAGCGGGCGCCACTGCTCCAACGCAGCCGGAGCTACGAGCCCTTTGCGCGCCAGCACGGTTTCGGTGCCGGCGCGGCTGACGGCGACGACGGTGAGCTCGTGCCGTTGCGGTGTCAGCGGTGCGAAGTCGCCATCGAAGGCGAAGCCCGCAGCAGCCGAGTCCGAATATCCCGTCTTGACCTGCGCGACATCGGGCCGCGGAATGCCGTATCGGGCGGCGTAGGAGTAACCATCGACGCGGATTTCCACGCCGCGGATGCCTTTCGGATCGAGCGCCCAGCCGGAGATATGCACGGCGGTGCCGACGATTGCCTCGGAAGAAGGCGCGTCGACAGCCCCGATCGTGGCCGACGCGGGCGCCGGAACAGGCGCTGGCACGGCCGCCGGAGCCGGCGCTGGCGGGGGCACCGGCGCCGGAGAATGGTGCTGCCGCCAGGCGAATTGTCCGGCGATCGCCAGCGCCGCGACGACGAGAACCACCGCGGCGATGCGCTCGCCTGGCCGCGTTCGCGGTATCAGCCGCCGGTTCGCGGGCGGGCCGGTGTCGCCATCAGTCTCAACGGCCATGACGGCCAATGCCCCGGAAATTTTCGAAGGCGCCATTGTAATGTGCGCTTCGATGGTCTGCGCACGCCCCGGAACGGGCATTCGATTGTCGGGCGCGTTCGCATGACCTATGATCGCGCCGATGTCCGACCGCGGTATTCTTCAGGATCAGATCGACTACTACCGGGCGCGCGCCGGAGAGTACGACGAATGGTGGTTGCGCACCGGCCGCTATGACCGCGGGCCGGAGTTCAACGCGCGCTGGCGCGCAGAGGTCGCGACGGTCGAGGCCGCGCTCAACACGTGGCTGACGGCGCGACGACCGCAGACCCTCCTCGAGCTCGCATGCGGCACGGGATTGTTCACGCGGCGTCTCGCGCCGCGCGTCTCGCGCATCATCGCAGTCGACGCGTCACCCGAGGTGCTCGCGATCAACCGGAGCCGCGTCGCGGCGGCGAACGTCGACTACGTCGAAGCGGATGTGTTTTCCTGGCGGCCCGCCGCACGCTACGACGCGGTATTCTTCAGCTTCTGGCTGTCGCATGTCCCCGAAGAACGGTTTGCCGCGTTTTGGGACAATGTGGCGGATGCCCTCGCTCCCGGCGGCGCCGCGTATCTGATCGATTCCGCATTCGATCCGACGTCGACGGCGAAGGATCACGTGCTGCCGGAGCGGGACACCGGCGTGGTCTTACGCCGGCTCAATGATGGGCGCGAATTTCGTATCGTCAAGCTGTTTTGGGAGCCGCAAGCGCTCGCGGCACGGCTCGGCTCACTCGGCTGGTCGGCCACGCTCGGGCAGACACCGAGTTATTTCATTTACGGCCACGCACGCCCTTTGTAGATGCGAATTCATTCGCACGCGGCGTTGCCCCGTGCGCGCGGCGTTACTTCGAAGAATAAACGTACGGCGTCTGCGGCACGCGGCCCCGGTCCATCGCGTGCTCTTCGGAGAGCTCGCGCGGCGTCTTGTCCCACCAGATCGCGCGTGCCTCGCGCTGCTTCACCGCCCATTCGGGATGTTTCTGCATCAGCTCGCGGATGAACTTGGTGTGCTCGGATTCGTAATGGCGGCTGGGCAGCATCATGGAAGTACCCGGGAGGCGAGGAGCGTCGAAGCATTCATTTTATCACCGCGCGGCGCGCCGACCCGGCGACGAGCCGATACTCGTACAAGCGGCATTCCAGCGCGCCGTTGAACAGCGGGATGCGCCGGCTGGGTCTGAGGCCGATGAGCTTGGGCAGTCGCGGATCGCCGCTGAAGAGATACGCAGTCCACCCGGCGAAGCGCTGCTTGAGCGCATCGCCCAGTCGCGGATAGAACGCCGCCAGGGCAGGCGCATCGGCCTGGCGCACGCCATATGGCGGATTGGTTACGATGAGTCCTGCGGGCGCCGGCGCGGCACGCGCAAGCGCATCGACGCGTTCGACTACCACCGCCCCGGCGGCGCCTGCAGCGGCGAGGTTCGTGCCGCAGCGCTGAATGGCCGATGGGTCGCTGTCGCTGGCGTATATGCCCGCAGGCGCCGGCTGCTTCATGCGTCGCTGCGCCGCCTGCTTGATCCGCTGCCAGGTCGGACCGTCATACCAGCCGAGCTTCTGGAAACCGAACGTGCGCTTGAGGCCGGGCGCGATGTCCAGCGCCATCAGTGCCGCTTCGACCGCGATGGTGCCGCTGCCGCACATGGGATCGAGGAGCGGCGTGCCGGATTGCCAGCCCGCGAGGCGCAGCAGTCCGGCGGCGAGATTTTCGCGCAATGGCGCCTCCGCGGTCTCGCGGCGGTATCCGCGCTTGAACAGCGGGTCGCCTGAAGTATCGAGGTAGAACGTCGCGTGATCCGCGGTGAGGTAGGCATGAACGCGCACGTCGGGGCGGTCCTTGCTCACGGTGGGTCGCTTGCCCGCAACGGCGCGATGCCGGTCGCACACGGCGTCCTTGATCCTGAGCGTCGCGAACTCCAGGCTCTTCAGCGGTGAGCGCGTCGCTGCGACGTCGACGCGCAGCGTGCGATCAGCGCTGAACCAGCGCGGCCAGTCGAGGCTGTATGCCAGCGCATGGACATCGCGTTCGTCGCGGTAGGCGCCATCGCCCACGCGCCACAGCACGCGGCTCGCGAGCCGGCTCTCGAGATTGGCGCGATACGCGAGCTCCAGCGCGCCGGCAAAGCCGATCCCGCCGTCGGCCGGCACGATGTCGCCGGCGCCGAGCCGCTCGAGCTCGTCGGCGAGCGCGGTCTCGAGCCCGCGCGGGCACGGCGCGAAATAGCGTTCCACGAACGGTCCGTCAGAATGGCTTGAATACGACCAGCAGCACGATGGCGACCAATACGGGCAAGGCCGGAATCTCATTGATCCAGCGGTAGAACGCGTCGCGGTGCCGGTTGCGGTCCTCGCGGAAATCGCGCATCAGTTTGCCGAGCCAGAGGTGGTGCGCGACCAGGATCGCGACCAGCGCCAGCTTGGCATACAGCCAGCCGCCGGTGATCCCGTAGCCGAGCCAGAGCCACAGACCCGAGACGATCGTCAGCACCGCGCTGGGGGCCATGATGCCGTAGTAGAGTTTTCGCTCCATCACCTTGAAGCGCTCGATGCCGATCGCGTCGGTCGCCATGGCGTG
>DASXQW010000359.1:0-7218 GCA_036506975.1 Casimicrobiaceae bacterium | reverse complement strand
CGTTCTTGCCATTCACTGGCCGACGGTCGAATCGATCGTCGCAATCTGGTCGCGCTCGGAGACCTTTGCGCACGGCTTCCTGATCGTTCCCATCGTGCTGGTATTGATCTGGCAGCGGCGCCGTGCGTTGGCGATGCTCACGCCCTCGCCCGACGCTCTGGGCCTCGTGCTGCTCGCATGCGCGGGAGCGATTTGGCTCGTCGCCTACGCCGGCGAGGTTCTGGTCGTGAAGCAGCTGGCGCTGGTCGCGACCCTCTGGGCGACGGTGATCGCGATCCTTGGACGCGAGGTCGCGCGGGCGATCATGTTTCCGCTGGGCTTTCTGGTGCTGGGCGTGCCGATGGGCGAGGCGCTGATCCCGCCGCTGATGGACTGGACCGCGGATTTCACGGTGACCGCGCTGCAGCTTTCGG
Source organism: Casimicrobiaceae bacterium (assembly GCA_036506975.1). Taxonomy (GTDB): domain Bacteria; phylum Pseudomonadota; class Gammaproteobacteria; order Burkholderiales; family Casimicrobiaceae; genus PALSA-1003. Next base: position 6,805 of record DASXQW010000359.1, on the reverse strand, counting down.
GAATCCCCGTGTTCCGCGAAGGCATGTTCTTCTCCATTCCCTCCGGAAACTGGTCGATTGTCGAAGGCTGCAGCGGCGTGCGCTACCTGATCGCGTCGTTCACCGTCGGGGTGCTCTTCGCCTATCTCTCCTATCGGAAGCTCTGGAAGCGACTGCTGTTCGCCGCAATGTCGATCATCGTGCCGATCATCGCCAACGGCTTCCGTGCCTACCTGATCGTCATGATCGCGCATTTGAGCGACAACCGGCTCGCGCACGGTGTCGACCATTTCATCTACGGCTGGGTCTTTTTCGGGGTGGTGATGCTGCTGCTCTTCTGGATCGGCTCGTTCTGGCGCGATCCGGACACGGACTCGCGGAGTGCAGCGGGCCGCGCGCCGCCGCCGCCGCAAGCACCACCGCCCGCGGAGCTTGCGGGATACGCCATTGCTGCGATAGCGATCGTCGGCGCCTGGCCCGCGTACGCCGCGTACCTCGATCGCAACGATGCCGATGATCGAGCGAGTCTGACCTTGACCGCGCCGGTGCCGGCAGGCGGCTGGGTCGCCGATTCCGCACCCTTGACCGACTGGCGCCCCCGCTACGATCCTGCTTCGGCGACCGTCTTCCAGGTCTACCGCAAGGGGGAGCGTGTCGTTGCGCTGCACTTGGGCTATTACCATCGTCAGCGGCGTGGAGCGCAGCTCGTCAGCTCGACGAACATCATGGTGGTTCAAAAGCACCCGGTCTGGGGCAATCTCAGCGAGTCTCGCGTGCGAGATGCGATCGGTCCGGGAACGTTCGAAGTGCGGGAAACGCGGCTGCGTTCGCCGCAGCAGCGCCTGCTGGTGTGGGACTGGTTCCGCATTGCCGGACACGACGTCGTCAATCCATACGTCGCCAAATCGATGCTGGCGTGGCAGAAGCTCTCCAATCGCGGCGACGACGGAACGGCAATCATTCTCGCCACGCCTTACGACGATCCGAGCCAGCCTCCCGCCGCGACGCTGCGTGAATTCGCGCGCGACATGATCCCGTCAATCAACGCCGCGCTCTCCCGCGTCGAGGCGGGGATCATGGCGAGCAGGCAATGATGTGCGCAACAACCAACCGATGAAAACCTCGCAACCACTGCTCGCACACGTGGTCTTCCGCTTCGGGGTCGGCGGACTCGAGAATGGCATCGTCAACCTGGTCAATCACCTGCCGCGTGAGCGCTGGCGGCACGTCATCGTATCGCTCACCGACGTTTCGCATGAGTTCACAGAGCGGATTGTTCGTCCCGACGTGCACTATATCGCCCTGGGCAAGCGACCCGGTCATCTCGTGCGCGATTACCCGCAGCTCCTGCGCGTGTTCAAGGCGTTGCGCCCGGTGGTCGTGCATACCCGCAACCTGGCGGCGCTGGAAGCGGTGGTACCGGCATGGGCCGCGGGCGTGCCGGTGCGAATCCATGGCGAGCACGGCTGGGACATTCAGGATCCCGAGGGACGCCGCCGCCGGTACCGGCTGCTGCGCAGGCTCTATCGGCCGTTTGTCAACCATTACATCGCTCTGTCGCGTCACTTGTCGGAGTATCTGGAACACCAGGTAGGTGTGACGGAAACGTCGATCGATCAGATCTACAATGGCGTCGACACCGCGCGGTTTTATCCTGCGGTCGGCGCACGCGCCTCGATTGCCGGCTGTCCGTTCCAAGCTTCGGGCCAGTGGTTGATCGGCAGCGTCGGCCGGCTCGAGGGGATCAAGGACCCGCTGAACCTCGCGCGTGCGTTCGCCCGCGCGCTCGAGATGCAACCTGCGGCCGCGAGCCAGCTGCGATTGGTCGTGATGGGTGACGGCGCGCTGCGGCAGCAAGCGGAGTCGGTGCTGGCGGAGGCCGGCGTTCGGGAGCTCGCCTGGTTCGCCGGCGAGCGCGCCGACGTGCCCCAATTCATGCGCGGCCTGGACTGCTTCGTGCTGCCCTCGCTCGCCGAAGGCGTATCGAACACGATTCTCGAAGCGATGGCGACCCGGCTCCCCGTCATCGCGACGCGCGTCGGCGGCAACGCCGAGCTGATCGAATCCGGAATGACGGGGACGCTGGTGCCTTCAGCCTACCCCGATGCGCTCGCCCGGGCCATCCTCGCCTATTTCGGCGATCGCGCGACGGCGCGCCGCCACGCGAAGGCAGCGCATCACGTCGCGTTGACGCGGTTCAGTCTGGAGACGATGGTGGCCGCGTACGCGCACGTCTACGAGCGCGCGCTCGCCGCCGCAGGCGTCGCCCTTCCGTCCTCGGGAGGGGAGCTCGACGCGCCGCTGGGCTCACCCGAAGCGACACCGCTGCAAGGCGTGTCTCACTCTTAAGCGAGCCCTCCATGTGTGGCATCGTCGGCGTCTTCGATGTTTCCGGCAAGCGGACGATCCCGCGCGATCTCGTATCGCGCATGAACGAAAGTCAGCTCCATCGCGGGCCGGATGAACATGGGTTGCATTTCGAGCCCGGGCTCGGCCTGGGTCATCGCCGACTTTCGATCATCGATCTGTCGACGGGACAGCAACCGCTCTACAACGAGGACCGCAGCGTAGTCATCGTATACAACGGCGAGATCTACAACTATCGGGAACTGATTCCAGAGCTTACGCGCCTCGGTCACGTCTTCCGGACCAAGAGCGACACCGAGGTGATCGTCCATGGGTGGGAGCAATGGGGCGAGGATTGCGTCCAGCGCTTCCGCGGCATGTTCGCCTTCGCTCTCTGGGACCGGAATCGCGAAACACTGTTTCTCGCCCGCGACCGGCTCGGCGTGAAGCCGCTTCATTACGCGGTGCTCCCGGGTGGTTGGTTCGTGTTCGGATCCGAGTTGAAGTCGCTCGCGACTCATCCGGATCTCAAGCGCGACCTCGATCCGTTGGCGATCGAAGAGTATCTCTCGCTTGGCTACATTCCCGAGCCGCGCACCATCTACGCCTCAGCGCGCAAACTCTCACCGGCGCATACCCTTACGATTCGGCGTGGCCGCCCCGTGCCCGAGTCGCGCGAGTATTGGGATGTCCGGTTCACTCTCGATAATCCCATTGCCGAGCGCGATGCGCGTGTGGAGCTGGTCGAGCGCCTCCAGGAATCGGTACGCCTGCGCATGATTGCCGAGGTTCCACTCGGCGCATTTCTTTCCGGCGGCGTGGATTCCAGCGCGGTCGTCGCGATGATGGCTGGCGTCTCCCCCGATCCGGTCAACACGTGCTCGATCGCGTTCACCGATCCGGCCTATGACGAGTCGAGGTACGCCAGAGAGGTCGCGGCCCGCTACCGGACGCGCCATTTTGTGGACACGGTCGAGAGCGACGACTTCGATTTGATCGATACGCTCGCCGGCGTCTACGATGAGCCGTACGCGGACAGTTCGGCGGTGCCCACCTACCGCGTGTGCCAACTCGCCCGCACCCATGTGACAGTCGCATTATCGGGCGATGGGGGCGATGAGAGCTTTGCAGGGTATCGTCGTTATCGACTGCACGTCATGGAAGAGCGCCTGCGAAGCGCGCTGCCGTTGTCTTTTCGCCGCCCCGCTTTCGGATTCCTCGGGCGGATGTATCCGAAAGCCGACTGGGCCCCGCGCGTGTTGCGGGCCAAGTCGACATTTCAGGCGTTGGCGCGAACGTCGGCGGACGCCTATTTTCACAGCGTTTCCATCTTCCGCGACGACATGCGCCGCCAGCTTTACAGCAACGCCTTCAAGGCGCGCCTGGCTGGATATTCCGCGACGGAGGTCTTCCGCCGCCACGCGCGCCGCGCCGAAACGGATGATGCGCTGGCGCTCGTCCAATATCTCGATCTCAAGACCTACCTGATCGGCGACATCAATACCAAGGTCGACCGAGCCAGCATGGCGCACTCGCTGGAAGTTCGCGAGCCATTGATGGACCATCCGCTGGTCGAATGGCTGGCTAGCCTGCCGTCCTCGCTCAAGGTTCGCGGTCAGGAGGGCAAGTTCCTGCTCAAAAAGGCGATGGAGCCCTATCTGCCAAGCAAGCTGATGTACCGCCCCAAGCAAGGGTTCGCCATTCCCGTGGAGCGCTGGTTCCGTGGTCCATTGCGGCGACGAGTTACCGACGCGATCCTCGGCCCCAGACTCGCGAGCACCGGCGCATTCAATCCGCATTATCTCAGGCACCTCGTCGAGGCCCACGTTTCCGGCGCGCGTGATTACAGCGCGCCGCTGTGGACTTTGCTCATGTTCGATGCATTCCTCAAGCATAGCGTCCAGCATGAAACACTTGGCCTTCAAGAGCGGGTGGCGGGATGAGCCTGCGCGTATTGCACGTGCTCGACCATTCGATTCCGTTGCAGAGCGGCTACGCGTACCGTACGCGCGCGATTCTTGGCGAGCAGCGGCGCATGGGGTGGGAAACATTTCAGCTAACCAGCCCCAAACACACGACAGCAAGTGAGCTCGAAGAAGAAGTCGACGGGCTTCGTTTTTATCGGACGCACTGGAGTCCGGGCGCGCTGAGCAGGTTGCCAGGGTTCGGAGAGATCGGCATGATGCGGGCCACGGCACGGCGCCTCGAACAGATCGCGCGCGTCGTTCGGCCTGATGTCATTCACGCGCATTCGCCCGTCCTGAACGCTCTCCCGGCGCTGCTGATCGGCCGGCGCCTTCGGATCCCGGTCGTCTACGAAGTCCGCGCATTCTGGGAGGATGCCGCCGTGGATCATGGCACGAGCTCCGAAGGCGGGCTGCGCTACCGAGCCACTCATGCCCTGGAGACCTTCGCCCTGCGTCGCGCGGCTCACGTAACGACGATTTGCGACGGCTTGAAACGCGACATCATTTCGCGAGGTGTTCCCGAGAGCAACGTAACCGTTATTCCCAACGCGGTGGACATTGCCGCATTCGAATTCGGCTTGAGCCCCGACGCAGCGCTGAGCACAGAGCTGGGTTTGCTTGGCCATACCGTCATTGGTTTCATCGGTTCATTCTATGCGTATGAAGGCCTCGACCTTCTGCTGGCTGCCATGCCGCGCATTCTGGAACAATTGCCTGACGTTCGGGTGCTTCTGGTCGGCGGCGGCCCACAAGAGCAAGACCTAAAGGCACGGGCCGCGAAGCTGGGAATCGCGGACAAGATCGTGTTCGCCGGCCGAGTTCCGCACAGCGAGGTTTGGCGCTATTACAGCATCGTTGATGTATTCGTCTATCCGCGACATCCCATGCGGCTGACCGATCTGGTAACGCCGCTCAAACCTCTGGAAGCCATGGCGCAGGGACGGCTCCTGGTCGCTTCGGACGTCGGTGGCCACAGAGAGCTCATCCGCGATGGCGAGACGGGCGTGCTGTTCCGCGCGGGAAATACGGTCTCCCTCGCCGAAGCGATTGTTCGTCTGCTCACCCAGCGTGAGGACTGGCCTCAGATGCGCGAACAGGGCCGGCGCTTTGTCGAGCAGGAGCGCAATTGGGAAGGCAGCGCGGCGAGATATCGCGATGTCTTCGGACGGCTGTCGCCGGTCGCACGATGAATCTCGCTGAGTTGAGGATCGCGCTCGTGGGTCCGTTGCCCCCGCCCGGGGGCGGTATGGCGAATCAGACGCAGCAGCTCGGTGAACTGCTGCGGCGGGACGGCGCGACAGTCACGGTGGTGCAGACCAACGCAGCGTATCGGCCGCGGTGCATCGAATCGATCCGCGGCATCCGGGCGCTGTTTCGCCTCGTACCTTACGTGTTGACTTTGTGGAGAGTCGCCGGCGGCGTCGATGTCTTTCATATCATGGCCAATTCCGGCTGGTCATGGCATCTGTTTGTTTCCCCGGCGGTGTGGGTGGCAAGAATGCGCGGTGTACCCGCGGTGGTCAATTACCGCGGCGGCGCCGCGGAATCGTTCCTGGCCCGCTCCCGCGCGCGCGTATTGGGCACGCTTCGCCATGCGAGCGTGGTGGCCGTTCCATCGGCATTTCTGCAGCAGGTTTTTGGACGGCAGGGGATCCCGAGCGAGATCGTGCCCAACATCATCGATACGGAGCTGTTCCGGCCGGCTCGCGAACGCGCGCAATCTCCAATTGCTCGCGTGATCGTTGCACGGAATCTGGAGCCGATCTACGACATTGCCACGGCCTTGCGCGCCTTCTCGCTCATTCTGCAGGATGCGCCCCATGCGAAACTCACCGTGGCCGGATCCGGGCCGGAACATCATGCCCTGACGTCGCTGGTCGGTGAGCTTGGCATCTCGGAAGCCGTAACGTTCAGCGGCCGGCTCGACCGGGGCCGGATGGCGGAACTGTATCGTTCCGCTTCCGTGATGATCAACCCGAGTCGCATCGACAATATGCCCAATTCGGTTTTGGAGGCGATGGCCAGCGGTGTACCCGTAGTAAGCACGGACGTTGGCGGAATACCGTTCATCGTGCGGGACGGCATCACCGGTCTTCTATGTCGGGCAGGTGACCATGCGGCGATGGCTGCCGCGGTACAGCAAATACTGCGAGATCAACCGTTGGCCGCGCGTCTTCGCGATGCGGCACTGATCGAGGTTCAGCTATATACGTGGTCCCGAGTGCGGCAGACGTGGGTAGACCTCTATGCCTCAGTGCTCTCTCGTGGCCGCATCGAGGTACGGCCTGCATGATCTCCAACGGCTGCCGGTGGCGCGCCGCAAACGGCTAATCGCCCACCGATTGCGCCTGGGTCCACTTGTGCCGCATCCGTTACTTTCCCGCCGGCTGATCTATCCGCTTCAGGAGCGCCTCATGAAGCGGCCGACAATTCCCTATCTGGAAAGTCTGGAGCAAAGCCAGTGGCTGTCCCGCTCGGCGCTCGAGCGCCTGCAGATGGAAAAGCTCAGCGCG
>DASXQW010000358.1:0-2565 GCA_036506975.1 Casimicrobiaceae bacterium | reverse complement strand
CGGTCGCTACAAGATCCGCGTCAACGCCGTGTGCGCAGGGCCGCTGGCCACCCTCGCCGCGAGCGGCATCCCGGGCTTCAAGGACTTCGAAGAGGTGTGGGAGAAGCGGGCGCCGTTGGGCTGGAGCCTCCAAGACAAATCCCCGGTCGGGAGGGCCGTGTGCGTTCTCCTCTCCGATCACCTGGATATGACCACAGGCGAGCTCCTGCACGTCGATGGCGGCTACCACGCGATGGGGGCAGAGCTGCCTCCGGCTGATTGACCCCATATCTTGCGTTGAGCTGCGGACAAGCGCGCAACATCGTGTTAGGCTCTTCCGAAATTCCGGGACTGGCGCCCGCCAGGACCGCCAAACGGAGGGAATGCAGTTTGCGGGAGTGCCTGGTCATCTACGTAGACGCCGCGCTGGACAGGCACGGCCGGGCCGGATGTGGCCTGGCCGTTTTTGTTAGAGGCCGGGCGGTCTACACCGAGTCGTTCGGCTTTTCGCATATTGGTGGCTCCGCTCAGTTGGAAGCGCACGTGTGCGCGGGCGCGCTCGATCTCGCCGCCGCGCGCTGGCCTCATCACCGTGTGATCGTGCGCACGGATTGCGCACCTGTGGTCCGGAGCCGGATGCCGTCGAGCGACAGCTTTCGCATCGCCGTGCACGAAGTTCGCGAACGATGTCGCCGCGGATGGCGCGTCGTTCGCTACGTCAGCCGGAAAGCAAATCCCGCGCACGAGCTTGCTCGCGAGGGATTGAAGAGTCTTTCCAGACAGCAGTTGCTCGCGGCCGCTTAACATCTTCCTCAAACAATTCCAATAGGGCGCAGCTAATATTGCTGCGCCCTATTTCTTTTCAGCAGGGGGGAGTGAGATGGCACCAGAGGAAGCACAGTCGAGTACACCGCGAAGACGTGGCCGCCCGCCCGGCTCGAAAAATCGCACGCGTCGCCGGCGCGCTGACGGCGGCGAGCTCGTGACCCGGCTCAACACGATGGTCGCCAAGCTGATCAGCGAGAACCGTTCGCTGCGCCGCCAGGTTGCGAAGCTGAGCGTCAAAGGCAAAGGCGCACAGTCCAAGACGGTCGAGACTGGGCTGCGCACGATCTCGAGGCGAGTCGAGCGTGCGCTGAGCGGCACGAAGACGCGGCGTCGCCGCGCGGCATCCACGAACGGTCGCCGCCGGAAGACGACGACGAGGAGACGCCGGGCGGCCTCCTAACCGCGCCGCGAATCCGGCGGAAGCTGCTGTTTGATATCAAACGGCTTTATCAGGCGGCGCTGAAGCAACCGTTTGGTACCAAACGTGCGGAACCTCGCGGAGACGCTAGAGGCCTTGTCGCTCCATCTGCTTGGCGGTGCGGTAGGCGTCGACGATGCTGAAGACCCAGAGTCCTCCGCCGCCAAGCTCGATCGGCACGCCGATGGCAGCACCGATCATCGTGAGGTCGAGGTCGAAGCCGAAGAACTCGAGGCCGAAGACGCCGAACAGGAAGGCAAGGCCTTTCGCGTTGTGGCCGAGATAGAAGTGGCCCAGGCCCGGCACCACGGCGAGGGCCGCGGCGAGCGCGGGATTCTTGCGCGAGTGGGGGATGGCCGCCGCGCGGTATCCGCCCGATGCGGGCGAGCCACAGCGCGGACAGGGCGCCTGGGGATTGGCGAGGTACGCCCCGCAGCGCCCGCAGTAGACCTCGGATGCCATCTGCTCCCAGTTTGCCTCTTTTGCTAGCGTCTCAATCGTGGATCTCGGCTTCACGTCCGAGGAAGAGGCATTTCGACACGAGATCCGATCCTGGCTGGAGTCGAACCTTCCTGCCCGCTGGCGGCTCGACGGCAAGGGGGGCTACCGCGACGAGGAGGACACCGAGCTCCAGCGGGACTGGCAGCGGCGTCTTTACGAGGGCGGCTGGCTCAAGCTCGGCTGGCCGAAGGAGGCGGGCGGGCGCGCGGCGACGCCCGTGATGCAGGCCATCTACCAGGAAGAGCTCGCGCGGGCTGGTGCACCGGGCATCCTGGGCCGCCTCGGGGTCGCGCTGCTGGCGCCCACGCTGGTTGCCCACGGGACCGAGTGGCAGAAGGAGACTTACGTCGAGAAGATCCTGAGCGGCGAGATCATCTTCTGCCAGGGCTTCAGCGAGCCCGACGCAGGCAGCGACCTGGCGGGGCTGAGGACGCGCGCCGAGCGGCGCGACGGCAAGTGGGTGTTGACCGGCCAGAAGACGTGGTCGAGCGGTGCCCACTACTCGCAGAAGAGCTTCCTGCTCGCGCGCACGGATCTCAGCGCCGAGCCGCATCGGGGAATCGGATTTTTCCTGGTCGACATGCAACAGCCCGGCGTCGAGGTCAGACGCATCAAGCAGATGACCGGGGGCGGCGAGTTCTGCGAGATCTTTCTCTCGGGAGCCGAGGTCGAAGACCGCGACCTCGTCGGATCCCCCAGCGATGGCTGGAAGATCGCGATGACCGTGTTCGGATTTGAGCGAGGCGGTCTCGCCCAGGCCGCCCGCTTCGAGCAGGCGGTCGCCGAGCTCGCCATGCTGGCTCGGGATCGTGGCGCCGGCTCCGATGCGACAACGCGCC
>DASXQW010000357.1:0-7318 GCA_036506975.1 Casimicrobiaceae bacterium | reverse complement strand
AGCCGTCGCAGCGGCCGTCGCCGACGGCGCCTTCTACAACACGGGGCAGTCGTGCTGCTCGGTCGAGCGCATCTACGTGCACGAGAAAATCCACGATGCATTCATCGCGGCGTTCGTCGCCGAAGTCAAGGGCTACAAGATCGGCGACCCGATGAACGAGACGACCTACATCGGGCCGATCACCCGCCCGCTGCAGCTCGACGTCCTGCGCCACCAGGTCGCCGACGCCAAGCGCAAGGGGGCCAAGTTGCTGACCGGCGGCGAGGTGATCAGGCGCAAAGGCAATTGGTTCCAACCGACGGTGTTTGTCGATGTCGATCACCGCATGGCGTTGATGCGGGACGAAAGCTTCGGACCGGTCATCGGCATCCAGAAGGTCAAGGACGACGGCGAGGCGATCGGACTCATGAACGACAGCGAGTACGGGCTCACCGCGGGCGTGTACACGCCCGACGAGAAGCGCGCGCGGTCCATCCTGTCCAAGGTGCATTCGGGGTCGGCGTATTGGAACTGCTGCGACCGGGTGAGTCCGCGACTGCCGTGGTCGGGTGTCGGGCACTCCGGCATCGGGCTCACGCTGTCCAGGTACGGTATCCAGACCTTCACGCGACCGAAGGCGTGGCATCTTTCCGATGTATAGTGCGCGGCCGTCGCCCGGATCCGATCCTGTGCCGGCAGACCTTTCGATTCGCAATCCTGAGAATAACCTGGAGGGATGCATGAGATTCGATTTTGTCGCGCGGTTGATCACCATCGTTTTCGCGGGCGCGCTACCGTTGGCGCTACATGCGGCCGAAGCCGCGAAGGCGCCGAGTGCGAAGGCGGACGCGAGCTCGCTCGCTCGCGGTAAGTACCTCGTCACTATCGGCGGCTGCAACGACTGTCACACCGCTGGGTATGCGATGACCAACGGCAAGGTCCCGGAGAAGGATTGGCTGGCGGGCGATAAACTCGGCTGGCGCGGTCCCTGGGGAACGACGTACGCCGTCAACCTGCGACAGTACATGCAGACGCTGACCGAGGCGCAGTGGGTCGCGAAGGCCAAGGCGCTGGAAACGCGGCCGCCGATGCCCTGGGACAACATCCGCGCGATGACCGACCAGGACCTGCGCGCGATCTACCGCTACGTCCGACACTTGGGCCCTGCAGGCGATGCCGCACCGGCGTACGTGCCGCCGGACAAGGAACCGCCGCCGCCGTTCGTCACGTTCCCCGCGCCGCCGAAATAACACGCTGCTCTTCGCGTCGTCGGTAGCGAATTCTGGGCCGGCGCCATTACCTGTTGACGGTCGGTATTCGTGGTGTTACCTTTGTGACACCTCGATCCGAGACTGTCATGCCAGTTTCCACGACCCTCAAGCTCCCAGAGAAGTTGAAGTCGCGCATTGCACGCGCTGCCAAGGCCGCGGGCAAGACGCCACACGGGTTCATGGTCGACGCCATCGAACTCCAGACCGCCCTGGCCGAGCGGCGGCGCGAGTTCCTAGGGGATGCATTGGCCGCCCGCGAGCAAGTCGCGGAGTACGGATTAGTCTATGACGGCGACGAGGTCCTGAGCTACCTCAAGGCGCGGCTCGAAGGCCGCAAGGCCGCGCGACCGCGCAAGCGGAAGCTCTAACGTGCCGCGGCTCGTATTCGCGCCGCGCGCCCTGGACGACCTCGACCGGCTGACGGATTTCCTACTCGAGCAGTCGCCCGAATCGGCTGCGGCGACCGCGCCGATCATCGTCAGCGGCCTCCAAGCACTGAAATTGCATCCATTGCTTGGACGGCCGGCGGAATACAGATTGCGCGAGCTGCTCATTTCGCGGGGGCGGACTGGTTATGTCGCGCTTTATGATTACGACGCCGCGACGGACACGGTGGTCGTCTTGGCCGTCAGGCATCAGCGTGAGGCCGGGTTCAGGGACCTCTGAAAGATCACGGCTAGGATGAGGCAATAACCTTCTGAGCCAGTCTGTCAGCTCCTAACCACAGCGCGCCACCGAACACTAGAGGCAGAACTATCGGAGCGACGAGGCTTGCCGCCATCAACAACGGAGAGCCACCTTCTGAGTCATAAGGCTACGTAAGGACCATCGTCGGGAAAACTCTAGCTCCGGGCGCGATAGCGGCCAGCACCGCCAGAAGCGCAAGAAACCTGAAAGGCAAGACAGCGATGCCCCGTGATGTCATATGCCCTCGCGTTCCTACATTACGCGTCCTGCAGCTCCGCTGCTCGCAACGTATTCGCGAGCAGCGTCGCGATCGTCATCGGTCCGACGCCGCCGGGGACTGGCGTGATCCAGCTCGCGCGTTCTTTCGCAGCCGCGAAGTCGACGTCGCCATAAAGCTTGCCGTCCGCGTCGCGATTCACGCCCACGTCGATGACGATGGCGCCCAGCTTGATCCAGTCGCCCTGTACGAAGCGAGCCTTGCCGACCGCGGCGACGAGGATATCCGCCTGGCGCGCGATGCCTAGAAGATCGCGCGTCGCGGAGTGACAGATCGTGACGGTGCAGCGCGCCATCAGGAGCTCGAGCGCCATCGGCCGGCCGACGATGTTCGACTGGCCGATGACCACCGCGTGCTTGCCGACGAGATCCTCGCTGGTGTCGCGGAGCAGGGTCATGCAGCCGTACGGTGTGCACGGCCGCAGCATAGGTCGTTTGAGCACCAGCCGGCCGATGTTGTAGGGATGCAAGCCGTCGACGTCCTTGTCCGGATCGATGCGCTCGGTAACCTGATCGGGATCGATGGGCTTCGGCAACGGGAGCTGCACCAAGATGCCGTGCACGGCGGGATCGGCGTTCAGACGATCGATCAGCTCGAGCAACGCCTCCTGCGAAGTCGCCGCCGGAAGGTCGTGCGAGAAGGAAATCATGCCGGCCGCGTCGGTTACCCGGCGTTTGTTGCGCACGTAGACCTGAGATGCGGCGTTTTCGCCGACCAGCACGACGGCGAGCCCCGGCGGCCGCTTGCCCGCCGCGAGGCGCGCGGCAACCTGCGCGCGCACCTCGGCCGTCAGCCGCTCGGCGCGGGCCCTGCCGTCGATGATGCGCGCGCTCATGCGGTGTCCAAGTTTGCGAAAGAGCGCGCAGTTTACTTGATCTCGATCTGCGGCCAACCCTTCAAGCGCGCCAGCGCCGCGAGCGGCGGATCGGGATTGACCGCGACCGGGTGCGTCACCCGCATCAGCAACGGCAGATCGTTGACCGAGTCGCTGTAGAACCAGCTTTGGTGAAAGCGGTCTAGCGCGAGGTCGCGCTCACCGAGCCAGGCCTCGAGGCGCGTCACCTTGCCCTCGCGCATGTTCGGCGTGCCGGCGACTTTGCCCGTGTAGCGACCGTCCTTCGTCTCGGGCTCGGTGGCGATGAGATTCTCGAGGCCGAGCTCCCACGCGATTGGCGCGGTGAGAAAGCGGCTGGTCGCGGTCGTCATGATCAACAGATGGCCTTCGGCGCGATGGCGAGCGAGCAGCTCGCGAGCGGATGCAGAGATCGCGGGCCGGATCTTGCGCTCGAGGTAGGTCGCGTGCCATGTCGCGAGCAGGCCCGGATCCCGACCCACGAGTGTCGACAGGTAGAAGTGCGTGAATTCGACCGACGTCGCCTCCCCCGCCCGATAGCGTGCGACCAGCTCGTGGTTGGCGCGCTCGAACGTCGTCTTGTCGAGGAATCCCTCTTCGATCAGGAACTCGACCCAGGCCTCGTCGCTGTCGAGCGTGAGCAACGTATGGTCGAGGTCGAACAATGCCAGTACGTCGCTGCTCATGAACGGTCGGATAGAATCCGCGAATGCAGCATAAATGGATAGCTCCTTCGGCCGCGATCGCGCGTATCGCCGATCGGCTCGGTCGCGCGCTCGCCGTGCCGGCGCTCGCGTACGAGCCGTTCGTCGTCGCAAGTCAGGTCGTCGGCTGGGTGACGCCCGAGCGCGCACAGCGCCTCGCGCGCTGGCCCGCCGTGTTCCAACGCAGCAAGTGCGGAATCGAATTGGCGCCGAAGCTCGATGCACCGCAGGCGCGTACCGAAGCGATCGCCGCGGTCGCTCGCACGCTCGCGGCAGAAGGCGCGCTGAGCGCCTGGCGTGACGAGCGCTATGCGGTCGCCGCGACCCCCGGCGAAAAAGCGCTGTTCGAGCTCGAGCGCGCCGCAGCGCGATACTTCGGCGTCCACACGTTTGCGGCGCACGCGAACGGGCTGGTCCGCGACGAAGATCGTTGGCGGATGTGGCTCGCGCGCCGCAGCCCGGTGAAGGCGATCGATCCGGGATTGCTCGACAACCTCGTCGGCGGCGGCATTGCGGCAGGCTCCGACGCCGCCGCGACCTTGGTCAAGGAAGCGTGGGAAGAAGCAGGCATCGCAGAAACTCTTTCGCGTCGTGCGCAGTGCGCCGGCTCGGTCGACATTTGTCGCGCCACTTCCGACGGCCTGCAGCGCGAGACGATTTACGTGCACGACTTGTGGTTGCCGGCCGATTTTGAACCGGCGAATCAGGATGGGGAAGCGATCGAGCATCGGCTCTCTGCACCCGAAGATGTTCTTGCGGTGCTCGCGACCGACGACATCACCGCCGATGCGAGCCTGGTGATCGTCGATTTCCTGATCCGACACGGTCACATCCTGCCGCGCGATCCGGTGTTTGCCGCGCTGGACGCCCTGCGCCGTCCGCCCGCGCTGCATCCGACTTCCGAACAACTCAAGCCGCTTTGATCGCCGCGGCGACGGCGGCCGGCGCGACCTGGCGGATGCCCATCTCGCGCAGCGTATCGCGCACCGCATTGACCGCGTGGCGCATCTCGTCCGGACCGATCGCGCCGATACAGCCGACGCGAAAAGTCTCGAGCTGCGTGAGCTTGCCCGGGTACAGGATGAAGCCCTTGTCGCGGACGCGCTCATAGAACTCCTTGAACGCGTACTTCGGATCGGACGGGGCGTGAAACGTGACGATGATCGGCGCCTGGATGCGCGGGTCGAGGAAGACGCGAAGTCCCAGCTCTCCCATGCCGGTAACCAGCGTTTCGCAGTTCGCCGTGTAACGCGCCAGCCGCGCCGGCTGGCCGCCCTGCGCCTCGAACTGCGTCAGCGCGGCGTCGAGCGCGACCACAACATGCGTCGGGGGCGTGTACCGCCACTGCGTCGTCTTCTCCATGTACGCCCACTGGTCGTAGAGATCGAGCGCGAGCGAGGTCGAGTTGCCCGCGCACTGTTCGAGCACGCTGCGGCGCACGAACACGAAGCCCATCCCGGGCGGCCCCTCGACGCACTTGCCCGAAGCCGCGACGAGCGCGTCGAACGCGATTTCGCGCGCGTCGATCGCGATTGCGCCGAAGCTGCTCATCGCGTCGACGATGAGGCGCTTGCCTCGCTTGGCGACGGCTTCGGCGATCTCGGGCAATGGATTGAGGATGCCGGTCGAGGTCTCGCAGTGAATCAGGCCGACGTGCGTGACCGACGCGTCGGCGTCGAGCAGCCGCGCAACGTCGGCCGCGGTCGTAGGCACATCGTCGGCGGTCTCGAACGTGCTGAGCCTGCGACCCATCATTTCGGTCAGCCTGGCCATGCGCCTGCCGTATGCGCCGTTGATGAGCACGAGCACATGGCCATCGCGCGGCACGATCGTGTTGACCGCTGCCTCCACCGAGAACGTGCCGCTGCCCTGCATGGGGACGCAGACGTGCGTCGCTTCCGCATTGACGATCGCCGTGAGGCGCTGGCGCACCCGGGCGGTCACGGCATTGAAACGGCTGTCCCACGAGCCCCAATCGCGCAGCATGGCGGACTTGGTCGCGAGCGAGGTCGTCAGCGGACCGGGAGTCAGCAGAACGGGGTCGCGGTCGAAATTGCTCATCAGCGCGTGGCTCCTTGGTCGAGAGTGTACATCGACGGCCGGGTCATACCGGTACCGTCGGCTTGCGCCAGGTCTGCGTGGTGCCGAGCAGCCAGCGCGTCGCACCCGCGTAGATCAGGCACATCGCCGCCGACGTCGCGACGATCAGCGTGCTCATCGCGGCCGCCGGGCCGATCTCCCCCGCTTCGTCGAGGTTGATGATCGCGATCGAAGCGACTTTGGTATCGGGCGAATACAAGAAGACGACGGCAGAGATCGTCACCATCGCGTTGATGAAAAGATAGCGCGCGATGTCGAGAATCGCGGGCAGGCAGACCGGCACCGTCACGCGGAAGAAGGTCTTGTAGAACGGCACCTTGAGCGATGCCGAGACCGCCTCGAACTCGTTGTCTAGCGATTTGAGCGCGGTTACCGCGGTCAGGTGACTTGACGTGTAGTAGTGCACGATCGTCGAGGTCGCCAGGATCAGCATGCCGCCGTAGAGGAAGTGCAGCGGGTCGTCCGGGTGGTTGAAGAAGAAGATGTAACCCAGGCCCAGGACCATGCCCGGCACCGCCATTGGAATCGTCGCGAGCAGTCGAATGATTGCCCGCAGCGCGCGCATGCCGCGCGTCTTCTCGAGCAGATATGCGGTGCCGAACACGAGCGTCGTGCCGATCGCGGCGGTCAGCAGCGCCATCTTGAGGCTGTTGAAATACGAATCGATCACGCCGCCGTCGATCAGGCCGAAGATGTAATGCCGCAGGCTGAACGACAGATCGTACGGCCAGAGCTTGATGAACGAGGTGTAGATCGCCATGCCGAGAACCGCGAGGATGAACACGCTGACGAGGATGCAGAAGGCCAGCATCGCCAGGTCGAAGCCGCGGCTGGGCTTCGGGGCGTACGGCACGGCGCGCGCCGAGAACTGCGATTGTTGCCGGCCCTGCATCCACCAGTCGACGATGAACGCGAGCAGCACCGGCAGCAGCAGCACCAGGCTCACGACTGCGCCTCGGTTGAAGTTCTGCTGGCCGATCACCTGCTTGAAGATGTCGATGGCGAGCACGCTGAAATTGCCGCCGATCACCTTCGGAATGCCGAAGTCGCTGACGGTGTATGAGAACACGACCATCGCCGCGCTGACGAGACCGTAGCGCGCCCCCGGCAGCGTGATCGTGAAGAACTTGCGCAGCCGGGGCGTGCCGAGCGACTCCGCCGCTTCGTAGAGCCGCCCGTCGGCAAGGAGCAGCGAGGTCAGCACGATCATCAGCGCGTGCGGAAAGATCGCGTACACGGCGCTGATGATGATGCCGATCGGCCCGTAGACCGTGTTGCCGAAAAGCCAGCTCTTGAGGGCGCCCTGGTTGCCGAACCACTGGATGAACGAGATCGCCGCCAGCATCGATGGCGACAGGATCGGCGCCAGCGCGATCAGCCGGAAGCCGCCCTTCCACGGTATGCAGCTGCGCGTCAGAGCGTAGGCGAAAGTGAATGCGAGCGGGAC
>DASXQW010000356.1:0-1994 GCA_036506975.1 Casimicrobiaceae bacterium | reverse complement strand
CCGGTCAGGAGCAGGATGGCCACGAACAGGGCCACGCCGAGTCCCGGAATGTGGAAGCCGACAACGGCCTCGGGCCGAGCGCTCTCCGGGACCAGCAGCAGCGTCTGGTCGAGCGTCGTCAACAGCCAGACCAGCACCCAGATCGTGATGCCGAGCGGCACCCAGACCAGCAACCCCGCGACCAGGTAACGTCTCAGGTAACGTTTCAAAGTCACTGTGTCGTCGGTATCACCGCTCGCTCGCGGTAGGAACAGTTGCAGGCGCGGGACTCGCCGCGGTTGCCGCTTCGCCGGAGTTCGCGCTCTTGCTCTCGCCTTGGGAAGCGCTCTTCGTGTCGCCTTTGGAGGCACCCTTGGCCTCCGCCGGCCTGGATTCCCCCTCTTTGCTCGCGTCCGACTTCTTGGCTTCCGCCGGCCTGGATTCCCCATCTTTGCCCGCGTCGGACTTCGCCGCCGGTTTCGCGCCGGAATTCTTGAAATCGGTCGCGTACCAGCCGCTGCCCTTGAGTTGAAATCCCGCCGCCGAGACGAGCTTGGAGAGACTCTTCTTGCCGCAAACCGGGCAGTCCGAAAGAGGCGCTTCGGTGAATTTTTGCAGTGCTTCGAGCTTATGCCCGCAGCTCGCGCAGCGGTATTCGTAAATCGGCATGCTTTCCTCGGGTAAGCGTCGCGAAGGGATTGATCCGAAACAGCTAAGTATAGCGGAATCTGGGGGCGTTCCGGTGCTTCACAATCCCCGGCGGACCGCCTTGAGCACGGATCGCGCCCGCCATCCGGCGGCGCCGGATTTCCTTTATCCTTCCGCTCGAGGAGGAAGGCCGAGCGATGAGTGCGTACTGGATGTGGTGGATCGCCGCGGCGGCGTTGATCGCGGCGGAGCTGTTGACGGGGACCTTCTACCTGCTCGCTGTCGGGATTGCGGTCGCCTGTGGCGGCGTCGCCGCGTGGCTGGGTTGGAGCACGCCTTACCAATGGCTGACCGCGGGCGCGCTGGGCATCGGCGGCGTTGTGCTACTGGAACGATGGAAACGCGGCCGCGGCGCTACGCCCCGGCAGACGGCGCTGGATGTCGGGCAGATGGTTCGCGTGCAGAGCTGGGGTCCGGACCGGACGGCGCGAGTGACCTATCGCGGCTCGACCTGGGACGCGGAGCTCGCGGCGCCCGAAACGCCACAAGCCGAGACGATGTACATCGCCGGGACGCGGGGATCGGTGCTGATTCTCTCCGACCGCCGACCCACCTGAGGAACGGGATATGGAAATCGCCATGGGTTCTTCGATCGTCACGCTCGCGCTGTTCATCGTCGCGGTCATCATCATCGTCAAGACGATTCGCGTTGTGCCGCAGCAGCACGCGCTGGTCATCGAACGCTGGGGCAAGTTCCACGCCGTACTCGAGCCGGGACTCAATTTCGTCGTGCCTATTGTCGATCGTGTCGCCTATCGGCACGACCTGCGCGAAATCCCCCTCGACGTCCCGTCGCAGATCTGCATCACCAAGGACAACACGCAACTGCAGGTCGACGGCATCCTCTATTTTCAGGTGACCGACCCGCGGCTGGCGTCGTACGGTTCGTCGAACTACGTGGTCGCGATCACCCAGCTCGCGCAGACGACCTTGCGCAGCGTCATCGGCCGGATGGAGCTCGACCGCACCTTCGAGGAGCGCGACCACATCAATGCGCAGGTCGTCGAGGCGCTCGACTTGGCGGCGGCAAACTGGGGCGTCAAGGTGCTGCGCTATGAGATCAAGGACCTCACGCCGCCAAAGGAAATCCTGCACGCGATGCAGGCGCAGATCACCGCTGAGCGCGAGAAGCGGGCAGTGATCGCAACTTCGGAAGGCCGCCAGCAGGAGCAGATCAACCTCGCTGCCGGCGCGCGCGCGGCGGCCATCGCGCAGTCGGAGGGCGTGAAGCAAGCCGAAATCAACACCGCGCAAGGCCAGGCGGCGGCGATCCTATCGATCGCCGAGGCGAACGCCAAGGCGATACG
>DASXQW010000355.1:0-2918 GCA_036506975.1 Casimicrobiaceae bacterium | reverse complement strand
CTTCGCCTCTGTCTCGCGCACAAAGGGTTCGTGTGGCTGGAGGTCGAGACCACAGGGGTCGCCGCGCACGGCTCGCGCGCAGACCTGGGCGTGGACGCGATCGCTCACATGGCCCCCGCGTTGACCCGGGTCCTGGACCTGGAGAACAGCCTCCGTGTGGGCCGTCGCCACCCTCTGCTCGGCACGGGTTCGATTCATGCGTCCTTGATCGAAGGCGGACAGGAACTGTCGACCTACCCGGCTCGCTGCGTGGTCAAGATCGAGCGGCGCACGATCCCAGGCGAAGACGCGGAGTCGATCCTGACCGAGATCGACGGCGCGCGACTTCTGCTCGAGCGACCGCCATCCGAGCTGGCAGCCGACCATCCTCTCGCGGTTGCGGTCGCCGAAGCCGCCGGCAACCCGGAGCAAATCGGCGTCGCGTACTGGATGGACATGGCGCTGACCAACGCCGCCGGCATCCCTACCGTCGCGTATGGCCCGATCGGTGAGGGCGCCCACGCCGACGTCGAATGGGTCGACCTGGCCTCGGTCGAGAAGTGCCTGGACGTCTATCTGAAGGCGGCCCAGATCCTGTGCAACTGACCGGACCCTGGACGTCTGACGAGGTCAGCGCATCCGGTCAGGTCTTCGAGTTCCGCCTGTGGGCGCTGCTGACCGAGCAGTCGCGCGGGATGCTGCACGTCTTCCTACCTCTTTCTGACCGAGGCATCGATGGTCTTGCGCATCGCCGAACCGACGAGAAATGGATCTCGATCCAGGCCAAAGGCCGCTCGAAGCTGGACGATGGCGAGGTCCACTTTGTCGTCTGGGCGGACAGCCTGAAGGACGACAGCGCGATGCTCGTTAGCGGCCTGATCACCGAAGGCGGCTTAGGCCCGACGATGCTCGCCATTCCGGAAGGCGACTTCAAGCGCCTGGCTGAGGTTTCTCACAACGGCGAGCGGACGATCTACTCAGCCCGCTTCGGCATGAATCCGCAAGGGCGAAGCCGCTTGTATCCATTCCTGATCCCGACCGAACGCCTGGTCGAGCGATTCGGAATCAGCCCCGTCGAAGCCGTCGCGCTCCCTATCGAACCGCGTCCCATGTGGCGAAGCGATCTGGGAGCGATCGGCGAGATCGAAGTCGCGCGCTTGCTGGCCGCGGGCGGCGATCTCTGCCTGTTTCGCCCGTTTCCAGACCTTGAGACTGCCGAATTGGCAGCTCTTCACCTGACGACGCGTCGCGTTTTGGGCATCCAGATCAAAACGATCGGTGTCGACGCCGCGCATCCAGCAGGAACGGTGACGGTCCACGCCTCGAGCTTCCGGCCTTTCCCCTCGACTTACCTGGTCGCCCTCGCCTGGCTGCGCGAAGAGAAACGATTCCACGACGAGTGCTTGTTCGTGCCGACCGAGGAGTTGCGGGCGATCTGCCGGCCGCATGAGTCCGGGAACCACATCAGCTTCGACTGGCACCCCGGCTCACCGTCCCCGGCACAACTCGACCACTTTCGAACGCCTAGATCCGACTTGCTAGTTCAAGTCGCAAACACATTGGGATAGATGTCGCTGTGCGCGCCGTCCGCGCTGTCGACGCTAGGAGCCTGCCGAGGCTACCTCTGATGCTCGCGTCTCCAGCCGCTGTCGTCGTGACGCGAATAGCACCGCGATACCGGCGACGAGCACGCCGGCGGCGAGGACGACCAGGCCCATGAAGTCGGCGTGGAGGCCGCGGTAGAGCCCCTCGCGAGCTTCGAGCGGCGCGTGTGCTGACCCGACGTAACGCTGCAGCACGATGCCCATCAGGGCGACCCCGATTGCTCCCCCGATCGTGCGAGAGAATTGGTTGAGCGCAGTCGCGGCTCCGCGCCGCGCCCAGTCGACGCTGGACTGAATGACAATCAGCAGCGGCGCTGTGAATGTTCCCATGCCGACGCCGATGATCAGAGACGCGCCGCCTGTCCACAGCAGGCCACTTTTCAGTTGGGCGACAGCAAGCATCATGCTCCCGGCCAGCAGGGCGAGAGCGCCGATCACTACCAGGCGCTGGTAACCCATGCGGACCATCGCGAACCCGGAAACCGCCGACGCGATTGGCCAGCCGAACGACATCGCGGCGACGGCGACGCCAGCCTCGTAGGCTGATCTACCCTGGACCGATTGCACCCAGAGCGGTAGGTAGGCAGTGACGCCGAACATGAGCGTGCCGGCGATCAGGCCGATCAGCATCGCCGGGCCGATGATGCGATGCCTCAACAAGCGCAACGGCACTGTTGGGTTTCTCGATCGCCACTCGAGCGCAACGAACGCCCCCAGCAATAACAGCGCGATTCCGACAAGGGGCCAGTTCGGGGTCGCGCTCTGGGTGCCGGTGCCGAGGCCGATCAGCAGGACAGTGATGCCCACCGTCAGGAGGACCGCGCCGCGAACGTCGAGCCTGGCCTCGACTCTTTGGTCTTTGCGCTCCGCGTAGCCCCACAGCAGCGCCGCGGCGGCTATGCCGATCGGGATGTTGATTGTGAAGATCCAACGCCAGCCGATTGTCGAGACGAACAGGGCGCCCAGGCCCGGCCCGACGATCGCCGCGATCGCCCACATGCTGCTGAAGAAGCCCTGGAGGCGAGCGCGCTGCGCAAGCGGAAAGATGTCGCCGACGGTCGTGAACACCACGGGCTGGATGCATCCGGCTCCGATTCCCTGCAGCGTGCGGAACGCGATCAGCCAGAGCATGGATGGGCTCCAAGCGCACAGCGCCGACGCGATGACGAAGATGGCGAGGCCGGCGAGCAGGACCGGTTTCCTGCCGCGGATGTCGGCCAGGCGGCCCCAGAGCGGGACCGTCGTCGTGCCGGTGATGAGATACCCGGCAACGATCCACGGGTAGAGCTCGAAGCTTCCCAACTCGCGCGCAATCGTCGGCAGCGCCGTGCCGAC